>NZ_JBYTDL010000001.1:590514-593595 GCF_058791335.1 Lysinibacillus sp. EB271-A1-10B
GCACTACGCTTTCGCGCAAAAAACATCCTGCTGCTGTCGCTTCGTTAGCACTACGCTTTCGCGCAAAAAACATCCTGCTGCTGTCGCTTCGTTAGCACTACGCTTTCGCGCAAAAAACATCCTGTTGCCCCAAGCAGCTCATCGGACGCTCCCTGGAAGCTCTGCTCTGTGCGAAAGCGTAGCGGCAGCAACAAAGCGTCCAGTCGGAACGGAAATCAACCACACGTTTTGGTGATGACTCTTCATTTTGATATTTATGTAAAAACAAGGGACTTAAATTCAAGGAGGAAATGACAATGACAACTATTTTTTCAGGCGTACAGCCAACAGGTATTGTAACTTTAGGGAACTATTTAGGAGCATTTAAGCAATTCCCTGCATTACAAGATGAAGGTGATGCTGTTTATTGTATCGTCGATCAGCATGCAATAACAGTGGCTCAAGATCCAAAAGAATTACGTCAAAATATTCGCAACCTAGCAGCAACGTATATTGCTACTGGCATCGACCCTAAAAAATCGACATTATTTATTCAATCAGAAGTACCAGCTCACGCACAAGCAGGCTGGATGTTACAATGCGTTGCATCGATTGGTGAGCTTGAACGTATGACACAATTTAAAGATAAATCGCACGGGAAGGAAAGCGTATCTGCCGCTCTTTTAACATATCCACCATTGATGGCAGCAGACATCCTTTTGTATAACACAAACATTGTTCCTGTCGGTGATGATCAGAAGCAGCATATTGAGCTTACTCGTGATCTAGCAGAGCGTTTTAACAAACGTTATGGTGACGTTTTAACGATTCCTGAAATTCAATTACCTAAAGCAGGAGCTCGTATCAAATCACTACAAGAACCTACAAAGAAAATGAGTAAATCTGATCCAAATACAAAAGCGACAATCAAGCTGTTAGATTCAGCGAAAGATATTGAGAAAAAAATTAAATCTGCTGTTACTGACTCTGACGGTATTGTGGCATTTGATGTGGAAAATAAACCTGGCGTTTCTAATTTACTAACAATCGAATCTGCCATTTCAGGCGTATCTATTGACGACCTTGTAAAAAAATACGAGGGCGTTGGCTATGGTGGTTTCAAGCAAGGTGTTGCAGCAACGGTTATTGATCACCTGACACCAATTCAAGAGAAATTCTATCACTTGGTGGAATCATCAGAATTAGACATCATTTTAGATGAAGGTGCTGAAAAGGCAAATGCTATTGCTAGCGCTACATTAAAACGCATGGAAGAAGCAATGGGTCTTGGCCGTGCACGTCGCTAAGAAAAAAGCTTTAACATGAAATGAAGAAATACTGTAGCTTTGTTGAAACTTATCGAAGAGCTTGGCCAAAAAGAGAGTAATCTAAGTATTACATCTTATCCTTGTTTATCGTTTTATCATAACCAAGATCAAGCACAACAGCACATAACACAACGATTGATCCAATTGCCACATAAAATGCTGCTGTCTGTGCCATAAATTTAAAAACAACTATCCAGGTATATCCGAGTGTCCGATAATTCAAATACAATATGAGATTCCCAACGGAGAGAATCAATAAGCCGTAGCTCACTAAAAATAAAAAGAGTCGTACCAAGTTAGGGCATCCTTTCTATTTTTTCTTTATTATCATCTATTCATAAAACTATAAAAAAAGACGTCAGCCATTTAAATTAGGCTGACGTTTTTTATGTTGTTCATATTAAATAACGTAAGGTTCTTCTGCAAAACGAGGAGGTGATTTCCGTTCCGGCTAGGCGCTTTCCTGGGGGCGTCCGATGAGCCGCTGATCCCCAAGGAGTCGCCCAACCTTCACTCCAATCAACCACTTTACATAGCGTGTATCTTTTGACATGACACTCTTATTTTTAATAATAAAAAAAGTGGGGATAATGAAATCCCCACTAATTAAAGTTTTACTTTATTATTCCTCGATTTTTTTGAATAGTAGACTAGCGTTGTGTCCACCAAACCCAAGTGAGTTACTCATTGCATATTGAATATCTACTTTTCGAGCTTCATTTGGCACATAATCTAAATCACATTCTGGATCTGCGTCTGTTAAATTAATTGTAGGTGGTAAAATGCCTTCTTTAAGTGCTAGCGCTGTGAAAATAGCTTCAACACCACCAGCTGCACCTAATAAGTGACCTGTCATTGATTTTGTTGAACTCATTGCAAGCTTATAGGCATGTTCACCAAAAACAGTTTTTACTGCTTGTGTTTCAAATAAATCGTTATATGGTGTACTTGTTCCATGGGCATTAATATAGTCAACTTGTGAAGCTTCTACGCCGCCATCAGATAATGCTTGCATCATTGCACGAGAAGCACCTTCCCCTTCAGGAGCTGGAGCTGTAATATGATGTGCATCTCCTGTTGCACCATAGCCAAGAACTTCTGCGTAAATTTTAGCACCGCGTGCTTTTGCGTGCTCATATTCTTCCAAAATAACAATCCCAGCACCTTCACCGATAATGAAACCATCGCGATTTTTATCGAATGGACGGCAAGCTTTTTCTGGATCAGTGCTTAAAGATAATGCAGTATTAGCGCAGAAGCCTGCTACTGCCATCGTAACGATTGGCGACTCAGCACCGCCCGAAATCATAACATCTGCATCGCCACGTTCAATTACTTTAAAAGCATCCCCAATAGAGTTTGTACCTGAAGCACAAGCAGTTACTGAACAAGAGTTAATGCCCTTTGCACCAAAGTGAATCGACACTTGGCCTGAAGCCATATCTGGAATCATCATTGGAATAAAGAATGGACTTACTCTTCTTGCTCCACGCTCTTGGAAAGTTAAAAATTGTTGTTCATATGTTTCCATACCGCCGATGCCAGAGCCAATCCAGACACCTGCACGTGGTGCTAGCTCTTCATCGATTGTTAATTGTGCATCTTCCATCGCCATGATAGATGCTGCTAAAGCATACTGTGTAAAGCGATCCATTTTACGAGCTTCTTTACGTTCGATATACTTTTCGATATTAAAATCCTTCACTTCAGCAGCAACTTTTGCTGCGAAAAGATCTTTATTTAAACGCGTTAATTCGCCAACGCCAGATTTTCC
>NZ_JBYTDL010000002.1:0-427378 GCF_058791335.1 Lysinibacillus sp. EB271-A1-10B
AAAAGTGTCGAGCATTTCAAAAAAGAATTAGAAAAATATATTGATTATTACAATACGAAACGGATGAAGGCAAAATTAAAAATGAGTCCGGTTCAATACCGAACTCATTTTACTCAAGCTGCCTAATGAAATAACCGTGTCTAACTTTTAGGGGTCACTTCAAACTTATGGGAGGTTTTTCGACGCCTCGTGAGCCCGCTGAAATTGTTGGTGGAGATGGTGAAGACGTTCTAGATGGAAAAGCGAGAGTTGTTGAAATATCTGGTCGGGATGTTACGGAGCTTTATTTAAAGGGCGCATATGCAACATTACATAAAGCACTCGAAATAGGTGCAACTAAGGTTGTATTAAAAGAGTATAGTCCATCATGTGGCAGTGCAATGATTTACAATGGTGATTTCAATGGTACAAAATTAGGTGGCGTAGGCGTAACTACTGCATTACTAAGAAGAAATAATATTATTGTTTGTTCTGAAGAAGATTTTTTGGAGTTGTTTTTGCAAACTTAATAGGTAAGAGCGTTGCCTTTAAATGATTGCACTAAATTGAATTGGCGATTTGCACGACCAAGCAAATAATTAACAAGACCTCGTACACGGTACTACCGCGTGTACGAGGTCTTGTTATACTTACTTTTTGTATGGAAACTCTTTCGGAATCGGTCCAAACGCAATCCAATGATATTTAAAATATCTTCCTATTAAAAATACAATAGCCCAAGTGACGAATAGGGCAACAAGAAACCCACCAACACTCCATATATGAAATAAAATACTGTTTCCACTTATAGGAATTTGTCTATAAAGGAAAAGGAAATATGGATGTAATAGATAGATACCAAATGATAGTGTGCCTAAGCTAATTAAGCAATTGACAATCGCTTTATTCCATTTGTTATAAATCCAGAAGGAAAACTGTAATAAGACAACGCTTGCTGTTATAGATTGTAGCTGAAAAACAATTTCAAATACAATACTGTTAGTTAAATAGGTTTTAGCTGAGAATGCAAAATAATATAAATATACATTATAAAAGGTAGAAAATAGCCATATAATCCAGATAAATAGGATAGCAATATGGAAATCCCCTTTTTTTAGATGGATCCATCTTTTGTATTTTTCAAAATAGATGCCTAAAAATCCACCTGCTAAGAAATAGGCAAAATAAGAAAATGAGATACTTCCTCTATATGGATATTGCCAAAACTCTGCATTTAACAAAATAAAGCCCCATTGAAGGGCAAATCCAATCCAAATGAGATGAGTGGATAGGGCGGGTTTTTTCTTTAAAACATATAGGAATAAAGGGAACATCAAATAGAACTGTACAATAATAAAAATATAGTATAAATGCGTATACGCTTTTCCAATTAAAAGTTTTTCAAGAAATTCCACACTAAATAGTGCATGCCATGTTAATGATAAATCACCCGTCAAAAAAATTTGAATAGCAGCATAATAGAAAATAGAAAAAAAGAGAAAAGGAATGAGAATTTGCGTCACTCTTTTTTTATAAAAACTAACGACCAGCTCTTTTGTTAAGTCCTTTTGTATATAATTGTAAAATAAAACAAATCCACTTAAGAAAATAAATACAGGGACAGCAAATTTAGAGGAAATGTTAAAAAATATATAAAGCGGATATAGTTTTGAGTCACTTGGTAAAACCGTAACAGGTGTACTAGTAGCATGGATAATAAGTACAGCTAAAATGGATAATGCACGAGTAATATTTAATTCATGAATATGTGCTCGTTTCATACAATCATCTCCCAAAAAATATTTACATATGATAGTTGTTTTCTCGTCTAAACGGTGTACTGTAAACATTTGTGCTAGGCAGATGTCGGCATACCCATTAGGAAAGAAAGGATCTCTTGGTAAATTGATAACCCAGAGAAGTAAATTTCTTTTATTTTTTGGAATATTATAACACGAACTTGATAGTTATGAATATATTAAAATGAATGCCCCCACTACCTAAGTAGATTGGGGGCATTTTTATTCAACAAGCAAAATTCTCGGTGAGGTTTTGGCGATGATTTTCGTCGATACCCAGCAACCAAGACAGGCTGCCACAACACTTAAGAGAGATAATCCGATAGGTGTTGGCCAATTGATTAAAAGGGGGTAACTACATATGCCATATTCTAAAAGAATACTTTGTGTTACCCGTGGAATATGTCTTATATAGGTTTTGAGCATGAATAAGTACCTTGTTTTTCACAAGAAAACCCCCTTCATTTGATATTATTTCTTTTAGTGTAAGTGGATTTATTATAAGGTCCTTATTAAATTATTTCTTACAACAGAAAGATATGTTGATGGAATATGCGGATCATTTCATTTCAAAGTAACTTTTAGAAATGAGAAACGTTGTAATAAATACATTATTAAATAGGAGGGGGATACCGGGACACTATGCCATTAACATTTGCTCATCCGGCGGCAGTATTACCTTTCACCAGAAAAAGTAAATATATTAATTTTTCCGCAATGGTTTTAGGTAGTATGGCGCCTGACTTTGAATATTTTTTACGAGGATAACCTATAGGAGAGATAGGGCATACCTACACAGGTTTTTTACTATTCAATCTCCCATTAGTGGTAATTATTTACTTTATTTATCATCGAATTATACGTTTGAAAGTAATCCACCATTTATCTAACTTTCTGCAAGATACATCCAGCTACAAAGTGGTGGGAAGTAAAAAATGGAAGACAGTCATTTTTTGTTACTCAGCATTGTTTGGAATGTTAACGCATGTAGTATGGGATTCTTTTACACATACAAATGGATTTATGGTAAGGAATTTCCCAACTCTGACCTATACCTTCAATCTGTATGGCTATCAAATACCCATTTATAAATTTTTGCAACATGGTAGTACACTTTTGGGGATTTCACTTATTATCGGTTATATGTATTACAGGGCATCATTAAATAAGAATAAAGATATTCCGAAAATTTCCGCTAAAAAGAAGCTCGATTTTTGGGTTTTAATATTTATTTTAACGCTACTATATGTATGTCTTTGGTACATAATCGATAGGTTATCGATTAACAGCTATGGAATAATGGTTGTACGTATCATCGATTCATTTTTGGGAAGTATACTAACCGTTTGCATAGCTATGACATATCATCAAAACAAATCAAATTATCGAAATAATAATTTGCAATAGGTCCTTTTTTATCTGGCATTAACTGCTATAGAATACTGATGGAGACAAATAACGAATAGGGGACGATAAAAACCCCACTGATTTATAATTTCTATATAACAGGGGGTTAATATAAAGGCAAAAATAAGCTTTGGATATAAGATGATGTCCATACTCTTTCAAAAAATCATAATGTTTTTACTTGCTCAATCTTTAATCCGAAAATTTGAGGCGGTTCAATCTTGTTCATTTGTAAGTATGAAGAGATTTGCCCACGATGATGGATTTCATGTTCGGGAATGGACATAAGTATTCTCCAAGCACTAACTTCATGACCATGAAGGGTTAAAACCTTTTTTGACAATATATCATTGCCGATTTTCAGTAAACCCTCTGTTAATTTAACTTGGCATGACTCTAAATAATTTGAAATATCCTCAAGAGAAGTCCCCTTACTAGTATCATGTCCTGCATACGTCCACGAACCATGTTCAAATATACCAAGAAACATCAAACGAGCTGATGCAATATGTCGCAATAAATCACCTATAGAAAATTTATCTTCTGAAGGTTTCCAATCTAAAAGTTCTTCATTTATTACCTTTACATATTGTATCGTTCGTTTATGAACACCCTCTAAATATTTTACATATTCTTCAATGTCATGAATCATGTCTTCACTCTCCGTTTTTTTCTGACTTTTATTACTTATATACTTATTTTTTTGAAATTATTTTCTTGGAAATTTAAATAATAGGAATGGTTAATGTAAATATTGTTCCTACATTTTTGCTTACTTTTAAGAGAATTGAACGCTCTTTTCTTAAGGAATTTATCTCCTTTTTCGATTCGAAAGAAGGAAGAACAACATGATGACAAAGGCCGAATAGGTGAAGATCCAAGTAAATTGCCAATAAAAACTGTTAGGGATTGATTTAATGGAGTCTTCTGAGCCCATCATTTCTAATGAAAGGCGGACAGGGGGAAGTAACCAAATAAGCCCTTTGATCTGAAGAATTGTTTCTTTTAAAGTAGCAATGACGACAGAAACAATTAAGATGCCAAGTACACCCCACCAAGTATTTTGTTTATTTTTAACGAGTTCTCTCGTAAATATAGCTGAAAGTGCAATCGCTAGTACAGCTAAACTAAAATGTGAGAGGAATCCTAGTAATTGATGTATAAATCTTGGTTTTTCTCCAAAGGCGCCAATAAGAGTAGGGTAGACTACTGATACAAAGCTTAAGAAAAAACCAATGAGTACACAAATTATAAAAATTCCTAAATTATAGTGTGTTCGACTTTTGGCATGAAGTGTTGTAATTACTTTTTGTCCTTCATCTTCCGCGTGAAATAGTGTAATTGTAAACCACCCCATTAGAAAAAATAGAATGATAGCTGTAAACGAATAACTATCTAATATTGGATTTGGTACAAAAGTATAATTAACAACAAGACATAATATGAAAATTGAAAAAGGTGGAACGTATTGATAGGTTCTTAAATAATTAATAAATTGATAACGTAATAAACTAGTCATATCGGCGTCTATTCTTCCTCATTAAAAATGGGTAAAGAATTGTTCCTCCTTTTCATTGATCGGGATTAATTGTTTAATTGAGTTTTTTTTGTGTAGTAGCTCTAATAATACTCGGTCTGTTTCCGCGGCCTTAATAATGGTGATAACCTCATAACAACCGTTGTCTAAAAGATTTTGTTGTTGAATTTCAAGAATGGGTAGCATGTCATCCAATAAATTCAAGCTTGAAATCTCAAAAATTAATTTATTTTTCAATGTATGACTCTTATGTAATGAATCAGTTTGATTGACTTTGTTATTTTGAATAACAAGAACGGTATCAACAAGATGTTGAAGTAATTTTGGTTCGTGACATGTTAAAACGATACTTATCCCTTTAGCCTTTAATATCGAAAGGGTTTCTTCTAAATCACTTTGGGCTTTAGGATCAAGTCCTGATAGTGGCTCATCTAAGATTAGCAGGTCTGTGTCTTCAAGCATTGCCTGCATAATCATAACCTTTTGTTTCATACCTTTAGAAAAGTTAACAATCCGAATGTTTCGAGCTTCCTGTAAATGAAATAATTCAAGTAACTCATTTATTTTTTGCTGTAGTTGTTTTTTGGTCATGCCTCGAATACGGCCCATATGATAAAGATATTCTTCTGGCGTAAATAAAATATGTGAAGGGGTCACTTCTGGCACATAGCCAATTTTTAATGATTGTCGATGCTTCACAATAGAACCACTGTCAGCATCAACTAATTCCGCAATAATTTTTAGAAGGGTACTCTTACCTGCTCCATTTTTTCCTACAATAGCTATAATTTGATTAGCGTAAATAGAAAATGTAGCATGTTCTAAGATTTTTTTACCTCTATACTGTTTAGAAATGTTCTGAATTTCCATAATCGTATTCATCTTTACACACCTTTATTTTTAGGCTTTTTATTATAAGTCATTTTCGTTTCTATATGTCCGTACTTACGAAATTTTAGACCATTATCTGTAAAATAAGTATAGATGAATATTTGTACTTTTGCTAATGGGAGATGTTATAGAGTAAGTACTAATTCAACTAACGGATGCTTTCGTATTATAGAGTTCAGCCAGAACTTTCTGGTTGAACTTTTCTTATTTAGATTTAATTTAATCTATCAGTAGCCTTGGCAGAAGGTACTGGGGCGTGAGACTCTGAACTGTCAGCCCGTTACTATTAAAAAGAAAATATTATCAACTATATATTACCATTATACTGTAAAAACTAATGGTGATAGTATATATTGGTTGTCTTTGGGGGGGGGCAAAAATATACATGTTAACTTTTAGGAGAGTAGATTAATTGAAAAGTTTTTTAGGAAAATTATTAGTTTGTAGTGTAGTACTTACGTTATTCATCGCGTATATTCCTTTTGAAAATTTTGCGCTACAAGTAGAAGCAAAAAATGTAAAAGAAAAGAAGCGTGAAGAAAAAGAACCAATAGAATTAGTAGACTTAAGAACAGAGAATGCTAGTACACTTATGATGGAGATAGCAGCCGCGTTCTCTATGAAAGGATAAAAGCTCTTACGCAGTAAGAAGTTACGTTTACGATGATAACGGATATCTACTCACAATGGTTTACAAAGGACACCCTTATAAGTACATCACAAATTATCGTGGTGATGTACTTGGGATGACAGATGAAAATGGCAAGCTCGTTGCATCCTACACATATGACGCATGGGGTAACATTTTAACACAAAGTGGTACAAATGATATGGATACTATCAACCCATACCGCTATGCTGGCTATCGTTACGATGAGAGTACAAAGCTTTATTATTTAATGGCACGTTATTATAATCCGAATATAGGTGTGTTCTTATCACTAGACCCTGTCCGAGGTGATACAATGGATCCTTTATCGTTGAATGGCTATAATTATGCGAAAAATAATCCAGTGATGAACGCAGATCGTAATGGTTAATATTGGAAGAATGTATTTTGGAATTCTAGAGCATCAATAGCAACTTTAATCAATATGGGTTTGATGGCAGCGCTATCTGGTTTTAGAGTATGGGCCTCGGGTAAATTATTTGCTAAAGCTGTTCAATAATTTATTAAAGTTAAAAGAAGTATATTTTCGACACAAATTAGAAAATCTCTTCAACGAAGAGGTGCCTCAAATTTATTAATAAGTAGTGTAATTTCAGGAGTAATTGTATTTGCAGATTATTTGGTGGGCGTATATAGCCCAGGTCAAATTTTATTTGATTATTCCGACCGAAGAGATGCTAAACCAAAAAATGGTTATTTAAATTGGTAAGGGAGGATTATAACCGATTACTATAATACAGGGAAAGGAAAAATAGGTATATTAATCCTATACTAGAATTTAAAATGCTAAAATTTCCTTCGATGAGAGCATTTTTATATTGTACATTTTTTTTGATTGTTACATTTAAATTTGTTGATAAACAAAATTTTTTCATGATTTATGTTTTTCTTTGGATTATTTGGATGTTTGAGAATTATTTAACCCTTTATAGAAAAATCAATAAAAAAGCTAGCTCATGGTGGCTTAATTACCTGTGGATTGTATTGGCGATTTTTACTTTTACAGCAATTCAATTTTATTTAGAGTTTAATATTTTAACTGATTAGCTCTAACCACACGGTGAAGAGACAAAAAAAGCACTTCAATAGCAAGTGTTCAATTACTTCCAAAGGGAGTAGTTTGAACATTTGTCATATTGAAGTGCTTTTTCATGTTTTAGAAATGAATAAACATTAGGGAGTCAAAGTATATGACAAAAGAAATTACATTATTCGATCAATTACAATCAAGTGAGGAAAGGTTTAACTATCCGGTAATGAAAGCTATTTTTCATTACCATTCAGACAATGTAACAAAACAGACAGAGGCACTACTTGTTGTTAATGTGGTGCAGCATGAGACGGCTCTATCAATTGCTAACGCGTTTGTACACCATGGTTTATTAAAGGGGCTTGATTTAAGCAATGATAACTACTCAATCAACAAATTAGAAAGCTTAGAGTTAAATCTAATATCCACCGACGATTATATTTCGGCCTTACAAAACACAATTATTGTGCACGATAAGCTTTACGAACAAAACAGACCAATCATAACAGGCTCAATGTATGATGGTCTATATAAGGAATTAATTAGGCTGGAAGCGGCATATCCGCGTTCTGTAAATTCTAATTCTCCAACTCAGAGAATGATCGCCAATTTTGCTGAGTCATTAGAAAAAGTAAGCCATAGCTAGCCTATGCTATCCCTTGATTAACAACATATTCATACCTTTAGGTTTGAAATTAAAAAGGGTAAAATAGCGCACAAGAAGCGAAAAATGCAATTCCCTTGTTCCTCTGTTGCTGATCCCCAAAGAGTCGCCCAGCCGGAACGAAGATTAACACTTTAAATGTCATTCCTAACTTTTCGTGATGAGCTTAGTTAGTAAAAAAGGTTCTGCCCAATTTTTGAGCAGAACCGTTTCAATTATAATGATCGATATTTTTTGAGACTTACAATATTTAATGTAATAAATACAAGAGCGAAACAAGCAAGAATCGCTAAGTCGGCTAGAATCTCACTAAAGGTATATCCTTTATACATAACCCCATTCAACGCGTCAGCGGCATAGTATAGTGGCATAATTCGACCTATATTTTGTAGCCACTCCACCATATTATCCAGTGGGAAAATACCTGAAAAGAAAATTTGCGGCACAATGACAAGCGGGATAAATTGCATCATTTGAAACTCTGAAGCGGCAAAACTTGATAACAGAGCTCCTAATGATAATGAAACAAGTGCAACAACAATATTGATTAGTAGCACAAGCCAAATGGAGCCAACGTGTACAATATCAAGGACATAAACCCCGAATAGCACAATAATAATTGTTTGAATAAAAGCAAACAATCCATAGCCAATCATATAACCAGCGACAATTTCAGAACGTTTAATCGGTGTCGCTAGTAAGCGTTCCAAAGTCCCAGAAGTTCGTTCTTTTAACAACGCTATACCTGTAATTAAAAAGACGAAAAAGAATACAAAGAAGCCTGTTAGCATCGGGCTGAAAATATCAAAAATAGCGGTATTTTCATCGCCATATACATAATCAGTTTTCAACTTCATCATGGCAGATTGTTCGGGCTGTAAAACCTGAGAAAGCTTCATCTTTAAAGCCTTAGCTGTTGAAGGATCATCATTTAATAATGTGAGCTTCAATTGAGTTTGCTGAAAAGCTAGCCAGCCATCATATTTTTCATCTTTTAGACTGGCAATAGAAAAATCATTTTTTTCGATAACATGAAAATCCGCATCTTCAAGCTTTTCAATTATTGAAGCAGGTCCATTTGATACGACTAGTGTCATGTCAGGTTCGTTACTATTAAAAACAAAATACATTAACGAAAGCACAAGAAGAGGGGCAAAAAATAATAAGCCAAGTGTACGTTTATCACGTATCATTTGCTGCATAATTCTAGTAACAATTGCACCGATTCTCATAGTGCTTCACCTCCTGCTTTTAAAAACACTTCATCAAAATCCTTTGCCTGATAATGAGCCTTCAATTCATGAGGTGTTCCATGCGCGATAATATGACCATTACGTAGCATAGCTAGCTGGTCACAGCGCTCTGCTTCATCCATTGCATGTGTCGTTACTAAAATTGTTTTATGCTCATCGTTTTTTAGACGAATTAACTCCTGCCAAATTTCTTTTTTCAATACGGGATCAATCCCAACAGTTGGCTCATCTAAAATTAACAACTTGGGATTTTGGATAAGGGCAATTGCAAGGGATAATCTCCGTTTCATCCCCCCAGAATAATTCAACACTTTAGTATTTAAATCATCCGTTAAATGAACAAGGCTTGCAGCATAATTGACACGCTCCGTACGTTCTTTTTTGGATAATCGATAAAGCTTAGCAAAAAAATGGAGATTCTCTTCACCGGTTAAATCCAAATACAGTGCATCAGATTGTGCCATATAACCGATATCCGTCAGTAATTGCTTATGGGGGACTGTATGATTTAACACTTGAATATGACCATTATCGGGCTTGATCATTCCCATAATCATTTTAATTAACGTCGTTTTTCCACAGCCTGAAGGGCCAAGTAAGCCAATAAGCTGTCCCTTAGGAATTTCTAAGGAAAGCGGGGCAATTACTTGTTTTTGGTGAAACTTTTTTTCTATGGAGTTTAATGAAATTGCATTGTTTCCCATATATCCATCTCTCCTTTACTGAACACAGTGTTGATACCTGAAATTTTAAGGCAGTGAATGGGGAATTACAATAAACAAATAACTAAAAAGTGTTAACTGACTACTCCCACAGCTAAAGCAGTGGGGTTCTTATATACTTAAGAGAAGCGTTACAAAGCTCTCCACAGATCATGTCCTGTGTACAACATCTTTGATTTATCTTCTGTTCTATAAGACTTTTTTATTTACACAACCGATGTTGTGTTGGCAATAAGTTTTAACGAAGGCAGGTAGCTCTACCTACGGAGGAATACCCCTACTTGATTTTGGATACCCATGCTAAAAGGGAATGTTTTCTTTACTTGTCTTAAGTCTTCTATATGTTGATTGTGCAACGCTAAAAGGTAGTAAACGTTTTATGACATAAGTCTCGATTAGTTTGTTGTAAATTTGGTTCACTATTCATCAGTAAAAACGCACTGTATAAATCTCGTTGTACGAGATGAATGCCAATTTGACACCAACGTTGAAGGAGTTTTTTCTTTTCATAACTGTCTGTCACATGGTTGTACTGACTGGCTCTAAAAGTGATCGTATTTACTTTCTGTATCGTTTGTTTTGTGTAACCTAACTTTTGATTGATAATTTCCACTAGCATAGATTACCTAGTCCAAACAAATTCATAGTACATAGTAGCTATAATCATCTAATTCAATGAGTAATAGTGCAGTTTTTAACAACTAAGGGTGTATACCGCCTAAAAATTTTAAAAAATAACTATTTTACTAAATTAGATTGTTGGAAATTAATAAAAAAGACCCGATAAATAAGGTAAATGCTGTAATGACTATTACTTTTTGAACTTGTTGTAATTATTGAGGTAACCATTGAGGTAATCATCTAACAACATGGCTAAATACTAACGGAATAAAGTGATAATACAATGGGGGTTCTAAATGTCTATTCACGATATCATGAATTTTGAAACGAAACGAGCTATAAAACTTGCATTACTTGTACAAATAGAGAAAGTAGGTTTTGAGCGAGTAACAGTAAAAAACCTAGCTATTACTGCAAATATTAATCGAGGAACTTTTTATCTACATTATAAAGATAAATTTGAAGTGATGGAGGATTTGCAGCAGGAATTATTAAGTGGACTAGAGAGCTATGTAAAAAACGTTCAACCACTAGATGCTTTTCACTCGATAAAAATAGGCCAACTATATCAGCCATTTATTGCAGTATTTCAATTTATTAAAGAGCATGCAAGAGCTTTTCGAATTATTTTAGGAGAGCAAGGGAGCCCCGCCTTTAACAGGAGAATGAAGAAAGTTTTTAGTAATCATATTTTGGATAGAATCTCGGTGATTCGAGAAGAAGGGCTTGACCCAGAGTTTCTACAATACTTTGAGGCTTTTTTAACTTCCGCGATTTTAGGTGTTATTCAGGAGTGGTTACGCAGTGGAGATGAGAATTTAAACGTGGAGGAGTTAGCCATGATTCATTTTAGGTTATTGCGCTTCCTTGGTAATTTGGCATCTTTGCAGCAATGAGTTTTTATATTCCTAAGTTTAAGAATCTGCTTGCTACAAGATAAGCAAGCAGATTCTGACGTTTAGCTTTACAAATGCAAATCACGTTTAACAAAAACACGAATAGCTAGCATATAGCATAACAGCCCAATTACAAACAATGCTCCTAGCATCCAAATGGACGAGCTATTTTGAGTCATTAATTTTTCAGGTGCAAACAATGAGTAAATGGTGAAGTACTTAAGCTTTTCTAAAGAACCCCCCATATTACTAAGTGCTTGAATTAAATAAAAAAGAATAGGAATTCCTGTACTATATGCATAAGAGGTTCTTAAATCTTTGCTACTGCAGGATACTAAAAAGCAGTAGCCACTAATGGCAAAGTGTAAGAAAAAAAGACCGATATTTAATGTCAAAAAAGCACTTAAATCCAGTTCATTTGGAAATAGAATCCCTGAAAATAAGATGGCTATTAAAGTTGTTACCGTGAGCAGTATAAAGATACTGGCAACCAAAAAAAATGCTTGCGTGAAGACAATTTTAAAACGTGTATTCGGTGTTGCAATTAAGTATGCCATGGAACCATTATCGATATAGCCCATCATTAGTTTATTTGCCAACATAATAATAAAGACTAACGGCAAAACAAGTAATAAAAATCCATATAAATAAGTAGATAGAAATTCAATTAACGAATTGCCTATGTTACTCATCCCAAATGCTGACATCAATTCTGGCATTGTTTCAGTAAGCTTATTAAGAGTATTGCTCATTTCAGGGTTATACATATAGACAATACTAATGATATAGAGCATTAATACAGCGAGTATAATACTAAAAAGTTTAATAGTAGCTAGGATTTCATGTTTTAGCAAAGTAAAGTTCATGACTCTTTCCCTCCACTTTCGTAGTAATGCATGAATATATCTTCAAGTGATTGTGAAATGATATCGAGGTCATTGATTTTATAGTCTGCTAATGTATGCAGTAATGTTTGGACATTACCCTGAACTTTAATAATTGCTCGTGTTGGTCCAGTTTGTTCTATAGTATGTGGCTCGCCTAAAAAACGAGATAGTTCTTGCTCGCTTTGAAATTCAATTAAAAACTTTTTAGATTTTCGCTTTTTTAAGTCAGCGATTGCTTCCGTCGCTACAATCTTGCCGGCATTAAGGATTGCTACACGGTCACAAGTTTTTTCAATTTCTTCAATCATATGAGAGGACATGAATATGGTCGTTCCTTTTTCTTTTTCAGCTAAAATATAATCGATAAACTTTGTTTGTATAAGAGGATCTAATCCACTTGTCGGTTCATCTAGAATGACTATCTCTGGGTTATGCATAAATGCGCAGATGAGACCTACTTTTTGCTTCATACCCTTCGACATTTTCTTAATAAGCCCAGTAGCATTTAATTCAAAGTATTGCATGAGTTCATGAGCTCTTGTTAAATCATTTAACCCTCGCATTTGGGCAATAAATTTGATGAATTGTTGTCCAGTCATTTTATCGATGAATGCAATTTCACCAGGTAAATAGCCTACGAATTTTTGAATTTCAGCTGTAGATTGGCGACAATCTAACCCTTTAATAAAACACTGACCTTGTGTCGGCTGTAAGAAGCCCATTAAGTGCCGAATTGTTGTAGATTTACCTGCACCATTGGGTCCTAAAAATCCGAACACTTCACCTTTTTCGATTTGTAAGTCCACATTCTGTACACTATAAAAATCTCCAAACTTTTTTGTTAGATTATTGACCTCAATCATTGCCATACATTTCACCCCTTCGACTGTTCTTTATAATGATTATAAGACTAATTTTCAAAAAATAAATTACTATAAAATGCAACTCTAAACAGTGGGGCTAAATGGCTGTGCGATATAAAAAAGAACATGAATGGCTTCTTTAAAAAGACTCCATCATGTTCTACGCCAAGTGAGGGCAGCTTGAAGATATTTATTCGCCATAATAATTATTCAGTGCTACTTCTAAACGTTCTTCTAGGTGCTTCGAAATATAACCCAACACAAATTGTTCTTTTTCCATCTCAATTTGGGAGGAACGAAAAAGTTTTCTGAAATAGCCTGCATTATTCTCTATAGAATATTGCTGTAATGCTTCTGTCCGTAATGTCGACACAATTTCATTTTCAATATGACGCTCACGAATTTTTTGCACAATTTCCTTCACGCTATTCTCTTGCAGTTCTGAAATTTGTTTTTGTAAATTTTCGTTTTCTAGCTTAAGCTCAGCTGTTTCTTTTTGAATTTCTTCTACTTGAAGGTCCGATTCAGAGGATACTAATTGAATTTTTTGTGCGAGAAAATCTTGATTGATCGTCACTTGTAGGGCGCCATGTTCTTCGTCTGGGAGAATATTAAAAAGCCCAGTTTGAATCATTTGCTGAAGCACATTTCCAAGAACATCAACCTTATTCGCTAAATCATCAGTACCCATAGTTGTTGCAGTTATTTGGTGTTTAATGAGTTGATCATTGTCATCAATTCCTAGTAAAAGCTTTAAGCCTTTGACGCGGTGTTCATCTTTTAGCAGTAAAATCATTCGAAGTCTTAAGATGGCAGGAAGGTTCAAACGAATATTAGTATTAGGGCTATTCGTAGCATTATCAAAAATATACTGTTCGAACGGTTTAATATAATAGCGAAGCATCGCATCCGTTATTTCAAACCAGCTAGCGACTTCTGAAGTAGAATAATAATTTGTTTTCTCAATATGTGCTAAATAGCCGTCATTATAAAGTATTTCTTCTGAAGGTGTATTTTGTATTACGGCAAACAATGGATCATGTTGTACCATCCCGAGTACCAATTCTTTTGCATTATTTAGTTTAAGCATCCTTTCACACCCCACTTATTTTTCCGTATCAATTATTCCTTATATAGGTTTCTATTCTATTGGAAGCAATTGTATGACTATTTTGTAAAGGAAATAATCATTAGAACCAATGACCTAACAACCTTTTTTTGGACTCTTAAGAAAAATTTAAGAAATCTCCTCGGAAATCTTTAAGAAATGCTCTTTATATTAAAAGTATTCAAATAATACTTTGATCGGGGAGAAAATGTATGTTAACGTTCCTTACTGAATTTATAAAACATCCAAAAACGATAGGTGCGATTTCGCCTAGTTCTAAAAAATTAGCAAAAAAAATGGTCGGCCAAATATGTTTTGAAAATGCCCGATGTATTGTTGAGCTAGGTCCGGGTACGGGTTCATTTACGAAAGAATTAGTGAAAAGAAAAGAGCAGTCAACAAAGTTAATTCTTATTGAAAATAATAAAGTTTTTTGTGAAAAGCTTCGTGAACAATTTGAACATGAGCCGAGTATAATCGTAATACATGGATCAGCTGAGGATTTATGCGATTATATGTCAGCATTAAATATTAAAAAAATTGATTATGTCGTATCTGGATTACCTTTTACATCATTGAATCCTGCCATTTCATCACGTATTTTACAAAATGTAAAGGAGTGCTTAGAAGATGGAGAATTTATCACATTCCAATATTCACTTGTTAGGAAATCCTTTATCCAAAATTATTTTAAGGACATTTCACATGAAAAAGTATGGATTAACCTTCCACCAGCCTATGTACTCAGCTGCAAACTTGGAAATGTGAGGGCTAGCTAATGGGATTACAAGATCTTCTATCATATATTGAGCAATACGGTTATTTTGCTTTATTTTTTAGCTTATGGCTAGGAATCGTTGGTATGCCCCTTCCGGATGAGATGATTGTTATGAGTGGTGGACTTTTATCATCGTTAGGAAAAATGAGTGTGTTGAAAGCTTTTGTACTAACTTATCTTGGCGCAGTTTCAGGACTTTCCTTAGGGTTTATCCTTGGAAAGGTGTTTGGTCATAAAATACTTGATAAATTGGTGAAAAAGAACAAGGCTAAATATTTATTACAGTCAAAAGAATTAATAGATAGGTATGGTCATTTTGCTTTAGTGATAAGCTATTTCATACCAATTGTGAGACATATACTTCCGTATTTAGTAGGTATGAATAACATGTCATTTAAAAAATACGCTTTGTATTACTACACAGCAGGTTTTGTTTGGACATTGATTTACTTTACACTTGGTTTGTTCTTTGGAAAACACATTGAAAGCATTTCCACGCTTGCGACGAAATACGGTATTTACTTTGGTGCTTTCGTTAGTATTGCAGGATGTTTTTATTATTTATATACACGAAAATTAAAGTCGGTATCAGAATGAATTTATTATTTTTATATACGAAAAATAAAAAAATAGTTAAAATTAGGAACTGTAATTATGAATAGGAATATTTTGCATGAAATAGGTTGATTGGAGCGAAGACTGAACGCCCTAGGAAGCTTTGCTCTGTGCGAAAGCGAAGCGACAGCAACAAAGCGCCAAGTTGGAACGAAAATCAACCTCATGTTATGATGCTAGGTCTGATTACATACAACTGACAATTTAAAATACTTTGAAATTTGGTGGAATTAGATGACGAAAGAAACAATACTGATAGTTGATGATGAAAAAGAGATTAGAAATCTTATTGCTATTTATTTAAAAAATGAAGGCTACGATATTCTAGAAGCAAGTGACGGAGAGGAGGGCTTAAGTCTTTTAAAGAAACATAAAGTGCATTTAATTGTTCTAGATATTATGATGCCGAACGTGGATGGCATTGAAATGTGTATGAAGGTAAGGGAAATAGCCGAGATGCCTATTATTATGCTGTCAGCAAAGTCTCAGGATATGGATAAAATCGTTGGATTATCAATAGGGGCAGATGATTATGTAACAAAGCCCTTTAACCCTTTAGAGCTAATTGCGCGCATAAAATCTCAACTTCGTAGATATATCAAAATGAATCGACTAGATAGTATGAACGAAAGTGAGTTAGAGATTGGTGATCTGCGAATTAATACCGACACACATGAAGTAATCGTCAACAATGAAAAGGTAAAGCTTACGCCAAGGGAGTTTTCTATTCTTGAATTACTTGCAAGAAATCAAGGCATAGTCATGAGCGCTGAGCAAATTTATGAAAAGGTTTGGAAGGAAGAGGCTATACAGTCTGAAAATACGGTAATGGTGCATATACGAAAAATTCGAGAAAGAATTGAGACAAATCCAAGAAATCCTCAATATATTAAAACCGTATGGGGAGTAGGTTATAAAATTGAGAAAGATCATTAAGCCATTTAAATACGTACTAAGTAAACTAAAAATACTCATTGTAAAGGCTATTACGAAAGTACGAGAAAGTATTAGAGTCCAACTATTAACGACTTTTATTTTTTGTGCATTTTTAGGACTACTTGCTGCACGGGTCACGCTCCCGTTTGTTTTAAATATCAATGAAACAGCTACAGTTGATTATAGTCAAGGAATGCAGCAGATAAATTTTCAAGCGCAGCAAGTTGCAGAATTAGCTGTCAATGATAATAGTATAGAATCCTTACAGCAAATGATTGAATCAGAAAATGACAAATTAGCACTAAATCAGGGTGCGTTGAAAGTGTTAGTTACCGATGAGAGCGGAAAGGTATTGTATAAGACGAAACAAGTGGAAGAGGAACAAATCGATTTACATAATAAAATTAGAAATGTAATGGATTTTGCGATAAATCACCCACTTTATAATTATGAAATACCGGCAATCGAACAATCGCGGCAAGAATTTATTGCCTTTTATCCATTAACTTTAGATAATAAAAACTTTTATTTGTTCGTTAGTGGAATTCCCGAGGGGACGGTTATTGCAAAGTCGACAGAGGGTATTATCCCTTTATTTATTGGAATTGTTGTATTTGCTTTCTCATTCTTCTATATAACGAAAAGAAAAATGAAACAAATCGAGGCGCTGGCTAAGGGGGTTAAGGAAATCGCAAAAGGAGATTTAACCTATCGGATTGAGAAAAAAGGAATTGATGAAATCGCTTTATTAACAGAGAATGTAAATCATATGACCGAAGCTATTATGACCAATATAGAGATGGAACGGAAGATTGAAAAACAAAAAAATGAATTAATTACGAATGTTTCACATGACCTACGAACACCACTTACTTCGATTATGGGCTATTTACGATTATTAAGAGATGAAAGGTATGACACAAAGGAGCAATATGATGAGTATATAAAAATTGCTTTCTCAAAATCTGAACAGTTAAAGAACCTGATTGAAGATTTATTTGAATATACGAAGCTAACGAATGACAGCATTGTCCTTGGGCAACAGGAGGTATGTATGAATGAGCTTCTCGATCAGTTAATTGAGGAGTTGATTCCGCAAGCGGAGGAAAATCATCGTACATTTATTAAAAATTTCTCAGAGGAGAGGATTTTTGCTTCAGTGGATTCTGAAAAAATTGTCAGGGTCTTTGATAATTTATTAATGAATGCCATTAAATATTGTTCGGGTGACGGTGAGATTTTTGTTTCTCTTGAAAGAAAACAAAGTAATGTTCAAATCTGTGTTGCAAATGAAAGTGATGAATTTACATCTGAAGAGCTAACGAGCTTATTTGAGAGATTTTATAAAAAAGATCAATCTAGAACTAGTGTAGCGGAAGGCTCAGGACTTGGACTTGCTATTGCAAAGAGCATTGTAGAACTACATGGTGGCGAAATCGACGCGAAGTATAAGGATGGTATGCTGCAGTTTATCATCGAACTGCCTGTTACAGCTTTGTAAGAAAGGTAGCATTAGAGCAATGCTACCTTTTTTATGGGCGAATTAGTTGCTCAATAGTGAGAATATGATTGATATTAGAGTCGGGGAGGCTCTTTTGTAAGTGCATAAAATTATTTTTGTCCTTAATAATAATTTGAATTTCTGTATAGCTATATTGTTTTTGGACTTCTTGAACATATTCTGTAATTTTCAATAAATGATGTGGGTTTTTTATTTCTACTTCTACAAAAAAGGGCAGCGTTAATTGATGAAAACTTAAGCAACCGCGACGAATCCAAATCGCTTCATTGACGTAATAACGGATAGGTAATTGACGATTACTTGCGATAAATAAGTCCATTTATGTCTCCTTTTTTATATCATGATGTTAATAGTGATGGATAGAACCGTCAAAGTGATGGATAGAACCGTCAAAGTGACGGATAGAACCGTCAAAGTGACGGATAGAACCGTCAAAGTGATGGATAGAACCATCGAAGTGACGGATAGAATCGTCAAAATGACGGATAGAATCGTCAAAATGATGGATAGAACCGTCAAAATGATGGATAGAACCGTCAAAATGACGGATAGAACCGTCAAAATGACGGATAGAACCGTCAAAATGACGGATAGAACCGTCAAAATGACGGATAGAACCGTCAAAATGACGGATAGAACCATCAAAATGACGGATAGAACCATCAAAATGATGGATAGAATCGTCAAAGCGACGGATAGAGAACCCTCAAAGACAGATACGCATACATCAATCGTCGTCTCTAGAAAATATTTTAACGCAATTGATTGCACTTCGTCATCTTGCAAGTTTATTGAAGAATTTCATTTCTAATTACGTCAATACTATATGTTATATTTGGCTGTAAAAGGGGACATTTTGATGAAGAAAATGATGCTATTTCCATTATTGCTCCTTTTTACAGTTTGCTTTACTCCAATATTTGTTCACGCTAAGGAGAACCAGGAAGAAGACTTAGTTAGTAGATTTATGCCATCGAATGCGTCACTAATAAGCCCTGAAAAACCTTTCTCCACACGGCCAATTCAACTTTATGACTTTGACCACGATGGACAGAAAGAAATAATATTCACTTATAAAATTAAGGCAAAGGATTACCCTTCTCAGTTTGGATCAATAGTGCTAAAAAAACACAATACAGATTGGCGAAAGATTTGGGAAACCAAAATGCAAGGTGTCGATTTGGATTTTTCTGGTTTGGTAGATATTACTGGTGATGGCACAAAAGAATATTTATTTGGTGTGACAATTGGAGCGGCAATGGGAAGCAATCTGGAAGTGTTCCAATGGATCAATAACTCATTCCAAAAGATTGCTGAAGTTCCTTATCATAAAATGGACATTGTAAATGGTATACAAAAAGTCGGTCTAGCAGTTTGGCAAATGTATATTGGTGATAGCTATTTAGTGGATGTACTAAAATGGAATGGTGAAAAGTTAGTCTATAACGAAGAATTATATTCTAATTACTATCCAATCATCGAAAAGTTTTATAAAGAAAAAATTTCAAAAATGGATGCCTGGTTTTATTGGTATTGCCTTGCAGATGCCCAGATCAAAGCAAATAAATTTGAAGAAGCAACTAAATCTATTCAAAAGGGGATTGCATTAGGTAAAAAATTATCAATGAAGGATGTAATCGAAGACTTTAATGATTTAAAAGAAAGACTAGATAATAAACAAAAGCATTCGCCAAAATAAAAACGCACATTACTAAAAATCATTTAGCAATGTGCGTTTTTTTATTTGGATAGGGAGTAGATTTTAGTGAATATCACGTTTTTTGAAGTTACCACCACGTACCTCTGAAACATCAGAAATAACTACGAAGGCTCCTTCATCAATATCTTTAATAATCGATACAAGTTTATTTTCTTCCATACGGTTAATGACACAGTTTAATATATCAGTAGGTTCATTGGAGAAACCGCCACGCCCTTTTGTATATGTAACCCCACGTCCTAATCGAGCTTGGATCGCATCACCAATTTCCTCTGATTTTGCGCTGACAACACGAACATCTTTTGATTTTTCTAAACCTACTTGAATAATATCGATAACGTTTTTCGCAATGTAGTACGTTAAAGCTGAGTATAGTGCGCTCTCTAAGCCAAAAATAAAGCTTGCCCCTAAGAAAATAAAGGCATTAATAAATAATATAATATCCCCGACTGAAAACGGAATTTTACGTGATAACAACACGGCTAAAACTTCAGAGCCATCTAAAGCGCCACCATTACGTAAGACAATCCCAATCCCAACACCTAATAGCATACCACCAGATAAAACAATTAATAGTGGATCACTCGGACCTAAAATTGTTTTAACATCATGCATAAGCACTGTGGAAATAGATAGAGCTGCAATCCCAGCAGTACTCATTAATGCAAAAGTTTTACCTACTTGTTTGTAG
Organism: Lysinibacillus sp. EB271-A1-10B; assembly: GCF_058791335.1. Lineage (NCBI taxonomy): Bacteria > Bacillati > Bacillota > Bacilli > Caryophanales > Bacillaceae > Lysinibacillus > Lysinibacillus sp. EB271-A1-10B. Next base: position 20,590 of record NZ_JBYTDL010000002.1, read on the forward strand.
CCAATATAAATAAACGGAATGTTTAATACAAAGAGCAGTACGCCTAATGGTATACCAAAAAGAGTTGCGCCCATAATACTAATACCCGTCACACCACCATCAATGACTTCGTTCGGAATTAATACCGCTTCAAGTCCATATGCTGCGATGACAGCGCCAATTATAATCATGATAAATTTTCTTGTGTTTTCAACTGACTTACTTCTTTTCATAAATCTTCTCCATTTCTTTACCTAAAATACTACTTAAGGTTTTGGAATAATATTTATTGCTATTGTTTTTGTCTCAGTATCTGTCTCTTTATTAGAGTCGGCCATATTATAGTATTTATTTATTAAATTATTTAATTCATTTTCAAAGTTATTGAATTGATCATTCGTTAACGTTAAATCAATAAATGAAAAAGTTGCACAATCTGCAAGACTTTCTTCTTCATTAAGTGAATGTAAATAATTTTGATATTGAGATAGTAAAGCTAATTGATAGTAGGAAACATAATTTAATTTTTGTTTGATCGTTAGTTGAGCCCAATCCTCCTTATTAAGTTTTTCTGCTCCTTCATTTACTGCATAAAATTTTTCTGTAACAGAACGTACTTTTCGCTCTTTCACAATTTTTATGATGTTTTCATCCACTAAAATTTGAATGTGCCGATACAAAGTAGCTTGAGGTACATCCTTTATGATAGAAATCATCTCCAAGGTGCTTAAGCCATCTTCTTTCTCGTGCATGAGAGCTTGTAAAATTTTCATTCTCACAGGGTGCATTAATACCTCTGCTTTATTCCGCATAAAACGATCCTCCTATCAGATGGAATCAAGGGAAGCAATCAAATGTTATCAATATGAGAACATTACCAAAAAACATACTATAGGTTTTTTTAAAGGATGTACAGTAAAAAGGGAATGAAATTTTTTACATCTTCTGTTATCATTATCAATAACGATAATGAAAGAGGGGTTAGAAATGAAATTACACTATGGTTTTGATGATTTACAGCAATTAGATTGGGCAAGTATACTTCCAATCATTTTGCCATTTATATTTGTAGGATTTGTTCTAATCATTGTTGCTTTATTCGACTTATACCGGCACCGCGATACGAGAGAAAACATACTAATGTGGACCATTATTATTTTGTTCTGTAATTCAATTGGTTCTGTTCTATACTTCATTATTGGTAGAAAGGATGTAAATAAACGTGCGCTTAGAAATTAAAAATATTACGAAAAAGTTTAAACAAAAAACAGCCGTAAATGATTTTTCAATGGTTATCGATGTTAGTGAGTGTGTCGGGTTAATTGGACCAAATGGAGCGGGGAAATCCACGTTAATTCAAATCATTGCCGATATTCTGAATGCAGACAAAGGAGAAATTCTTCTTGATGGTCAAAAGATTTCATCTATGAGAAATCAAATTGGTTACTTACCTCAGTATCCTAATTTTTTCTCATGGATGACAGCATTTGAAACATTGTCCTTTATGGGGACACTTTCTGGCATAGCAAAAAATGAATTGCAAAAAGAAATCCCTGTGCTTTTAGAAAAGGTCGGCTTAGGGAATGAAGCACATAGTCATGTCGGGACATTTTCTGGTGGTATGAAGCAACGCCTTGGCATCGCGCAAGCATTATTGCATAAGCCAGCTTTAATGATTATGGATGAACCGGTATCAGCGCTAGATCCAATAGGGAGAAGAGAAGTGTTGAATCTATTGAAAGAGATTAAACAAGAAACGACAGTTTTAATATCAACGCACATATTGAGCGATGCGGAGGAAATTTGTGAGCGCTTTGTAATGATTAAAAATGGTCACAAAATAGAAGATGCTACAAAGTCAGAGCTACTTAAACGCCATCAAGAATCAGCTATCTTTTTAATGATCAGAAAGGCAGATTTTCAATGGTTAACAATGATTGAACATTTACCATATGTGAAGAAAATCGAAGGCTGTGGAGATGGCTTCAAAATACACGTTGAAAATTTGGAAACAGATGCTAATCGACTAATACAGCATGGATTAGATTCAAAGGTGATGTTTACTAAATTTGAAGTGGGTATTCAAGACAATCTAGAAGAAATATTTTTAGAATTGGTGGTGTAATAGAATGAGTGCTTTTATTGCATTAAGCAAAAAAGAAGTACAGCAAATGGCAAGGGAATTTAAAATTTTTTGGCTCCCAATCGTATTTATTTTACTAGGGCTAACTCAGCCGATTATGATGTATTTTTTACCTGTTATTTTGCAATCAGCGGGTGGTATTGAAGGTATAATAATCGATCCTACGATGGCAAAGCCTGTGGGACAGGAGGTACTAGCCTCAACATTAAATTCACAATTTGATCAGCTAGGCATTATTATATTGGTCGTTGCCACTATGAGCATTATTCAAGGGGAAAAAGCGAATGGTATGATGGCATTTATCTTAACAAGGCCAGTATCGATATCTTCTTATTTAAATAGTAAAATCATTATCCATTATATATTGGCGGTTATATGTATAGCTCTGGGCTATGCAGTGTCCTATGGCTATTCAGCGTATTTATTTACTTCGGTTCCTATGACGCAAGCTATGTGGGCTTTAGCATTTTATTGTGTTTGGCTATTATTCATCATAACGTTTGTTGCAATGATGAGTACATTTTTTAATAGTCCTGCATTTATTGCACTAATAAGTATTGTTAGCCTATTATGTTGTCGTTTTATCGCTGGACTACATCCATTAATAGATGTTGTGAATCCTGCTAGTAATAGTATGTATGCAACAAATATTTTAATGTCGGGTGATGTGGGATCTTGGGTTGGCATCAATATTGTAGTAACGCTGCTGTTAGTTGTATTGATGATCGTGACTATGCAAAGTTTCATTGCGAAAAAGAAATTTTAACTTCTTTCAGTTAATGTTTTGGTAGAGTAAGTGAAATGTCAATTACAGAAGTCTCCACTTCTAATTAGGCGAGGAGCATATGAAAGGATACGTAAACAATTGAATGTAAAAATAGATCCAAAGAGTAATACTCCTTTTTATCAGCAATTAACCCAGCAACTTCTTTTTGAAATAGCAAAAGGGAACTTGCAAAATGGTGACCCATTGCCTTCCATTCGTGATTTAGCAGCTGAAACAAACCTCAATCTTCATACCGTTCATAAAAGCTACAAGGTGCTTCAAAAGAAGGGAATACTTGCTATAAAACCTAACTCAAAAGCAATTGTTAGGAAACCCACTAAAGCAAAGGGGATCGACCTTCAACAAATTTCTTTTAAAGTCGAACAAATAATGTGTGAAGCTTATGTTTTAAGTATTAGTGAACATCAACTACAACAGATGTTTCAAGAAAATATGCGGAAATATTTTAGTGAGCGTTAAGAGAGAAAGAGATGGCTGCTGCAATATACAGAAGCAAGCCATCTCTTATTAATTAGCATGTATTTTAGTAAACTCATCTTTTGTCATTCCAAAATAAACTTCATCGTAAAAAGTACCATTTGTATAAATCATATTTCTCAAGCGGCCTTCCTCCACAAAGCGTAATTTTTTATGTAAAGCTATAGAAGATGCGTTAAAGGAGTAAACACAAATGGTTGCTTTCTGATAGCGAAGTTCTAAGAAATAATGTTTTAAAATGGTTAAAATCATATCTTTTGCATATCCTTTGCCTCTATATGGAGGAAATATCGTTATAGCGTAATCAAAGGTTCCATTCTTTGCATCACATCCAGAAACTTCAATGGTCCCCACGGTATTGTTCGAAGCATCCTCCGCAATCCAGTAAAAATCATCACTCTCTGTAGATGCCCCTTGTGATGATATTTCATTAATCCATTCTTCAATTTGCTGATTTGTCCGAGGAAAAGCGATGGAGTCGAGGTTTTTTAGTATATCATCATCTAAATTTTCAAATATACGAATGTCCTCAGACTTAGGCGCTCTTAAACGTATTTTATCTCCACACCAATAGGATACTTTCATTGAATTACCACCTTTCTAATTTGAACAGTTAAATTATACCATGGTAATTGTTTGGAAGAGAAAAAACAAGAAACTACTAAAAGAGTTTCCTGCTTTTACAATGTTAGATTAAAAATACCGCCACAATGGTTGTAATCACAAGACCAATTGCCACGGGCAATAAATTACGCCTCGCAAGCTCGAAGGGACTAACATTACAAATCGCAGCTGCTGGGATTAATGCCCAGGGAATAATCGTTCCTCCTCCAACCCAGATCGCTGTTATTTGCCCTAAAGCTGTTAAAGTTGCAGTACCTCCATCAATAGCATTACCGAACAAACTACCGACTGAACCTGCTAAAGAAATACCTGAGAAACCAGAGCCATCTAAGCCTGTGATAGCGCCAACGACTGCTAAAGTGACGACTGCAATTTCCTTCGTTAATGGAACTACCGCAGCTAGACCCACACCAAGATCGTTGACGATACCATGCGAAGCGGCTGGTAAGTGATCTCCAATAATTTGTGTAAATCCGGAATCTCCTAGATAGAAAAAAGCTGCAATGGGAATAACCGGTCCGAACACTTTAAAACCGAATTGGAATCCTTGAATTAAATAACTTGTTGTCTTTTCAAGCCCTTGTTTTTTGTGGGCTACAACGCAAAGCAACAGTAGGATAAAGACAGAGGTTCCTCCTATTAAAGCTGTTGCATCTCCACCTTGTAATTTTAATATAGACATTGCAATGACATCGAGTATAAAGGCAATTGGAATAAGTACTGCAAAAAAGCGTTTTTGTCCGAGAGTTAGCAGGTTTTCAGGAATTACTGGTTCTACGTCTTCATTTGTATCGTTTGTAGCGTATAAATTCACTGATCCACGCTTCATATCCCGTCGTAATAAGATATAGGCTACTACTGTAGTAACAACGCCCATTGTAATAACAAGGGGGATACTAGCAGTCATTACCTCACTAACCGGAATACCAGCAGCATCAGCAGTTAACTTCGGAGCTCCTTGTATAACAAAATCACTCGAGAGAGCAATTCCGTGACCAAATAAGTTCATCGCCATCGCAACTCCAAGTGCTGGTAAGCCTGCACGTAGAGCAACAGGTAACAAAACCGCCCCTAACAGTGCCACAGCCGGTGATGGCCAAAAGAACCACGAAATAAACATCATTAACAGACCAATCGTCCAATAAGCGAGCGCAGGTGATTTAATGATTTTCGTAAAAGGAGCAATCATGACCTCATTAATACCAGAAATCATCATAACCCGACTCATGGCGACGATAATAGAAATAATAAGAATGATCGATAACAGCTCTGTAATGGCATAAATAAAACTGTTAAAAACACCACTAATAGATGCAGTTAAATCGCCTGTAGCAAAGATTGCTAGCATGAAGATGCCAAGTACACAAATGAGGGTGGTATCGCGACGTTTAACCATAAAGCCAATGATAAGGACAATAAAAACAACGTAAATCCAATGGAGAGCTGTGAATTCAATCCCCATACGTTTCCCCCTCAATATTCAATCTGATTCTATAGAATATGAAGGGGGAAAAAAGTTGGTGATGATTTCGGGGAAGTTTGACATAAAAACCCAGCTAATTATATTTCAGGACAACCGTTAAAAATTACCAATCATTATACGATTTTCCATCCAAAAAGGTTTCTTATAAAAGATATTTTAAGGTTATTTTAAGATTACGGGGTTAGGGAAAGTTCAAAAGTTTAATAGTAGTGGAATCTTGATGGATGGGAATTCTAAGGCTGGATGGCAACACATAGAAACAAAATGAATGATATCTCAGTACTTCTACCTTAATTGGATACTGACATTATAAAGGTCAGATAGGTTAAAAGTATAAACTACCTCTAATCGAAGCTTTTGATAGGTAATTAAAAATAAAGGGTCACTTGAAAAAAACGTGACCCTTGTACAAAAAGTAGAAGAAAGGCTAGACATTTTCAATTTGCGATTAGTTAGAAATTAATCATTAAGTTTGTGTAACTATTTCTACAGCTTCTACTACTAATGGAGTTCCGGCTGAGATTGTGCCATTAACACCGTTAAAAGTTAACTCTGTTGCAGAAATTGTATATGATCCACCTTCTTGTAATACACCGTTGATATAGAAATTATAGTAGCCGTGTGTTACTACTGGAAAAGCAGTTGCAGCAGTTCCACTATCATTTAGAAAGGCAGTTGCAAGGATTGTAGTACCATCAGCAACTGTTAAATCTGCTGCTAACACATCAAAAAATCTTGTGGAAGTACCATTAACGTTTAATAATTGAAAGTGCCATTTTTTCACCTCCTTTCATGGGAAAAAGAATAATTAGCAGCTTCTCATATCACATTTGTTGGAAACCAAATGATTCAATAATGATTGGAGTTCCGGCAAAAATAGTTGCATTAAATGGATTAAGGATTAACGAATTTGGGATTACTTTATAAGCACCGCCTTCTTGCATCACAGCATTGATGTAAAGATTGACATATCCATTGGGATTAAAAAGTTTGAATTCTGTTACTGGATCGCCATTATCATCTGTAAATAAATTAGCAGGAAGAGTGGTTCCGTTTGTTAAATCAATATCTTCTGTAACAATATAGAAATATCTATTTATTGTTGGAATAATAGTTCCTTCAGGGATAACCACTGGCGGAGGTTGAATAGAACATATGTCAACAGCTTTTATACGGGGCAAAAATACTCGGTTATTTTCACAACAACTGTCACAAATCAAATTTTGTGGATCCATTTGTTTCATTATTTGTCACCTCCATTTCCTAATATGTTGGTAACCCCGTAAGTTATAGGCGTTTGTTACTTATTAATTAATAAAGCTAATTCACAAATATTTTATGAATTAATGTTGGAAGGTGATTGGTAATATGTCTATTAAAGAGAAATAAATAATTTTTTTTTAAATGAAAAGATGGGATTTTTTAAATACCTAAAATCAAATGAAAGCTATGAAAATGGAATTTTGAAGAATACGGGGAGATAGATTTTTACCTTGTTACTGACCAATCTGAGTTTAGAGCTAAGGGGAAAAAGTTGGTGATGGTTTTGAAAAATCTCACCTTAAGTTGAAATGTTATATGAATTGATAATTGGAAAAGTATAAATAATATATAGGGTAATTAAGTGGCATCGTACACTAAGACACATGGGGAAATATTTTATCTCAAAGTGGCTTCCATCAAACCCTACTGCTATCCTGGCTATTGTAGCGCTGTACAGGCTACACTAAGTTGGACAGATAAAATAAGGGGTTGTAAACTTTTATGCCAAACAAACCAAGTAAAAATTCAAAAAGGTTCCTTTGATACCGTTCGGTACTGAAGTGATCCCTAGAAGTTAGACGCGGTTATTTCATTTGGCAGCGGTTTGGGCATGAGTTCGATACTCGTGAAAATAACATGCGCATCTGTAGTAGTTTTTTAGATATATATAGCTCAATATCCAGAAGAAGCTATACAAAGAATAGGTGATTAACAACTGTTGAAATATGAAATTTAATATAAATAGTTTTATTAAAGTTGGTTATTAATATAATACTTAATTGTGATTTTGATGTGCTTAAAGAGAAAAAGAAGTGATTATATATAGTAAATTTACTTGAAATATATTATTATAGGTAATTTTTTTGTAGATTTGTGTAAAGATGTGTCATATGATAACTTGATAAAAAGGAGGAATATTATGAAAAAACTGAAAAGTAAGAATTTAACATTAATAGCCATTACTTCTATAGGTACTTCGTTTGCGATGACATCACCAATTTCTGTAAGTGCTACACAAAACACCGGCGAAAAAATCTATGCAATGCAAACGAAATATGAATTCAAAAAGGAGAGTATTAACCTTGCTTCGTAATCTATCCATTTTTAATAAACTAGTTCTTTTAATGTCTATAGCAATTTTAACGGTTGCTCTTATCCAAGTAAGTGGATATATTACTATGAAAAAATTGGAGAATAATACAGAGAATATTTTTATAAATCGTCTAGAACCAGGTATTGTTTTGTCGGATTATAGACTTAATAATCGGATTATTGTATCAGATATGTATCGTTCTTTACTTTTTACTGATGAAACAACTATTACTCAAATTAAAAATGAAGTAACTGATGCGTTTCAAGATAATGAAAAGAATCTTAAAATACTTGAGGCAGCCAATATGCAATCGGATGAGGATAAAATAATAAGTGAATTGATTCTGCTATATCCAAACTTTAAAGAAAGCATGGAGCAAGTCTTTCAGTTAAGTCTTGCTAATAAGAATGAGGAAGCAATAAACCTCTTTAATTCAAGTGCCGAGCCTGTACTTGACGAAATTATGTCAAAAGGTTTAGAGCTGACAGAATTGAATAAAAAAAATGCAAGTATATTGAATATGGAAAGTAAGGCCGAGGCAAGTGAAGGGGTCACGAACTCTCTAATTATATCCATTGTATTAGGAATTTCGTTTGTGGCAATCGGTTTTATCGGTGTACGAAAATATCTAATTTCTCCAATTGAAAAATTAAAATATGCTGTTCAACGAGCAGAGGCTGGAGAATTAAATTTTAGTGTAGACTATGATTCAAAGGACGAGCTAGGCGTCTTAACGTCTACTTTCAGCCACATGATTGCTCAATTACGGGATCTAATTGGTCAGGTGCAACAATCGTCCGAACAGATGGCAGCATTTTCGGTTGAGCTTTCGGCAAGTGCGGAACAAACGAGTGAGGCAAGTGAACATATTGCATCTGTTACGTTAGAGGTAGCAAGCGGCTCAGATGACCAGGTTAGAACGATTATAGAAACATCGGATGGTGTAGATCATATGGTAGAAAATGTCCGAACAATAGCTAAAAATTCTACTAACGTATCAGAGGCAGCTACACAAGCAAAACAACTTTCTGTAGATGGAGATGATATTATTCAAACTGCAGTTCTACAAATGAACTCGATTCAGACATCTATTGGTAGTTTAAGTGATGTTATTAGTGGTCTAGGTGAGCGTTCAGCTGAAATTGGAGATATTGTTGAAGTTATTACAAGTATTGCAGCACAAACCAATCTACTGGCATTAAATGCAGCGATAGAAGCAGCAAGAGCAGGCGAACATGGGAAAGGCTTTGCGGTCGTTTCGGAAGAAGTGCGAAAATTGGCAGAAGAATCATCGGAATCGGCACTGAGAATTTCTGAGCTTATTATAAGAATTCAAGGAGAAACGAAAAAAGCGGTAGACTCCATGCAGTTCACTACGAATGAAGTGAGAACGGGTATTAATAATGTGAACAGCGCAGGTGAATCATTTGAGAAAATTCTACATGCCATCAACGAGGTATCAGTTCAAATTCATGAAGTGTCTAGTTCTGTAGAGCAGATGGTTGCGGGTGCAGGTCAAATGTCCAAATCCATGGAACAAATGAATGGAATCGCCCAAAGCACCGCAGAAGGGACACAAAATATTTCAGCGGCTACGGAAGAACAATTAGCCTCTATGCAGGAAATTACTGCATCTACTTCGGCACTTTCTAAAATGGCGGAAGACTTACAAGAAAAAACGAATATGTTTAAAGTATAAGGATGCCGAATTATAATCACTAAGGATAACAATCGGCTAATATTTGTTTAAAAAGTAAACTCGTTTGCACAACTTGTCTTAAAATCAGCAGAAGAATGATTGAGATGACTTTTAGAGCTGGTGTATTTTATATTTTAAAACATTAATTGATATTACAGGTAAACTTCACATTAAATTCATGCTAACTACAGATTAGCTTTATAAAATATTTAAAAAAGAAACTAATTTTTTGATAGAAAATGGAGGAGTAAACCGCCCTATTGGAGGAATTAGGATGGAGACTGGGATAACAAAATTTGAATCAAATCGAAAGTCTGTGTTAAAAAGTATTGAAGATAAAAAATCTTTCGCCTTAGTATATATTACTATTTCAAGTTGGCATAATTTGAATACTTCTAAATGTATAGATGTGGTTAAGAAGAAATTAGCTATGTATCAAACAGAAGTTGAATGTTATAGAGTATTTGATAAGGAATATATATTAGTCTGTAATGTTCAGTCGCAAGCTCATTTGATTATTCAAGATTTATCAAATATTGAATATTTGAAGATACATTATCTATCTGTTCAAGATAGAAAACTTCCAGCGTTAAATTACGTTAGACAAGTCTATTTGCAAAACACGAATAGTAATGCGATAAAAGAGTACATTTCACATAAAGGTTTATTAATGGATGAGTTTGAAATCGTTTTTCAACCGATATTACACAATAATAGACAAGTATCCTTTGAAGCGCTAAGTAGATGGAAATGTGAAGAACTCGGTCCAATGTCACCAGGTATATTTATGCCGATTTTAGATATAGAGAATTTGGTGGAATTAACCAAAAATATTATTAATAAAGCTGTGGATTTGTTGAAAAGGTATAATGATATAGTTTATGTCTCTATTAATCTAACAGCTTCATTAATAAAAGATATATCTTGGCTAATCGAGCATCTTAATGAAATTAATTTTAATAACAATAGCCGAATTGCTTTTGAAATAACCGAGGAAACCCTAATGGGGATAGAAGTAAGAGAAAATTTAAAAATTATTCGTGATCGTGGTCATATTATATTTATTGATGATTTCGGCTCAGGGAATCTGAATTTTCAATATATCTCTTTGTTCCCCCTTGATGGGGTGAAGCTCGATAGGTTGTTTATTAGTGGGCAATCAAATAAAAAGGTAATTGAAATGCTAACAAAGTTTATCAAAGCTTTAAATCTAAAGGTTATCATAGAAGGTGTAGAAAGTGTTGAGCAGTTTAATTCCTTATCAGAAGCCGAATATGATTCTATACAAGGTTTTTACATATCTAAACCACTAACTATGAATGATTTGTCAATATTTATGAATGAGATTAGATAAACTATTACTATCTATTATTTAGTTTAAGTATAGGAATTACATCTGATTTTATAATAAAAAGAAAGTAAATACACGGGTCAATAGTTCTGAAGTAATTCTTTAGGAAAAATTATCTAAATATTCAGATATATGTAATTTTCCTTCCTGTAATTTATTTAATATATTGTTGTCAAAAAGAATTGTGAGAGTTATCTTAGGAAGATTATTAAAATGTTTGAAAAATGCATGTTAAAAATAGATATACATTAATCAAGAACACGATGTTAGATGCAAACTAGAGCCATATCAAAACAAGGTATGGCTTTTTGATATTTTTTGAGAGGTTGAGTCTGACATAGAAAGAAGAAAAGGTAGTGACACTGCAATGATAAGGACAATAAAACAACGTAAATCCAATGGAGGGCTGTGAATTCAATCCCCATACGATTCCCCCTCAATATGCGATCTGATTCTATAGAATATGAAGGGAAAAAAGTTGGTGATGAATTAGAAATATTTCGACCTAGGTGAAAGGCAGTATGGATTGATAATTGAAAAACAATTAATAGAATAAAAGCGGTGGAATATGAAAATCGTTATTCTAGTGATTTTACTTATCGATAAAGGCGAAAGCAGACCACTTGGTACATACAGATTAAACCACCAGTTATACAGGTGATTCTGGTTTTTATTGACAATGATAATCATTATCGATATTGTGAAAGTAGACTAGAATCCAAATGTCCACCTATTCGGATTCTAGCGGTTATTTGATCAATTTATACTAGCATGAAGATGCTTAATACACAAATGAGTGTGGTGTCGCAACGTATAACCATATCCAATGCATTTTATACATATTCGTTGTAAATTATCCCAAATTTATCCTTATGAGTTGTTATAATAGTTTTTAGAAATTTAAGATTTATAAATCCGATATTCTTTTTTGTGATAAATAATTTTATGAATGAAGCAGAGGTGAACTATAGGTGAAGCAGGTGTTGGTAATTAAGAATGAACGGTCATTAGCAAAGAAGATCGTAAGCGGTCTAAAGCAAGAGGGCTATTTCATTTTAACACTTCACAATGAAAAAAAAGGTTTAAATATAGTATATGAGCAAGATTGGGATATTATCGTATTGGATTGGGATTCGTTAAGTATATCTGGACCGGAAATTTGCAGACAAATACGGGCTGTTAAAACGACCCCAATAATCATAGTGACTAACAATGTGTCCAGCAAGGACTGCATAGCAGGATTACAAGCAGGAGCAGATGATTATATAAGAAAACCATTTGTGAAAGAAGAATTAGTAGCAAGGATAGAAGTTGTTTTAAGAAGAGGGGACTGTATCCAGCCAATCGAGAATGACTACTTTAGATTTAAAGATCTCTTCGTTGATGCATCCCGCAATATTATGACAAAAGGTGGCGAAAATCTTCCGCTTACTAAGCGCGAATATGACTTACTTGTATTTTTAATCAAGAATAAAAATACAATATTGAGCCGTGAAATGCTTTTGAATCAGGTTTGGGGATATGACGTGGCAGTAAATCCAAATGTAGTGGATTTATATATTGGGTATTTAAGAAAAAAGCTAAAGTGCGAGAAGAAAAACAGATATATTCAAACAATTCATGGCAGGGGCTATTCAATGATTGAATAGTCTACAGTTTGTCCCAGTAATTAATATTAAACATAATCGAAAAAAACGAGTAAAAACAGTTTCAACTAGTTTGCTCGTTTTTTTGTTCTATTAAATCAGATAACCAAGCAGTTTCTGGAAGATATTGAAGAAAAGGAAACTATAAAAAGATTACTTCAGGTATTACTTTTTTGTATCCAATACTTAATGTGAAAAATTAACTTTATTTATTATCTTACATTTTTCACAAGATTTTCACAGAATTAAAGACTATACTGATTCACAGAACGGTTAATTGAAAATGATTATCAATAGCAATTGAGATGGCTAGCAATTACTATCCAATTCAATCTATAGACTTCATCGTTTTCGAAATAAATTACATAATAAGGAGTATGAGTATGAAGAAATCTATGTTTTTAAAATTTGTTGGTATTATCGCAGTTTTGACATTGATGTTAGTAGCTTGTTCAGATTCAAGTAATAAATCTAATCAAGAGTCAAAGTCTAATGAAGATAATGGAAGTAAAGAGGTTGCTAAACCTGCGACAGTAGAAATCACTGATGCCCATGGAACTGTTACTGTTCCTGTAAACCCAAAGAATGTAGTCGCTTTGGATAATAGAACTTTTGAAACTTTAGCTGATTGGAAAATTGAACTAGCAGCTGTTCCAAAGGATGTAATGCCTGCGGATTCACCATACGTAAGTGATGAATCAGTTCAAAATATTGGAAATCACCGTGAACCAAATCTTGAGATTATAGCGGCTGCAAACCCTGAACTTGTAATCGTCGGTCAAAGATTTGCAGACTATTACGAAGAGATCAAAAAATTAGTACCAAATGCAGTTGTTATTGATCTTAATGTAGATGTTTCTGAGGAAGCTGCTACACCTGGGGAAAACTTAGTAAATGGACTTAAAAATTCTACAATTGCTTTAGGGCAAATTTTCGATAAAAATGAAGAAGCTAAACAAGTGGTAGCTGATTTTGATAAAGTTATTGAAAATGCTAAATCTGCTTATAATGGAACAGATAAAGTGATGAGTGTTATCGTTGGTGGTGGGGATATTGGTTTTGCTGCTCCTCATTCTGGACGTGTTTGGGGACCGATGTATGAAATTTTCGGTTGGGCACCAGCATTAGAGGTTGCCGATTCTAGTTCAGATCATAAAGGTGATGAAGTTTCTGTTGAAGCTATTGCACAAAGTAATCCTGATTGGCTTTTCGTATTAGATCGTGATGCTGCAATATCTGGTGAAAAAGATGCAGTTCCTGCTCAGGATGTTATTGCTAACGCACCTGCTCTTCAAAAAACAACTGCTGTTTCTAAAAAACATATTATTTATGCACCAGCAGATACTTACACAAATGAATCAATTCAGACGTATATAGAGTTGTTTGAAAACCTTGCAAATACTTTAGCTAAGTAGTGTAAAGGAGTATAAAAAGTGCTGAAAAATGTAACTTCTAGGGTTGAGATAAATTCTCAACCCCAGTTTTATAACTACAATAAAATATGGACAAGACCTTTTATATTAGCGATTATAGTTGTTATTATTTTAGGTATTATATCACTGTTTACTGGAGTTTATGATATACGTGGACAAGAGGATGGAATGGAGATGTTTTTCATAACTCGTGTTCCGAGAACAGTTGCATTAATGCTTACTGGAGCTGCAATGTCAATGGCAGGACTCGTAATGCAACTGATTACACAGAATCGTTTTGTTGAACCTACAACAACAGGGACTATTGAATGGTCAGGTTTAGGGCTGCTTTTTGTTTATTTATTATTTCCTGCCCCGACTTTAGTTCTAAGAATGACTGGTGCAATCATTTTTTCTTTTATAGGAACTATGATTTTCTTTTTATTTTTAAAAAGAGTTAAACTTCGTTCGTCTTTAATTGTCCCGATTATTGGATTGATGCTTGGAGCAGTCATTTCTGCAGTGTCCACTTTTTTTGGGCTCCTTTTTCAAATGACACAAAGTATTGAAACTTGGTTTGTAGGTTCTTTTGCGCCTGTTCAGGTGGGAAGATATGAATATTTATGGCTAATTGTTATCGTTACTTTGTTTATTTTTATTTATGCGAATAGATTGACTTTAGCTGGACTAGGAGAAGATGTCGCAACAAGCCTTGGCGTTAATTACAATAGGATTGTTCTTGTGGGGACTGCCCTTATTTCTCTTGCAGTTGGAATTGTTGCAGCTGTTATTGGAAACTTACCTTTCTTAGGTCTAATTGTCCCAAACATTGTTTCAATGTATAGAGGCGATGATCTTAGGAGTAATTTACCTTGGGTATGTTTGATAGGAATGGGGACTGTAACTGCCTGTGACATCATTTCTCGAACAATAATAATGCCTTTTGAAGTACCTGTTTCTTTAATACTTGGAACAGTGGGGTCAGTCGTGTTTATTACTATTTTATTGAGACAAAGAAAGCCAAGGAGGCACCGATGAACACATTGGAATATAGAAATAAAGAAAATGTTGAAATCGATTCTGGCCTTCATAATGAAAATAGATCAGCTAGGGCTTTTCGTTCTAAGAAGGAAGAAAGACGTTATTGGATTTTGCTAATAACATTGATTGCTTTGGGGGTCCTTTCTTCATATGGACTTTTAGTTTATAACAATCCAGTTCCAGTAGACTCACCTTCTTTTATCCCAGTTGTTATGAGAAGGATAGTAGCTCTTGTTGCAATGATTATTGCTGCAGTTTGTCAGAGCTTGTCAACGGTTGCTTTCCAAACGATTACGAATAATAGGATTATAACTCCTTCACTTTTAGGTTTCGAAGCACTTTACTCAACCATTCATACTAGTACAATATTTTTCTTTGGTGCTAGTGCATTGATAAATTTTACTGGGATTGGATCATTTTTATTTCAAGTTGTTATTATGGTCTTGATGAGTTTGATACTTTATGGGTGGCTCCTTTCTGGTAAATACGGGAATTTACAACTTATGCTTTTAGTTGGAATTATTATTGGCACTGGGCTAAATTCTGTGTCAACTTTCATGAGAAGACTACTTGCGCCTTCTGAATTTGATATTTTACAGGCAAGATTGTTTGGTTCTGTTAATAATGCGGATTCAGCATATTTTCCTATCGTAATTCCTATGGTAATAATTGTAGCACTATTACTTCTTGCTCATTCTAAAAATCTAAATATATTGTCACTAGGAAAGGATGTTTCTACTTCATTTGGAGTTAAATATCAATCTAGTGTAATTTATACGCTTGTATTAGTTGCTATTTTGATGTCAATTTCAACAGCTCTGATTGGGCCACTTACTTTCTATGGCTTTTTAGTAGCAACTTTGAGCTATCAGGCGGCATCAACTTATGATCATAGATATATTTTTCCAATGGCTCTTGCTATAGGATTTTTGATATTAACGAGTGCATACTTTTTGATGTATCACGTATTCCATGCTCAAGGTGTAGTTTCAGTTATTATTGAATTATTTGGTGGAATAATATTTTTAACTGTAGTTTTAAGGAAGAGGGCTTTATGATAAAAATTGATAATGTTAAAAAGTTCTATACTGATGAGGTAAAAATAGGACCTTTGGATATTGAAATACCAAAAGCGGGTGTTACTTCTTTAATTGGACCAAATGGCGCTGGAAAGTCTACAACACTTTTGATGATTGGAAGACTTTTGGATATGGAGGAAGGTCAAATTCAGGTGGCAAATATGGATATTGCTGA
This sequence comes from Lysinibacillus sp. EB271-A1-10B, assembly GCF_058791335.1. Classification (NCBI taxonomy): domain Bacteria; kingdom Bacillati; phylum Bacillota; class Bacilli; order Caryophanales; family Bacillaceae; genus Lysinibacillus; species Lysinibacillus sp. EB271-A1-10B. Next base: position 36,842 of record NZ_JBYTDL010000002.1, read on the forward strand.
ATCCAAATCAAAAGACTTAGCAAAAATTTTAACTATATTGCGTCAAGAAAATCATTTTGTAACTAGGCTTACTATTAGACAACTAGTTGGATTTGGACGATTTCCTTATTCAAAGGGAAGATTAACGAAAGAAGATGAGGAAATTATTTCTAAATATATTGATTTTTTAGATTTGACTAATTTAGAAGATAGATATTTAGACGAGCTTTCAGGTGGTCAAAGACAAAGGGCATATGTGGCAATGGTTTTATGTCAAGAGACTGAATATGTACTTTTGGACGAGCCTCTGAACAATCTTGACGTTGCTCGTTCTGTTCAAATGATGGAGCATTTGAGACGTGCGGCGAATGAATTTGGAAGAACAATTCTGACTGTTATGCATGATATCAATTTTGCTGCCAAATATTCTGATAGAATTTGTGCTATGAAAGATGGACAAATTGCCGCTTTTGGGACTGTAGAAGAGGTTATGGACTCAGAAATTTTGACAGATATTTTCGAAACAAAAATAGAAATTATCGAAGGTCCTTATGGGCCACTGGCTGTTTATTAGTGACAAAATTTTTAAAAAAGAAGCAGCTTAAAAAATGAGTATGCCAAAAACTAATAGAGAATTAAACTGTAGCTTGCATAGTTCATAACTGCTACTCTAGTTGAAGTTGCTGTCTGTATTTTACAGGCGGCAGCTTTTTTATATGCCATTGCCTACGAGAAAGATTGAAGTATGTCATAACGAGAAATTTAGTGAATTAAATATACTCTGATGTTTTTCAAGGAGTAATATAGAAAAAGGGTTACAAAACCAAAGTAAATAATTAGAAAAAACTAATAATTGAGGAGAGAGTGAAAAGGAATCTGCTTATGAGTTTTTATTAGAGGATGGATTTATTATATTGAAAGTACTCGACCGTATAGTGCCATCATCATTTTTACTTGTTGCGAGAAAATGGCTATGATTTTGGTGACCCTTATTTATAATCTTTCTTTATTTAGCAAAAGACATAGTGTCTTATTTTGTAATGGACAAATAAATGTTTATTTTACAGAATCTCCAGACGATACATTTTGGCGAATATATGCCCTTTATCAGCAATGAATATCGTCTCTATGATTGTGTGGACGAAAAAATATGATGAACAATCTTTTGGTGATGCATTGGAAAGAATCCATCTCATTTTAGCAAATCATGATTATTTTAATTTGGTTCAACCATTACGGTATAAGTCCATATCTTGAACTAGATGAGTTGCTGTAATAACGGAATCTTTCGTTTCATGTGGTTGAGCACCTTGCCAAAATTTATTTTGTAAACGTATAAACTGAGAGCACAATCTTATCTATAATTGCACTCTTTTATTGGAATAAAAAATATGCTCAAACTACAAAATGCAAATACATTAACTCCCGTTAACTGCTCAAGAAACGAGGTTTAATTTATAACTTTTACCCATTTGATTTTGACTTATTCCTAGGTGCAAACCACCCGATTAGGGCAATACCTACTAATACGCCATAGAAAATCATAGTCCAGGCAGTACCGTGAGGGAAGTGAGGATCTAAAATACCTATATCCTCATGGGCGAGCGTTATTATAGCTAGTTTGACACCAACCCATGCAACTATTGCATATGCTGTTATTTCTAATGCTGGACGTTTTTCAAGTAGTTGCACAAACCAAGTTGCTGCGAATTTGATTAGGACTAGTCCAGCAATCCCTCCAAGAACAACAACAATAAATTGCGCTCCATCCATACCTCCAAAATTACCTAAGGGAGAATCGGGAAGACCGAGAGCTAAAGCAACTGCAGCTAGTATTGAATCGATTGCAAAAGCAAGGTCTGCTAATGCAATCTTCCCAACAGTTGGACCAAAACCTTTACCAGCGGCTTCCTTTTCATCGTCCTTGTGAATATTCTTATTATCTTTCCCAAACAGTGCCTTAATGACATGTTTTAATCCTAGATAAAGAAGATAGGCTGCTCCTATTGCTTGAATCTGCCAGACATTCGCAATAAAGGATATCGCAAAAAGTGCAGCAATTCTGAAAACTATAGCCAAAATGATTCCGTAATTTATTGCTCTTTTTTTCTGTTCTTCGGGTAAATGCTTGGCAATAACTGCAAGTACAAGAGCATTGTCTGCCGATAATAATCCTTCTAATCCAATTAGAATTAGCAATGCCCAGGCATACTCTAACCATATTGACTCCATTTAAATAATCCCCAACCTTTTAAATATAATGACAGGTATAGTCTCGATAATTATAGAATTTCCTAATTAGCAACTAAGTATACTTAGAGAACATTGAAAAGAAAACAAAAAAGTGTGTTTAGATTATAAAGAGAATTAAAAATTGGTAGGGATATCTGGACTGATCCAAAGATAACGGTTGCCTTATTAAAAAGATGGCAAACAAACTGAACTTTTATTGGAGGACTTTATAGAATTTCAATTTCCAACAGAAAAGAAAATTTTGTTTTAGAAGTTGAATATTTATTAGTTCAGCAGGTAATGCCCAATACTTAGGGAATGTTCTAATTTAGTGATTAAGACATACTCATACTTTATCTTCAGATTTCAAATCGAGCATTACACAATAATAGAAAGATTGAAAGGCTTAGGAGTTATTCCTAAGCCTTTTTGAAGGTTTTCAATGAATGAAAAGATATAAATATAACATTGGCGACCTCATTAATACCCGAAGTCATCATCACCCGATTCATGGCGACGATAATAGAAATAATAAGAATGATCGACAACAGTTCTGTCTGGTAATATGTCTCTCCGATATTGTCGGTAGATTAGACACCCATTTTTCTACGGGTATTGCTTGTTTTTTTCGTTTGCTGGCTTTTCATTTTTTTTGTTGAAAGGTCGGCATGCTTTTTTCCTTTATTAGCAGTGGAATTGTTCTTTTTGTTTTCAAGCTGCTTTTTCACTGCCTCTTGCAGGCTGATTTTTTTTGGTACTTCAGATTGATTATTCTCGGTCATAGGAAATGCTCCTTTTTGAATATGATAGTTAGTCCAGTATAATCTATTTTTTATTATTTGTGAAACTTTCCACTTTAACTTACAACAAGTGAAGACATTTTTTTACTAACAGAGCAAAATAGTTCAAGAAGGTTTTTGGTTTCAATGGTAAAATATGTTTATTTAGGAGGGTTAAATGGATAGTATTTTCTTAATACTTATGGGCTTTCTTATTGTTAGTGCAAATATTATTGGATTTATATCCTATAAGAAAAAGAAAAATCTATATTTTGCTGCTTTTACAATATTATTACTAGCGGTTTTCTTTGGTACAATAGGAAGTTTATTAGCGCTATTTATTATCCGAGGTGCTTTTGCAATATTTTATGGCATGCAACTAGGATACTTTTTAATAATGAATAGTATGATTGTTTTTATTATTGCAATTTCAGTAACTTTAGTAAAAAAATATAGTGGCCGAAAAATGTGATTTACGAATCTTCAACTAACTAATAAAGGGGAAATTATGAAGATTGAAAAAGGGACGAAATATAATACAGTCGAAATTGAATCTTTATATAATGATTTAAATGATTATCTTGATTCCCATATAAATTACCCTGGATGGAAAAAAGGAGTATATCCTGTAAAAGAAACTGCGATAAATGGCGTACAGGAAGGGAATTTATATGTGATTAGAGATGCTAAACAGATTGTTGGTACTGTCATATTACGACAGAACAAGGATTAGGTTATTCTAAAGTTAATTGGAATATTGATTTAGATTATAAAGATATATTAGTTATATATACTTTTGCTGTACATCCTACTTATCTCAAAAAGGGAAATGGGAAAAGACTAATGGATTTTATTATTCAGTATAGTAAAGAAATGAATATTAAAGCTATTCGTTTGGATGTATATGAAAAAATAAACCTGCTATAAAACTTTATCGAAAATATGGGTTTGAGTACATTGATACAATAGATTTAGGATATAGTGAATATGGTTTAGATAATTTCGAACTTTATCAGAAGATTTTATAAGTTCTAGTTTTAGAAGGCAGTTAGTCTATAAAGATTGACTGCTTTTTTGTTGTCTAGAAGGTAGTGTAGAGCTATTTCTTTCAGTATGTAAGATAGGTTGAGTTGTGAATCAAATCATCTAAACAAACGGAGTGCGTTAGGCAGCTCGTTTTTTCTTATTGAAAAAACGAGGCAGTACTTTTTATCAATTTCTAAAATTGATTAAGTAGCCTTCTTTTTGGTCGTTGTGACGGTTGGACGTTTCAACTAAAGACTTGAATATTTATTACCTCGAATTCATTCTAGCAGGAACTAATATACTACATTAAAAATAAGTAAAATAAGCTGTGCTTCAGTAATTTATATGCTAGTGCGAATGATTGATGCAATTGCTATATATGATTAAAAGGTGATCAGTACAAACGTTAATCGTAATAATAAAGTGACGCTAGAAAATGTTCAAAGAATTTTATAAAAATGAAAAAACCGTATAAACTAAAAGTTAATACGGTTTTAGTGTTTATTGATTCTTTTTATCAAAGAATAAATTTAAATCTGTTTTGTCAGTATCTTCAGCTAAAGCTGCGTGGATATACTGGTTTAATTCTTGTATTTTTGCTTTTTCAAAAAATGGCACACTTATATAATATGGTGTCCCTGATTTTTCTATGCTTAATATTGTTTGAATTCCACTTCCGGTAATTCCGATACCAATAATTAACCAAAATAAACCACCGATAAGGCTTCCATCCATAGATGAAAATCCAAGTGAAATAATAAATAGACCAATTATTATTGCTTTAAGATTATATTTTGAGGATAACATTGATCCCGAAATATTCTTTAGAGGTATATTTTGTTCATCTTTTCCTGCTGGAATAAATCCTAGAATTGTGTTTGATAAATTGGTTTTTACAAATCTGTTATCAATTTCTACGGCTCCTTTCACCCAAAAAAATAATAGACTTGTTGAAAAAATAATTTTTTTCATGTTAAAGCTCCTTCTTTATTATATAAAATATAGAAATACTATTATATTTTCTCTCAATTTTATATTTATGTAAATAGTTTTAGTGAAAATTTACTATATTTTTTTGTTCAGGGAGATAAATATAGTGCTCTTAGTTGTGGTTTTGTTTGTGGTAGATTGATTCTTAAGGCTGTTTAGTATAGATTGTTGCCCTTTCCAAAGTACTGATTATGGTGAATGCAATGCATTTTCAGAATGGTTTTCAATGAAAAAAAGTTATGAAATAACTTACAACCATATTAAAACCTTTGACAATCATAAATATTAAAAAACTATGTTAAACTACCAATCAAAATCTGTATTTGAGACACACATTAAACACTTTTTAGGCTGCTTGATTCCCATATATAATGGGCGTTAAGTAGCCTAATTTTTCTTGTGCCGTTTCTCATGTTGATTTGAAATTTAGTTCGATAAGAATTTTTTGTGAATTTCTGGGCATTTAACGAAATTGAATAAAAGTTTTTTTGAAAAAATGAACTATTTATAATGCTAAATTGTTACTTGTGTAGAAATCGGAAAAGGAGGTGGGATTGTGGAACAAATTAGCGATGAGAGGGTATTGTTTCAAACATATTATAAAGACGTTTTCAGAGCTTGCTATTACATGCTTCAAAATAAATACGATGCAGAGGATCTTTGTCAGGATGTATTTGCAAAAGCTTTGAGTGAAGATTTTCAAGCTATACAAAATCAAAAATCTTGGTTGCTTAGTATTGCTATGAATATGTCTCGAAATTATTTAAAGAAAAAGAAAAGACTGCTATTAAAAGAAAATTTTGATTTCCTATCATTTATACGAGTTGACAATACCCAAAATATTGAGCGAACAATACAGCTCAATGAAAATAAAAGTGAGTTAGTCGATTTAATGAACAATCTGCCTGTTCGCATACGGAAGGTAATGGTATTGAAATATGTGCATGATTGTAAAGATAGAGAAATCGCTGAAATTCTAAAAATCCCTGAGGGGACGGTTAAATCGAGACTTTATAAAGGTAAAAAATTAATGAAAAAGTTTATCCAAGTAGATGAAAATTTGTTACTCGAATGGAGGGATCATCATGAGTAATATGGACGATTTAATAAAAGAAAAAGTGAAGTACGATGAAGTAGAATATCCTAATGAGAATGAAATGTGGAGTAAAATCATCCGTAAACAACGAAATCATAATTATAAAATTAAAAAACATAGCTATAAACCCAAAATTATATTAACTGCCATTATGATTACAATTGTTTTATCAGCCACACCTGTATTTGCTAAATATACAACAGAAATCTTGGACTGGATGCGAAATATGAATAGAACAGGCGTTATTACTTCTTTAGAAAATGGCTTTGGACAGGAAATCAATAAAACTGTAGAAAACGAAGCTGGTGTATTAAATATTCATAATGTAATTTCAGATCAAAATGGGACTACTATTAACTTTAGCTTAGACATTGATCACGATTATCCAATAGATTATGCAGACTTCGAACAAGCATTACTCAAAATAAATGACGAAAAAGAAATACAGATGGAAACAAGTGCAGTATATAATCAGGAATCGGATAAATTAGTAGGGATCCTACATACAAATGAGGAAATCCCACATAACAGCCATGTTACACTTCAACTTGGTGGTGTAAAGGAGATACAGCTGAAAAGTGTAGAGTTAAAAAATGTAGTTCAATCGAACGCGTTCCCTGAAAAGATTACTATTAATCAAGATGGAGTATCACAAATAGAATTCACTTCAAATGGATATCAAAACGGGCAATATACATTGGATTATCTTATCGACCTGGAAGAGTCCAATAACATAGAAGACGCATATGTATCTTATAAAATTCAAAATGAAACCATTGCGAGTTTTGGCGTCACTCATAAACGTCCTCAAGCAAATGTCATTAAAAGAAGTGATTCACTAGAGATACAAAAAGAAGCGGTAGAAAAATTAGGGATATTTTTAAGTTATACTGATACAGTAAGTTATAAACCAGAAACGTGGAACCTGGATTTTAAATACAATCAAGATCTTGCTAAAAAGTCTACTTTTGTTATGGATATAGACGAAAAAGTTGAGGTAGGCTCACAGCAACTTCAATTTAACGAGCTTGTGATTACACCGAGTAATGTGAAGCTTTATTTTGATGAAAAATATACAGATTCTAACTCTAATATAGCTCATTTCAATTATCGTCAGATTAAATTACGAATTGGTGAACAAGAATTGTCAGGAAATTATTTTGATGATTATCTTTCCTTTGAAACACAGGAGCTAATAAAAGATATTACGAATAAAGAAATTTCACTTACTTTAAATGATGCGAAGGTTTCTTATGAAGCTGAAAAGCAAGACAAAGTAGAGCTAACAAATATTTCTGATGTGCCAAAGACTATAAAAACAGAATTAAACGGGTATCCAATTGATATTACCTACTATACAAAAGGTAATGATTTAATTGTTGAATCAGAAAGTAAGAACAAGCAATTTGGTGGTATCACACAAAATGTTATTTATCAGAATGGCAAAAGAATCTTTGCTGAAACTCGTTCTAATGATGGGGTGTTAAGAACACATAACCAAGTAGAAACATTTAAAAATATAAAGGAAAAAGATATTACATTAAACTTCTTCCTTTATACTGTCAATGAAGATCGAGCTAAAACTATTGTTTTACATTAACTCGTTTTAACTTCTTTCAGTACGTGTTTTATGTAAAGAAAGTGAAACGGCAGTTACAAGTGTTTTCGTAGCGACAGTACACGACTGATTGATGTTTTATGGCAGATTAGCGAAACTGTTTGTACGACATCCAAAGGTAACGCTACTTTAAGGCACTTGATAATAAAAGGATGATTCAATAGAGTATAGAAAAAGCGTGTTTTGAATAATTCAAAACACGCTTTTCTTTTCCTTATATAGCATTAAATTCACTCCTCTCAGTTGCTGCCATTACTATTCATTGAAAAAGTAATAATAATATATTATAAAGGAGCAATAAAAAGATAGGAACTTAGATCTAATGAAAATTGAAATTAGTGATATTACACAAATGCGATATGAAGAATTTCTTCAGTTTAAGATGTTAGGAAACCCTAATTATGTATTTGATATTATCTTTCCGGACACGATGAGTTTGCACATGGAAACGATTCAAATTTGGATGGAGAAAATTGATGCATTTCCAATATACTTTTGTATTCAAATTATAAATATTCATACGAATGATTTTGAATTAATTTGTAATGAAAACAGTTTAGATTTTGAATATATTGGAAAATACGAAAATTCGAAGGTTGCTATTCTTGAAATTTTAAATAGTGAATCATTTTCTGTTATTTTCCCTTTTATAAAATTAACAGGTAGTATGGAAGATTTAGTTTTTTGGTCTTCTAGGAGGGACTGCTTTTCAGTTGATAAAAAGAGACGTCCAAGAGGATTGTTTGATCTTGTAAATATAAACTTCGATGTTGAAACGACTGTCTTTAGTCTAATTCAAGCTGGTACTTTGTTAGAAGTTTATTCTAACAGTTCTTTTTTTAATTCATATGAAGATATTGTTAACTCGCTACCAGATTTCTCAATACCAATAAAATCAGAAGAATAATAAATAAAAAATACACCTATTGAATGATGCTATTCATCTAAACGTGAGTAATAAATTATTTAAGAATAATATTTTTCTCAATGTGGAACCTTATTAGGGTTAAATTATTCTGCACCATTTACTCGAATTTTTGAATCTGTGCTCTAGGACATCGCTTTTTTAACTCAACGATGAACTCGAATGTATCCTTTAGTGAAATCTTGATACCTTTAAGAATAGTTAGCAAAAAACTTTTTATAGATATTTCACCAACATTTAGAGAACTAGTTAAATATTTTTCAAATAAAGAATAATTGTGATATTATTTTAAGAAACATGATTTTAATAGCGGAGGATAAATTTTTTATGAAAGTACTTGTAGTAGATGATTCCGTGTTTTCTCAAAAAACAACAATACAAACATTAAAATCTATTTACCCTGATGCTGTTTATGAAACAGCAAATGACGGTGTTGAAGGTATTGAAGTATTTGCAACTTTTCTACCTGACCTTGTATTTATGGATTTATTAATGCCTAAGATGAGTGGACAAGAGGCAATTAGACAATTATTAGAGAAATATCCAACGGCTAAAATTATCGTGCTTTCAGCTGACGTACAATTGGCGGTTCGTGACGAGGTTTTATCTGCTGGAGCGTTAGCATTTATTAATAAACCGATAAATGTTGCGAAACTGAAGGAGATAGAATTATTGATAGAAGGGTGATTTAGTTGTTGACAACAACACAAGAGGATATATTGAAAGAGCTGTATAATGTATTTGTCGGTGAGGCAGCTAACTTATTATCAGAAATTCTTCAAAAAAGAATTTTTTTGTCAGTACCAGAGATAACTTTACTAGGGTTACAAGAATTAAAGTCTGGCAATCAAGAAGAGCTGACTCCTGTAATAAATGGTACAGTACTATCTACCTCTTTAAAGTTTGGTAATGTCTTTTCTGGTAGAGCAGATTTTATTTTTCCGGCAGAGCAAATTAAATATTTGACTGCGCTTTGCTTAGGGGAAGAATATACAGAAGAGATTGAAGAGCTTTCATTTAATGATGAGGATTTTGATGTTGTAAAGGAAATAGGCAATATCATTCTAAATTCTATTATGGGTGGTATGGGAAGCCTGCTGAAGATGAAACTAGAGTACGATGTGCCACAGGTAATTTTACATAATGAAGGAGAGTTTTATAAAACACTGACTAGCTCCGGGGATAGCAATGTATTATTACTTTATGTAAGTTTTGATGTAGATGATTCAAAGGTTCTAGGCATCATTTTAATTAAGTTTTCATTAGAATCAATCGAATTTTTAATTCAAAAAGTGGACGAGATTAGTAGGGATTTGGATGAATGATTTATATGTGGCAATCGTCAATCAGCTAGATAATGGCATTATTTTATTGGATGAGCAATTGAACATTCAATTATGGAATAAATGGTTAGTCAAGTACACAGGTAGAAGTGAAGAAGAGGTTAAAGGTTTACCGATCACAACAGTTGTTCCACGTTTTGATAAAAAGATTTATGCCTATATGTTTGAAAAGGCTTTGTCGGATAAACAAAAAAGCTTTTGCTCAGCAGCGATGCATCAATATTTTGTGGAAAATAAGTGTGAAAAGATGAAGCCACCTCGTCAAAATATTTTAATTCAACATATACAAATAGAACATACATCGTATTTAATGATAGAACTTTATGATGTATCTAATCACTATAAGCGCATTCAAAACTTAAATAAGTATTTAAAAAGTTCGATTGATTTTTCCAAAAATCTGGAGCACTTTGTTTATTATGATAGTTTAACGAATTTACCGAATCGTAAATTTATGTTAGATCGTTTAGAGCGTTTAATCGAAGAAGAGGATCAGGTATTTTCGCTATTTTTCATAGATTTGAATGGCTTTAAAGCAGTAAATGACCAGTTTGGACATCTACAGGGAGATTTATTACTGCAAATGTTTGCGGAACGGTGCAAGCAATTTACTCAAAAGCAGGAAGTTTGGGCACGTCTTGGCGGAGATGAATTTGTGTTATTAGTTGAACATATCACTACGGCAAATGAAGTTGAACCGTATACAGAAAAAGTACACGAGTTATTACGGGAGCCGTTTAGCATCGAGGAACAGCAAATTGTGATTTCAGCAAGTATCGGCTGTGCGCGTTTTCCACAAGATGGGGCTACAGCGAAGCAATTATTGAGTGTAGCAGATAATCAAATGTATCTTCAAAAAGCAAAAAAAGCATAAATAAATAGATTGTCGAGCTTCATCAAGGTACAATTTTGGCATAATGCGGCACTCTTGGTTTTGATACGTATCAAAACCAAGAGTGCTTTTTGTTTTGATTAAGATCGATGTTACATATTTAAAAGGTGATATTGTTTTATGATTACAGAAAGTTTCAATGAATTAATAACAAGCGGATTCCATGTCTAATTAAGATATGATATCCGCTTGTCTCTTTCATTATAATGCTAAAAAAGGACGAACAAAATGCTAGTACACATAAATAAAGGTTCTGCTAGCAATTGATTTACACAGCAAAAGGACACAAAATAGTTATCTAATTAATAAACGTAATAAAAATGTCGGAAAATAACACAGAAATGTCACAAAAATAATAAAGATATCAGTACATTTAAAAGATAATATTCCGATATTTAATAATATCTAATGTCTATATTCATGATACATCCATTATTTAGAATAAAAAAGTAATTTCAAAATCCAGAGTAACTTTATACAAAAATTTGAATAATAAATTAATCCTCTTTTTAAAAAAAGTAAAAGCTCTATTAAACCAAATGTTATTTGAATAGTAATACTAGAATAACATTAGGAACTCCCAAAAATATTATTGTAATAGAGCAATTGAGAAATAGTGGCAGGAGGAACAAAATGAGAAATTTTTTCGAAGATCAGTACATAAATATTGATCAGCAACTAATAACCTTAGTCAGTGAAATTAGTGAATATAAAGGTATGTTGACCGCTTATAAAGAGCAAAGACCTGATATATTCACTAGCCTTGAAAAAGCTATACCCCTACAGTACATAAAAAACTATATTTCAGTTTATGAGGACATAAAAGTTTCAAATAAGCGATTAAAAGAAATTATTTTAGATGATATGATACCCCAATCAATTTCGGAAGATGCGATTTTTTGTTATTATGAAACTTTGACTCTTGTACATAAACAATCTCGTACTTTTTCTATAAGTCCAGATACTATACAAGAATTGCATTTTCAATTAATTCATTATAATACCTCTGACAGCGCGAAATGGCGCCAAAAGCCATTTTCTATTCCAGGAATTCCTGAAAAAGGGATGCACACGATTTGTTATCGTCCTCTTCCACCTGAAAATGTTCCACAGGCTATAGAACAATTATGCAACCAGTACAATTTATTAAACCGCAAAAAAGAGATGCCTACACTTATATTGATCGCTCGTTTTATATTCAATTTTTATTGCATAATCCCTTTTAGTCAAGGTAATGGTAGATTAACATTAATGTTCTTGCAATTACTATTAGTAAAAAGCGGACATACATTTGTAAAATACGTTTGTTTAGATGAATATATAAAGAAAAGAGAATCTGAATACTATGAAGCTATATTTAAATCATCGGTTAATTGGTACTGTAATGGACACAATATGAACTTTTGGTTAAAAGAGTTCTTGATGATTATTTTAGAGGCTTATAAAGATTTACATAGCAGAGTACTGGATTCTATATGTAAACATACTAAGGTAGAACGAATTCAGAATTTCATTCATAATCAACAACAACCTTTTACAAAAGATTGCATTCGGAGCATTTATCCAGATATAGCCGAAAGTACAATTAGTAAAGCTTTAACTGATTTACAATTATTAGGCGAAATTAAGCTTATCTCAAAAGGAAGAAATGCGCGCTGGATGACAGTTCAATCTTAGTCTATACCTTTTTAGGTAGGCTAATAAGTTTTTACAAAACTAAATAAAAATCTAATTAAAGAACCGATTGCCAATCTTCAATAAGCAATTGGTTCTTTACATTTCAATCTAGAAACATGAAAAATCTCAAAAGTGCCTTGTAACTACAAAGTCAATGATACCCCTCAATAATGAAAATTAAGTAGGTACCATCTCACAGCTAATATCTATTACCAGAAGAGTCTTATTGGGAATCAATATATGTAAACTTCAACTTATTTCAGCGGGTATCCAAACACCCGCTAAAATATAGGAACTCAGTCTAAGAAAACCACGCTATGGCATTACCGAAATGACCGACAACCTGCTGGCCCATGCCTAAGTACAAAGCCGATTCCAGACATAATTAAGCCAAGGAATAATTAATAGAATTATTCCAATTCACATAATTCATCCATTATTAACAAAAATATGTCATTATTTAGTCGTCAGACGACTAAACTTCGTTATATTGTGACACATTCAGATGAATATTGTTAATATTAATCCATTTTCAGACTCGGAATTACAGTGAAATAACCTATTTTAGCGTGAAATAGGTTAATTCCGTCGTTATTTGCTAAAAAATGTGTACATGACTAAAATTTACATCATAGGAAATAGAAAGAATTTTTCCTAAACTCAAGTAAATTGGGGGTGCTCAAACTAAATAAAAAATCGTAGGAATTATTTTGAAAAATATCATATAGGGAGGAAAATGGAATGAAAAGGAAATTAATTACAGGATTAATGATAACATCCATTGTTGCTACAGGAGTTGTTCCTGTACATACTTTTGCAACGCCTATTGCTCAAGCAGAACTTCAAGAAGAGAACATGACTCTTTCTTCATCTTTAAGAAAATTAGGTGCACAATCTAAGTTAATCCAAATGTATATAGACCAATCTTTAATGAACCCGAATGTACAGCTAGATGAAGTACCAGCTTTACATACAGATCAATTCCTAATAAAACAAGATATGAAAGAATGGACATCGGAACTCTATCCAAAGTTAATTCTAATTAATTCAAAAAGTAAAGGATTTGCCACTAAATTTAATAGCTATTATCCAACATTAAAGGAATATGTAGATAATAAGGAAGATAAGGAAGGTTTCCTCGATAGGCTAGAAGTCCTTCAAGAAATGGTTATGACAAACCAAGAAGGTATTCAATATCAGATTAATGAATTAACAGATCTCCAATTACAGCTTGATAAAAAACTTAAAAATCTCGATACTGATGTGGCAAAAGCTCAGGAAGTACTTAGTTTAGAAGGAACAGGGAAGATAGACAAGCTAAAAGGTGAATTACTAGATACTAAAAAATCAATTCAAAATAATTTGCAAGAAATAGCGTTTCTACCGGGAGCTTTAAATGAACAAGGACTAAAAATATTCCAAGAGATCTATAGTCTTTCAAAAGATATTATTGAACCAGCTGCTCAAACAGCGGCAGCAGCGTATAACAAAGGAAAAGAAATTAACAACGCTATTTTAGAAGCAGAGAAAAAAGCAGAGCAAGAAGCAAAAGAAAATGGTAAAACTGCTTTAGAGATTGAAGCTGCTAAAAAAGAAGCGCGGGAATCAATAGAAAAAAATAATAAAGGTGAAATTGCAGCTGCAGCAGCTACAAAAGCGAAAGAGCATGACCTTATGAAAGTAATTGACTCAGAAAGAATCAAGAAAACATATAGTACCTTCGCTGAAGTAAATAATCTAAAGGCAGAACAACGAGCGTATTTAAATGATTTAGAGCAGCAAAACCAAAAATTATATGATTTAACAACGAAACTATCGATAGCAGATTTACAACAATCAATGCTTCTACTTATGCAACATGATTTACATACATTTGCTAGCCAAGTGGATGTAGAACTTGATCTATTGAAACGCTATAAAGAAGATTTGAATTTAATAAATAGTAGTATCACAAAGTTAAGTACAGATGCTGATACTGCTAACAATTTATCTCAAAAAGATACATTAAGACGATTAAAAAATTGTATTGGTCAACTTGAAGAACAAGTTCATAAATTTTGATAGTTTATCGAAAAAATTAGGAGGGATTAGATTTGAAGAAATTTTCATATAAGGTGTTAACCGTGGCCACTTTGGCAACGGTTATAACTGCAACTAACAGTGGTACTATTCAGGCACTTGCGCAAGAACAGAGCGTTCAAGAACAGAAAATTGAGAGTTATTACACATTAGGACCTGAAGGACTGAAGAAAGCGTTAGCTGAAACAGGTTCTCATATTCTTGTAATGGATTTGTACGCAAAAACAATGATTAAACAACCAAATGTAAATCTATCAAATATTGATTTAGGTTCTGAAGGGGGAGAGTTAATCAAAAATATTCACCTTAATCAGGAACTGTCGCGAATCAATGCGAATTATTGGTTAGATACAGCGAAGCCAAAAATTCAAAAGACAGCACGTAATATTGTAAATTACGATGAACAATTTAATAATTATTACGACACATTAATAGACACTGTAAAAAAGAAAGATAAGGAAGGGCTAAAAGAAGGTATTGGTGATTTAATCAGTTCGATTGATACAAATTCAAAAGAAGTTACAGAAGTCATAAAGATGTTAGAAGCCTTCAAAACAAAGCTATATACAAATACTATAGATTTTAAAAATAATATTGGTGGTCCAGATGGGAAAGGTGGATTAACGGCAATATTAGCGGGCAAACAGGCATTGATTCCACAACTTCAAGCTGAAATTGAGAATCTACGTTCCACTCAAAAAGCACATTTTGACAATGTACTAGCATGGTCAATTGGTGGTGGATTGGGAGCAGCTGTTTTAATTATTGGAACTATTGCAGGAGGGGTAGTAATTGTTGTGACAGGCGGAACAGCAACTCCGCTAGTTGTCGGCGGCCTTACAGCTCTCGGTGCAGCTGGTATTGGTTTAGGAACAGCAGCTGGTGTTACAGCATCTAATCATATGGACTCCTACAACGAAATTTCCAATAAAATCGGAGAATTAACGATGAAAGCCGATTTCGCTAACCAAGCAGTTATTTCACTTACTAACGCCAAAGACACTTTGACATACTTATATCAAACAGTGGATCAAGCGATCATGTCTCTAACGAATATTCAACAACAATGGAATACGATGGGGGCAAATTATAAAGACTTATATGATAATATCGATCAAATGCAAGACCATAAGCTCTCTTTAATACCTGATGATTTAAAAGCGGCTAAACAAAGTTGGAATGATATTCATAAAGATGCGGAATTTATTGCAAAAGACATTGCTTTTAAACAAGAAGATAAAAATTGAAAATAAAAAACATATAGGAGGAATATTAAATGAATAAAAAATCTCTTTACAAAGTACTCGCTGTATCGACGTTTTTAACTTTGACAACAACTTCTGTAGTCTCTCCAGTAGCAGCATTTGCAGAGACAAGTAAAATTGAGCAAACAAGCAATAGTGATACGTCTCTTTCAGCAAATGAAGTGAAGATGAAAGAAACTTTGCAAAAGGCGGGGCTTTTTGCAAAATCTATGAATGCTTATTCGTATATGTTAATTAAGAATCCAGATGTGAACTTTGAAGGGATTAAAATTAATGGATATCCGGATTTACCAGGTAAAATTGTACAAGATCAAAAGGATGCTAGAGCACACGCCCTTACATGGGATACAAAGGTAAAAAAACAGCTTATAGATACATTAACAGGTATTATTGAATACGATACAAAGTTTGAAAATTATTATGACATAATTGTAGAGGCAATAAATACAGGAGATGGAGAGACGTTAATAGAAGGGATTACAGATTTACAAGAAGAGATTCAACTAAATCAAAAGTATGCTCAACAATTAATAGAAGAATTAACGAAATTAAGAAATGATATTGGACAAGATGTTAGAGCATTTGGCAGTAATAAAGAGCTTTTACAGACAATTTTAAAAAATCAAGGGGTTGCAGTTGAGGATGATCAAAAGCGCCTAAATGAAATTTTAGAATCAGTAAACTACTATAAGAAACTAGAGTCTGATGGCATAATAACAATATCTGTGCCTTCTATTCCTACGTGGATTGCTGGTGGTGTTATGCTGGGGATAGCGAGAGATCAATTAGGTCAATTAGAACCGTTATTAGCACAATTAAGACAGACAGTTGATTATAAAACAACATTAAATCGTGTAGTTGGAATTGCACATAGTAATATTAGTGAGATGTACAATGCACTCGATGATGCTATTAATGCCCTTACTTTTATGTCTGCACAATGGAATGATTTAGACTCTCAATATTCAGGAGTATTGAGACATATCGAGAATGCATCTGATAAGGCGGAACAAAATAAATTCAAATTTTTACTACCTAATTTGAATTCAGCTAAAGACAGCTGGAAAACATTAAAAGTGGATGCAGATACATTAAAAGCAGGGATAAAAGAGTTGAAAATATAACTCGTTGTCACTCCTGCTAATTAATAAAATAAGAGGAAACAAAAGAGCGAGAAGTTAGTCCTTCTCGCTTGCTTTGCGTGCCCACTAAAACGTAGCGTGATCTAGATTAATAAATCTGATACGACCTGAACAATTAGCAAGAAAAAAATGATTGGTAATAAAATTTGAATCCATCTTGTTTTGATATAAGGGATGATCTTTAAACCTAAGAACGAGCCAACGATAGAGCCAATTGAAACAGGAATGGCGATTCCCCAATTAACTATGCCCGTAAAGTAGTAAAAGAGAAAGGCACCTGTACAACTTGAAAACGTAATCATTCTTGTTAACTCAACTGCTTTTATATAGGTATATTGCTTTTTAAGGTGATAGGTTACATTCATTAGAGCTGAGCCTGGTCCAAAACCACCATCATATATTGAAACCGCAAATGGAATAAATTTATTAATTGGTTGTTCCTCTGTCTCTTTAATATCCTTTACCATAAATTTATTACTGCAAATCACAATGAAAAATGCGAAAATTAAGAAAACACAAGCTACAATATTCATGATTTGTTCTGATAATCGAGTCGCTAAAAATGCGCCCAATACACCTCCTAAACTAGATATCATCATTAAAGATGTGAATTTTTTTAACGATAAATGACCTTTAATTATAAACGACACGACATTTGATAGAGCTGAAAGTCCTGTCGCGAATTTATTAACAGCTACGGTTGCATGAATCGGAATGCCAATAAGTAACATTGCGGGTAACAAAACGAAGCCTGCAGCGCCGAAAAGAACACCAATGACTGCTGCGAGTAAGCCAATTGTAAATAAAATAAATCCATTTACTGAAAACCATTCCTGTAGTAAAATTTCCATCAAATCACCTCTACACCTAAATTACTGCTAAACAATACATAAAACAAATATATAAAAATTGCTTATTCATAAATTAAATTTATGGATAGGGAGGAGTGAATGAAATGAATTTGCATGCATTAAGGATTTTTACGAATGTAGCAAAGCTTGGTGGAATTACTGCAGCGGCTAATAAAATGCTGCTTAGTCAACCAGCTGTCACAATTCAAATACGGAAATTAGAGAGCGAAATAGGGGTAAAATTAATTGAAGGAAAAGGGCGTGGCATTCAATTAACGCCTGAGGGGAAGTTTTTGTATGAGCAGGGAATACGTCTATTTTATTTAGAAGCACAAATTGATGAAAGGCTCGGTAAATTTTTAGCGAAAGAAGAAAAAATACATATTGCTTCTTCCTATATACCGATAAACTATATACTCCCGTCTATTATAGCAGCGTATAAGCTTGCTAATCCTTACATTGAATTTTTTGTGTCGCTAGGTAATGTAAAATCTGTGGAAGAGCAAGTTCTTAATTATGAAGTAGATTTTGGTTTTGTCGTGCAAAATAAAATGGGTCACCCTGATTTACAGTTTGAAAAAATAGTAGATATCCCTTTTTGGTTTGTTGTGCACCCATCACATTCTTTGGCAAATCAAACTGTCTCCATTTATGAATTATCGAATGAGGACTTTATTTATCGGGAACGTGGTAGCTCGACGCTTGATTTATTGGAGTCAGTTTTCTATACGTATAATTGTCCATTACCTAAATTAGGACTTCAAATGCAAGGCTTACATGAATCGATTAAAGTAGTGGAAGCAGGGTACGGTATGACTTTAGCACCGTCCTACAGTGTAACTGAAAGTATATCAAATGGAAAACTGGCTAGGGTGTATGTAGAACGTGCAAATATTCAGCAAAGTTTATTTATATGTACACGCAAATCAGATATAGAAAAGCATCCATTTATTCAGTATTTAAAAGAGCATTTAAATGCTATTAACTAACTAGTTTAAAAGAAATAGAACCAAAATCGGGAACTAGTATTTGAATGCTTATTCGCGATTTTTTTCATAGAATTGCTCTTCTTTTTTATTTCCATTCCTTGTCATAATAATATATAGTAATTGTACTCAAACACAGTGAGTAAATTAGTTCTTTAATAATAAGGAGGATATCATGGGGAGATTAGTTCATTTTGAAATTCATGTAAGTGACATGGAACGAGCAAAGAAATTTTATGGAGAGGTTTTCGGATGGTCATTTCAAGATTGGAGTGATTATGCAGGAATGCCTTACTTTGGAGCGGTGACTGGTAATGCGGACGAACCAGGAATCGATGGTGCTTTAATGCAACGTCAAAGTGCTTCTCCAGAACCAAATCAAGCTTTAAATGGATTTGCTTGTACAATGGGTGTGGAAAATTACGATGTAACGGAAGCTAAAATTATTGAGAATGGCGGCACGGTTGCAATGCCGAAATATGCTCTTCCTGGAATGGCGTGGCAGGGATACTATATTGATACCGAGGGCAATATATTCGGTATTCATCAGCCTGACAAAAATGCAAAATAGCACCATTATAATTTAAAATTATGTTTTTAAATTCAAATATAATTGATTAACTCAGAACGCTTGGTACTAGAAACCAAGCGTTTTTTGTCACTTCACAGATATTATTAATAATGATTGGCAGAAGAAAAGACGCGTAAATGATAGAACTAACCTTATTTATGCTGATGCTCAGCAATTGTTTTTAAAAAACATTCCATCGAATTTGTCATATATGCATCTTTTCGTCGAATAAAGACGGTTGAAATAGTACCGTATTTTTTAGGAATTGGATGACAATAAACCTTGCCTGTAGTAGAAAGATGTTCAGCGGCTGATTGTGGTACAAGTGTAACCCCAAGACCGATGGCAACACTGTTTAAAATTGTCTCTAAAATATTAAATTCCATAATTCTTTTTGGCAATAAACCCTCATTTTTGAGCCAAAGTTCTAGCTTGGAACGATAGCCACAACCTTGATTAGAAACAAGGATAGGTGTAGTCATAAATTCTTCTATGCGAAAGGATTTGTTTTGTGAGATGAGAACGAGATTCTCGGTAAATACATCATATTGTTCTAAAGCAGGATGTTTAATCGGCCCAGTTATAAATGCACCATCTAATTGGTGATCCGCTACTTCTTTAATAAGTTCCTCAGTTAAACCAGCTTGTAGTGTTAAGTCGACATTCGGATATCCTTTATAGTAAGACGCTAGAATGGTAGGTAATATACTTACTGTTTCGACTGTACCGATTTTTAAAGTACCAGTTGGTGTATCACTATCTAAAAATACTTGTTTCATTTCCTCGACATCCTGCAAAATTTTATTAACGTAAGCAAGCATTTTTCGCCCTTCTGGATTTAATGTCATCCCTTTCTTATGGCGATAAAATAGCGGCGTTTTGAGCTCCTTTTCTAATAGCTTTATACGTGCAGTTACATTGGATTGTACATAATTTAATTCTTTTGCAGCATGGCTAACGCTCCCGTTATTTGCGACGCTTTTGAAAATCTGTAAATCTCGTAGTTCCATCTAGCTTTCCCCCTTAAAACCTATCATTATAAATGATAGTTAACATCACTTTCAATCATTTTACGTGATGTATTTTCTTTTTTATAATTCTCATTGTGCATTTAATTTCTTTCAGGGATGTCCAAACATTCGCTGAATTAGAGGAACTCAGTCTAAGATCGCCACGTCCTGTGGCAACGACTGAGTGACCAACATCATGTTGGCCCAAAGTCTCCGGCGGATGTCACGTGATCGGAAAGGAGTTCTGAGGGGATGTTAGCCTAAAACCATCGCATCTATGCGATAACGGCTAACTGACCTGCATCGGTAAAAACGCCACGTCCTGTGGCATTACCGAAATGACCGATATCGTGTCGGCCTCGTGTTGCTGACGCTACGTTAGCACTGCGCTTTCGCACAAAAAACATCTGCAGCCCTATGCACAAAGCCGATTCCGGACGCAATTATGCCTTGGCATAATTGATAGTAGTTATATAGAAACGAGGAAAAACAGTGAGAAGAAATCAAGTAGTAGTAGGCGTGATCGCATGTTTAATTGCAAGTATGTCATGGGGAGCCATGTTTCCAGTAGCAGATCATGCACTTGAATATATAAATCCGCTCTATTTTTCAACTATTCGATATGGAGCGGTATCGATTGTATTAGTCATTTTATTATGGATGAAAGAAGGGAAGAAAGCATTTCGTTTAGAAGGGAAAGGTAAATTGCTCGTCTTTTTTGGGACGATGGCATTTACAGTTTATAATGTACTTGTTTTCTTAGGCCAAATGTTAATGGGGAAATCTGGCGTTATGGTAGCGTCGATTATGGAAGCACTCATGCCGATGATTTCGATTGCAATTCTTTGGGGCTATAAACATGTGAAACCGAAGAAGTATATGATTAGCAGCATGATCATTGCTTTTGTTGGAGCTATTTTTGTTATTACAAAAGGCGATATGGGTTTCTTTCTTACACTAAAACATAATCTAGTTTCGCTGGCACTCATTTTAATTGGTGTTGTAGGGTGGGTTATCTATACAATGGGCGGTCAAACATTTAATGATTGGTCTACGCTCCGTTATTCTACATTAACATGTGTATTTGGCACAGCTGTAACAGGTATCATCACAATAATCATGACGATACAAGGGGTTGTATCAGTCCCAAGTACGGAAACGATTTTTGCTATTAAATATGATTTATTGTTTATGATGACATTGCCGGGTATTGTAGCATTGCTTAGTTGGAATTACGGTGTGAAAATCCTATCATCCATTAACGGGATTTTATTTATTAATTTCGTTCCAATAACTACATTGGTCATTATGATGATACAAGGATACAACATAACAATTTTTGATATAGTAGGGACCTTACTTGTTATTTCGGCTCTTATTTGGAATAACATCTGTCAGCGTAGAGAAGAAAACACGATTTTGCAGGTTATGCATGAGGAAGAAGAATTGCGGCAGGCTGTTTAATATTCAATACTTGTATTTTTGCACATTTTTAGTAAAAATTTTTTTATATAAGAGAGCATGTTTTTATTAATTTAAAAAACATGCTCTCTCTTTATTGGATCTGTAATAGATTATTTTCATTGTTTAATATATGGATACACTCTTTATTTCATTGTCTTATTAGAAAATAAACTTTATGATGGTGATGATAATCATTTTCAATTAGAAAAGGAGAGTGTAAATTGACAAAAAGACATCTTATAATTGGGATGCATTTAGCAGTGAATGGTGAGCAAGGCAAAAAAGGTGCGTTAATTGATGAACATATTGCATTTGCAAAGCGTGCTGAGGCAGCGAAATTAGATTTTGTATTTAAGGCAGATTATTTAATAGCGCATCCAGAATTAATAGCTAAAATGAAAGGAACAGTAGGGCTAGATCCAAGTTTTTTAATGGCGACGGTGGCAAGAGAAACTAAACAAATTGGTTTGGTAACAACAGTTTCAACATCATTTAATCCACCTTATATTATTGCGCGCCAATTACAATCCTTGAATTGGATTAGTGAAGGGCGTTTAGGTTGGAACCTAGTAACTTCAATTGATGGAGCATCTAATTTTAGCAACGAGTTGATGCCTACGTCAGAGGAGCGTTATGCAAAGGCAACAGAATGTAAGGATGTTGTACAGCGACTATGGCACAGCAACCCTTATGAAATATTAGAGGCAGATGGAGATTTAGAGAAAATTAAAGAGCTTGTGAAGCCAATTAACCATGATGGAGAGTATTTTCATGTAAAGGGACCATTAAATATACCTATGCATCCAGCAGGTGATATTCCTCTATTCCAAGCAGGAGCATCGGATACAGGTCGCCAATTTGCAGCAGCAGTTTCAAATGCTATTTTTGCTGCCACGCCAGATATAGAAGTGGGTATTGAATTACGTAATGACTTGCGCAAGCGAGCTGTTGAGTTAGGGCGTTCAGCAGATGACATACGTTTATTACCAGGATTGTATTTCTTTATTGGTGATACATATGGGGAAGCATTAGAAATGCACCGTAAAGCACACGAGCATTTAACAATTGAACGTCGCTATAATGCCCTAGAATCCGTAAGTGGAATGGATATTCGTCATTTAGCTCTAATGGATTGCGTAACAGCAAATATGTTACCGCCTGAAAATCAAAAAGTACGTAGTAAAACGCATGCACATCTCGTGCGCCGATATATTATAGAAAATGAGCCAACTGTTGAAGAATTGTTAGAACGTCCAGAGGTAATTGGCTCTGCACATCTTGTAGCAATTGGTACACCACAAGATATTGTGAATCAAATTGTGAATTTTTATGAAAAAGGAGCAATGGATGGCTTTATAGCTGTGCCGGGTGGTCCTGCAAAATCTTTAGATTTATTTCTTAGCGATGTTATTCCGAACTTAGTAGAACGTGGTTTATTCCGAGCTGATTATGAAGGTAGCACATTGCGTTCACACTTAGGATTAGATGTATAATGAACGATCGAAACAATCGAAAGTAGAAAAGAAAAGGGCAAGACGGTGTGAATAAACACGCTTGGTCCTTTTCTATTATTTATACTAAATTTTGTTTGATATTCTCTAATAGATGTATCGCATGGAACACATTTTTTGTTATAGTGTTTGAAAAACTAGAGAAAGGGGAAGTGCTATTATGATGGGAATTTTGGATTTAGAACGATTAACAAATTTATCAAATGAACAGTGTGAAATTATTTTAGATGTAGCCCAAAACCTTCAAATAATAGCTGACCTTTCTCAAGCAGATATTTTTATCAACTGTCTTTTAGAAGAAGATAACGCCTCTTTAATTGTAGCTGAGGCAAAGCCTACTACTATAGCATCTTTATATAAAAAAAGTTTGCTAGGGAAAATAGCATTTGAAGAAATGGAGCCAGGTGTATTATTTAGTTTGAAAACCGGGAAACCAATTTTTGGATCAAGAGGAATTACGGAAGAGCGTGGAGTCATGCAACAAGATATTGTTCCTATAAAAGACCTTTATGGGGAGACCATTGGGGTATTAATAAAAGAAAGAGATATTTCACAGGTAGTGCAGAACGAAAGAAATATAGAGAAGCTTATGAAAGCGACTAATAGCGGAGACAAGCAAGGTGTCTTTCAAGTCATTGTCGTTCAGGAAATTCATCATCGTGTTAAAAATAATTTACAGGTTATTTCTAGTTTATTGAGATTACAAATGCAACGTACTCACTCGGAAGAAGTGGCTGAGGTATTTAATGACAGTATATCTCGAATATCTAGTATGGCTTTAGTTCATGATTACTTGGCCCAGCGTGGAATTGAGGAAGCTGATATTAAACTTTTAATACAACAAATTTCTACTTTGTTAGTTTCCTCGTCTATTATTCCAGATCAACATATTGCTGTGTCTGTAGAAGGAGAGTCGATATTCTGTCCTTCAGATAAAGCAACAGCTGTAGCACTGATTGTTAATGAGTTAGTTCAAAATAGCATTAAACATGCTTTTCCTTCAAGTAATTTCGGGAGAATTGCTATTAATTTGAGACAACGAAAGCAAATGGTTAAGATTACAGTAACGGATGATGGATGTGGAATTGGTAATCCTTTTTCGATAGGCGATCTTTCATCTTTAGGATTACAACTTGTAGAAATGTTAGTTGAAGAGAAGCTACAAGGCGTTTTTTCATTCCCTATTTCTGAGAAAGGGACAAAAGTTTCAATAACCTTTCCGATTGTATCTACCGAGGCTAAATAATACTAATCAGGGAAGCTGATATTGTTTTCGAACTATTTACAAAATATTTGCTAGTAGTGTAGAATGAACTAAAATAATAGCTAAGGCAAAGGCGCCTTTCACGCCCGAAGAAAATTTCTTCAGGGATACGTGGAAGCGCTTTTTTTGTTTAATTGCAATCTTTAACATAATAAAAAGGGGTGTTAAATGATGAAATTGTCTTGCGTAGTAAAGGGAACTCATTATACGTTTTCGTCAGTAAAGGAGGTACTTGCAAAAGCCAGTGAAGCAAAATCCGGGGATGTGATGGCTCGTGTAGCAGCAGAATCATCACTAGAGCGTATGGCAGCAAAAGTAGTACTTAGCGAGATGCAACTGAAAGAAATTTATGAGAATCCGGTTATTCCATATGAGATCGATGAAGTAACACGCTTAATTTATGATGATATTAGCAACACGATTTATGAAGATATTCAAAATTGGACAGTCGGTGAACTAAGAAATTATATTCTGTCATCTGATACAGGTACAGATCAGTTATTGAAACTTTCAAGAGGACTAACAAGTGAAATGATTTCAGCAGTTGCTAAACTAATGTCAAGCATTGATCTTGTTCTTGCTTCACAGAAAATGAAATATCAAGCACATTGTAATACGACAATTGGAGAGCCTGGTCGTTTAGCATTTCGTTGTCAACCCAACCATCCAAATGATGTCCCGGAAGGCATTTTGTATTCAATAAAAGAAGGATTATCCTATGGAGCAGGCGATGCAGTTATTGGTATTAATCCGAATGTGGATACAATTGAATCTGTCAAAAAACTTTTGACACTTTCACATGAATTTATTGAGAACTGGAAAATTCCAACACAAAATTGTGTATTAGCCCATATAACAACACAAATGGAGGCTTTAAAACAGGGGGCGCCTATCGCACTAATGTTTCAAAGTTTAGCAGGTACACAAAAAGGGAATGAAGCGTTCGGTATATCTTCAAAAATTCTTGATGAGGGTTATGAGATGATGGCTCGATATGGTACATCTGCTGGCCCAAACTTTATGTATTTTGAAACAGGACAAGGTTCGGAAGTATCTTTAAATGCTGATTTTGGGGTAGATATGCAAACGCTTGAATCAAGAAGTTACGGTTATGCACGTCACTGGAAGCCTTTCATGGTGAATACTGTTTCAGGCTTTATTGGACCGGAGACACTCTATGATGGTCGCCAATTAATTAGAGCGGATCTCGAAGATGGATTTATGGGGAAATTACATGGCTTACCAATGGGTATTGCACCCACTTACACAAATCATATGGATGCCGACCAAAATGATCAGGAAGTTGCAGGTATCATAACGGCAGTTGCAGGTGCAAATTTTTATATGGGAGTACCGGGTGGAGATGATGTCATGCTGAATTATCAAGATACAAGCTATCACGATGATGCTAGTTTGCGTGAGATTCTAGGATTACGACCACTTCGAGAATTTGAAAAATGGTTGGAGAATATGGGCCTAATGGAAAATGGGAAGTTGACAAAACGAGCAGGAGACTTATCAATTTTTGATTGAGGAGGGGGAATCAAAATGGATATTCAAGAAATTCGAGATATTGTTCAAAGAGTAGTAGAAGAAGTACAGAAAAACATGAATTCGCCAAAAAACGATACCGCTCAAACTAAAGAAGAAGTCATACATTTTCCAGAAGGACGTATAAAAGGGGTAGACAAGCCGCATAACGCGGCATCCATTGAACGAGCACAAAGTATTACACCTGCGCGTATAGGTATTGGTCGAACTGGCACTCGAATGTTGACGACAAGTTATTTGCAATTTTTAATTGACCATGCAGCCGCACAGGATGCTGTATTAAGAGATGTCAGTGATGATTTTCTTCAAAAGATGGGTTTACACAAGCTGGAAACACAAGCAAATGATATGAAATCTTACTTAATGGATTTAGATGCTGGCCGAAAGTTATCAGATGAATCTATGAAGTATCTTAAACAAAATGGGGATAAAGGAAAAAATGTTCAAATTATTGTTTGTGATGGATTGAGCTCCTCGGCAGTAGAAGCCAATGCAGCTGATTTACTACCTGCTTTAATACAAGGATTAAAATTAAAAAATATAAGCGTTGCAACTCCATTTTTTATTAAGCGGGGGCGTGTGTGGGTGCAAGACGAAGTGGCTGCTATTGTTAATTGTGACCTTGTTATTTCGTTGATTGGCGAAAGGCCAGGTTTAAATACAGATGAAAGCCTGAGTGCTTACATGATTTATCGGCCGACCGAAAAAACAGTTGAAGCCGATCGGACGGTCATTTCAAATATTCATAAAGATGGGTTGACTTCACTTGAAGCGGGTGCTTATTTATCTGATTTAATCGAACAAATGCTTTTAGCAAAGTGTACAGGCGTTTCATTTGCGCAACAAAGGAATATCAACATATAGAAAACTTCCTGCAAGAAAGGTTGTGGTGTGATGAAAAAACGGATTCTAATTGCTGAGGACGAACCAATTATCAGGCTGGACTTAAAAATATTGCTTCGGAAAAACGGTTATGAGGTAGTCGGGGAAGCAGGAAATGGTGATCGAGCGATCGAGCTCGCTTTTAAATTAAAGCCAGATCTTGTGTTAATGGATATAGAAATGCCAAAATTAAATGGGTTAAAAGCAAGCGAAGTTATTGGGCGGCAGTTAGATATACCAGTGTTGTTGATTACTGCATATAGTCAAAAAGAATTTATAGAGAAGTCTAGGCAAGATAATATTATGGGCTATTTAGTGAAGCCCGTTTCTGAAGGTAGCTTAATTCCCGCAATGATGATTGCATTACAACAAGCTAAGAGGACACAAACATTAAAACAATCTTTACGATTAACACAAGCAAAAATTCAAAAGCGAAAGATGATTGAACGAACAAAAGGGCAACTTGAAGGATGAGGTTTTTTATAAAACGCTACAGTAAAGCTAGTAGTAGAAATGTTTTTCTACTATAACAAACTTAATCTCACTTAAACTAGAAAGGGTAAAACTTTCTATATTTAAGTGAGATTTTTATATTCAAAAATAATACAGGTCATTGTGGTGGAGTACTTGAATGTATAAAAGTTTCTCTCTACTTAACCTAATGATACATAAGGTTAAGTTTAGTAGAATAATATGAAACTATTTATAAATCTCAGTCGTATAAAAAAATAAGGAGCTTCTGGATAGAAAAATCTACGTGAATATAAAAACAATATTTATAAAGGGGAGTGTGTTATGCAATCCGAAGGTGCAATGTTAGAATATCGTTTGCAAAAAGGTAAAGACAAGTTTGAACCAATCTATTATTATACTAATATTGACTTGCCACAAATTTTAACAAGAAGAGAATGCGAATTTTTTATTAAAGAAGGTAAGACTTATAAACAATTGTCTTCTGCTATTGAAGATGAGTTATTCGTGATTTATGTAGAATTGTATGAAGAAACACCAATGGAAATGCAAGAGCTCTTAAGTGAAGGTATTAAACTTGAAATTCGTGAGTTAAACGCCTATAAAAATCATCCGTTAATAACATTTGAATATATGGCGAATCATTTAGATATTTTAAGCATGATCGGCAGTATATATACATATATCGAAGACAAGGAATGGGAGCGGGACTCAGCTGAAATTGATGAAGACCGAGGTGTGTATGTTTTATATGTTACGCCAACAGGATATACGCTTGCAACATAGGAAGGTGGATTTTTAGCATGAAGAAAACAAAGAAGATGATGACAGGAGCATTAGCAGCGGCGGCTTTGGTCACGTTAACTGCTTGTGGAGAGGAAAGGGGCTATGCAGAGCCAGCAGGGACGGATTGCGATGATTGGGATTGGGATAAGGAGACGGGTACGTATTATTGCGATGATAATGATTCAACTTATGCGCGCAGTTACTACCATGGTGGGAAATATTATGGAACAAAAACATCATTACAAAAAAGTGCTGACTATAAAACATATGTATCGAATTACAAGTCAGGAATAGGCAGTGGTTCAAAAGGCGGTTTTGGAGGGTAATGATGAACCGATTTCGAGAAAATCGACAACATTTTTTTAGCCAAATAAAGGATTTTTGGCATGACATATATGGGATGGAATATGCTCTATTTGATATTAAGAGAGAAAATGCAGAAACGATTAATAGGATTCGCCAAGCAACTGACCAGATAGGCCATATTTTTTATAAGTCGGCTGCTTTGTTGCGTATGGTAGATGATGAGACACTTTTGCGCCTTGGATTTCCCACTGAAACTCACTCCTTCATCCGTTTGCAAACACTACCAGTTGAAAGTGTCATTGCTCGTTTAGATTTAGTAGTGACCGATGAACAAGTAAAATTGCTTGAAATAAACGCAGATACACCTACATTTATAAAAGAAACTTTTTTTGTGAATGGAAAAGTGTGTGAACAGTTTGAGATGCAAAATCCAAACGAAGGCTGCGAAGACCAGTTAAAACAAGCAATTTTGAAAGCTGTAACGTCGTCGTTTCGTACGAGGAGAAAATATGAAGCTAGCAATATTGTTTTCGTAGCACACTCGGAACATGAAGAAGATAAATTGACAACAATGTATTTAAAGGACCTCTCTGGATTACAAAGTCAGTATATGGACTTTAGTCACCTACAACTTGTAGATGAGCCAATTCTAGAAAATGAAGAAGTTGTCCTACCACAAGGTCTTTATGATAGAAGCGGAGAAAAAATCGATGTTTTATATCGACAGACGTATCCTATTGAACATTTGATATATGATGAAGATCCAATAACGAAGGAAAAAGTGGGTCAATCGTTAATGAAGCTAGTGGAACAGCAAGACTTAGCCATTGTGAATCCACCTTCTGCTTTTTTACTACAATCTAAGGCAATAATGGCACTCATTTGGGGGCTACATGAGGAACGACATTCTTTTTATACACCTGAAGAACATAACGCAATACATAAATATTTTTTACCAACTTATCTAGATCCAGATGTTTTTTTACAACAAGGACAAAGTTTTGTGAAAAAGCCTTCATTTGGTCGCGAAGGAGACACTGTTGAGATTTTATCAAATACAGGTAAAAAAATTGCGGAAGATATTCATAAAACATATAAAGATGAACTTCCTGTTTATCAACAATTTATAGAGCTACCACAAACTATGATTCAAACAGAACAAGGTCCCAAACAAGCACATTATATGTATGGTTGCTTTTATATTAATGGTAAGGCAAGTGCAATTGGTATTCGCGCAGGGGGACAAATTACAGATAACGGATCTTATTTTCTACCAATAGGCTATTAGAAAATTGTAAGAATTTAAGCGTAAAGTAAAACAAACTGAAGCACGATAAAAGGAGTGTGTATTGGAATGGGATATTTCTCATTAGATAGTTTTTTAAATTTTTTATTATATACAGGGACAGGGTTAATTCTCATTTTGATTGGGATTGTTGCATTTGCTTTTACAACAAAATTTTCAGAGTGGAACTTAATTAAAGAAGGCAATATGGCAGTTGCATTAAAGCTATGGGGAAAAGTGATTGGATTAGGCATCACATTATATACAGTATGGTCTTCAAGTGTTCATATACTTGATGCTTTTATTTGGGGGTTAATCGGAATTGCTACACAAGTAGTTGTGTATTTGATTATTGAATACGTGTTAACACCAAAAACAAGCTTGGAGAAAAAAGTGGAAGAAGGAAATACTGCAGTAGGCTTCAGTTTATTTGCAGTGGGCATTACGGTAGGATTAATTATAGCAGGAAGTTTATCGTATTAATAAAGTATATTTGATAAAACTATAATAATACATTAAAGGGAGCATGTTTTTATGAATGAAAACATGCTCTCTTTATATTTAATGTTCACATCTGACGCCGCCTAGTCGGAATGGAAATCAACGACACGTTATGGTGATGAGTAGAAATATAGAAGGGATATTTCCTTGTATGCCGAAATAAACAAGAGTACAAATAGAGAGCAATATTTCTATATAATTGTACAATTTAACGATGACTACCATCTTATAAGGAGTGATGTAGTATGTATATAAAAATAACAGGTTGTTTTATTAGTAGGGGAATACTTATTTAGTAGAGAGTTCGTGATCAAGGATTTCTCTACTACTAGAGGAGGAATCGGAAACTTGATTAGTTTAAGATCAATTGATCAAAGTAATTGGGAAGCTTGTATTCAACTGAAGCCTAAGCAAGAACAGGAAGCATTTATTGCTTCGAATCTGTATTCAATTGCAGAAAGTAAATTTTTACCGCACATGAAGGTCAAGGCAATCTATTGTGAAGATATACTTATCGGTTTTGCAATGTACGGGATCGATTCGGATGATGGAAACTATTGGGTGTATAGATTTATGATTGATGAGCAATTTCAAGGGCGTGGACATGGCAAGAGCGCAATGGAATTGATTATTGAAAACATCCGGAGTAGAAATGATCGGACTGACGTCATCTGGCTCGGGTATCAGCCGGACAACGAGCAAGCAAGAAAACTATATGCCAGTGTGGGTTTTAAAGAGTCAGGAATGGCACCTTGGGGAGAAATGCTAGCAAAATATAGTTTTCATTAGAATGTCTAAATGAATAATAAATGTTGCGTAACTAATGTTTACTTTGCTCCCATGTCGCAATAGTTTGAATTACAATTTATAAATCTATGTCAATATAAAAAAGTAGCATTTTACACAATGTAAAATGCTACTTGGAAAAAGGAAAACTATGCTGTTTTCTTTTGTTTGGATACGGGAACAGAACGATTTAACTTCTTTTAGTGGGTGTCCAAACATCCGCTGAAAAAGAGGAGCTCAGGCTCAGAACTTCACATCCTGTGAAAACGCCTGAGTGACCGACATCGTGTCGGCCCTCACGCAGGCCTAAGCACAGAGCCGATTCTGGACGCAATTATGCCGAGGCATAATTGATAATACTGTTAGCTATCATTCCAATCATGATAATGATCATTCCGATTAAAGATAATCCAATAGGCCAAGAACCGTTTAAAAAAAGGATTTCACCTAGAACAGTAAATATCATTGTTCCAGCTTGTGTTGCCTCTACTGCCCCTAACAAAGAAAGGTTATTTTTCGCTAAGTCCGTAGCGAAGAAAAATGTCATTGTGGCGATAACACCCGAACATAAAGCTAATAAGAATCCTTGCATGATTTGCCCAGATGTTGGTATGCCAGTTGTAGTCCAACCATAAATCGCTAGTATAATACTAATAGGAAGGCTACCTATTGCCATGCCTAACACGCGTTGAAATGTATCTAAGCGACCCGCAACGACTTCCATCATTTTTCGATTACCGAAAGGGTATAAGAATGCAGCGATGACTACAGGGAGGAAGCCAGATAAAAATTGAGAAACAGTAATATCCCCAGCTTCTGTTAATTGCATACAAATGACACCTGACAAAATAAATAAAGAAACGAGTAAGCTTCGCATAGGGATTTTACCGCGAACTTGTTTAACCCCAGACTTCGTCTCCAATGTAATAAAAAATAACGGAGATAATAACAAACCAGCTAAAATAGTTATTTGCCATGTACCTGCTACGAGCCATGCAGGACTAAACACAGCAGCATAGCTTAATAATGAATAAAATCCAATCCCTGCTATTGTGCCATAGCCAATCCAGGCCAAAGGATGTTTACGCATTTCTACCCATAGTGGACGAAGGTTTTTGCGAAATAGGACGATAAAGAATAAAATGGGTAAAGCGAATAAAAATCGGAAGGAAGCAGTCCAGGCCCAGCTTGTTCCTGATACGTTCATAACTCGATTTATAATAAATGTAGCTGAAAAAAACGCAGAAGATAAAATACCTAATAAGATAGCACGCATTTCGTTCGCTCCTTTCTAAATATATATTATAATATAATTATTTAGATGAAAAGTAAATTATAATATACCGAAAGTAGGGTTTGTATGAAAGAACAAGAGGATATGCAAACAAAAGAAGTAATTTTGCAAGTTGGTCAACTGTTACGACAAATAAGGAATGAACAGAAATTAAGTTTAGAAGAGTTAGCGAAAAAAACGGGTGTTAGTAAATTAACATTAGGAAAAATTGAGAGAGGAGAAACGAATCCTACATTAGGCGTCATTTGGAAGATTACAAAAGGATTATCTATTCCGTTATCACGGCTTATGGTTATAGAAGATATAGTAAATGTCGCACGCTGCGGAGAAGGATTTATTATAGAAGAAAATCAAATGTGGCGATTAGAGACTATATTTCGTTACAAAAAAGAAACAGGATTGGAAATGCATCGTGCTTGTTTGCAACCGAATAGCAGATATGAGGCAGAACCTCATCATGAAGGAGCTATCGAATATGTAACAGTAATGAAAGGGGAAATTTCCATTCAAGTTGGACAAGAAATATATGTATTAAACGAGTTTGATTCGATTCAATTTGAAGCAAATAGAAAGCATAGCTATGAAAACACAGGAGATGAAGTTGCAGTTCTCCATTTAACCATGAAATATTTATCTTAAAAGCTGGAAGAGGTAGAATCCATAATCGTAGTTGATGGTAGTAAACTATATAATATTTCAATAAACAAAATCCCGAATATTGAACGTTATTCGGGATTTTGCTTTTCTTATTATATGTCTTTCATTTTCCAAAAGCTGCATTCATCATTATAAAGTGAATTTTTTAAGCTCTACAGACAATGTATTTGTCATGTCTTGAAGTTCTGAAACCTTTTCACTAATTTTCTGGAAGGAGTGTAGCTGCTCTTGGGTAGAAGCAGATATTTCCTCTGTTCCTGCAGCAGTTTCTTCCGTAATAGCTGAAATGTTTTCAATGGCACTGTTCATTTGCTGGCTCATTGCACTTGTTTGTTCCATATCCTCGGTAAGATGCTGTAACTGATCATTAATGTCTAGCACATGAGTTGCAATTGCTTCAAATGACTTCTCTGTATCCGTCATCGATTGTAATTGTTCTTTTGATAGCTGATGTCCCTGCTCTGCCGTAGAAAGAATGAGCGTAATGCCATCTTGTATATGTGTCACCATAGAAGAGATGAAAGCCGTTGCTTTTTCGGTTTCATGAGATAGTTTTTTG
The DNA here is from genome assembly GCF_058791335.1 of Lysinibacillus sp. EB271-A1-10B. Classification (NCBI taxonomy): domain Bacteria; kingdom Bacillati; phylum Bacillota; class Bacilli; order Caryophanales; family Bacillaceae; genus Lysinibacillus; species Lysinibacillus sp. EB271-A1-10B. The sequence goes on from NZ_JBYTDL010000002.1 coordinate 70,620, forward strand.
ACTTCCTCTGCTACAATTGCGAATCCTTTTCCGGCTTCTCCAGCACGTGCAGCTTCGATGGCAGCATTTAATGCTAAGAGATTTGTTTGATCAGCAATAGCATGGACTGCATTAGCGGCACCTTCAATTTCTGTTGTAAATTGAGAGAATTGAGTAACAGCCTCTTTGATGTTAATCGAAGTGGATGAAATATCCTTCGCAATAGAGGATTGCTTTTCTAGTGAACTACGACCATGTTGGACAGCAGTAAGTGCCTGGTTGCCGTTTATGGCTGATTGTTCACTTGTCTGCTGAACAGTAGTAAATTGATCAGCCATCGTATTCATAAGGACAGCCGTTGATTGGATATCTTCTGATATCGTTAGGCTTCCTTTTGCCAATTCGTCTGTTGATACAGCAATTTGTTGATTGCCCTCGTTAACGGTTTCAATATAGCTTGTGACATCCTTTGTGAAGAGACCAACATTTTTTCCTACATGATCAATGGATTGTACGGTGTTTTTTAAGTTAACAATCATTGTGGAAAAGTTCTCAGTTAATTGATCAACTTCATTTCGACTGCCTTTTTTAAAGGATAGGGAAGAGGTGTCAATGGTCAAATTCCCTGCAGCCACCGATTGTGCATAATCTACAATTCGGTTAATCGGATTTGTAATTTTTTTCGTTGCGACATACGAAAAAATGATAGTAGCAATAATTAGAAGGATACTACCAATTATTGCTGTTGTAGTAATGAAAGATATTTTTTGCTTTGCCAAATCATTCGTTTCTTTATACCATTCATTTGTTTCTTTTTTTAGTAGATACATATCATTCAAAATACCAGATATTCTTATTGCTTGTTTTTTTATTTCAGGACGATTGTGAGCAAGGAACCCTTCTTCTGAAGCCTTCGCTAACTCGTCATATTTATTATCGATTTTTTTGATGATAGCCTTATGCTCAGCGACTTTTGAAATCGTTGAGAGTTTTTCTAAATTTACTTTCGTTTCTTTTAAAATGGAAAGAGCTTCATTTTTATTGGCCTCACTATCTAAATAGGTGTAATTATTTAGTGATTGGCTCGCTACAACTAAACTTTGCTCAAGTTCTTTCACTGCTAGTAATAGTTCTGTATCATCTTCTGCAGTTGTTTGTATATCAGATGTTTGAACGATAATAAAGCCAATCATAGCCATTGCGAGGACAATAGGTATAAGTATGTTCATAAATAACTTTTTTCGAAGTGTCACTGGCTGTTCCCCTTTTCTGCAGAAACTTTTATTTTACCCGAAACAATATCTTCTTTTGCTTTTTCAATAGCAGCCTGTTGCTCAGGTGTAAGTTTAATCACACGTATATCCGCTAGGCCCACTCCGTTATCAGATAAACCGAATGAAAACGATTTTTCAGAGATTTTCCCGTCCTCATCTAATGTTTTAGCCATTTTAAAAACAGCTTGGTCGACATTTTTTAGCATCGATGTTACGACCGTTTTTTCGGCTATGTAAAATTGGTCAGTATCAACTCCCGCTGCATATACGCCCATTTGTTCAGCTTTTTTTATGGCGCCAAAGCCTGTGAAGCCCGCTGCATGATAGATAAAATCTACGCCGTTCTTTATGTAACGTTCTGCGATTGCGGCACCTGCCTCGGTATCATCAAATGTGCCAGCATACTCACTAACAATTTCAATATTTGGATTAAAATATCGAGCTCCCTCAATAAAGCCGTTTTCAAAATGATGGATAACTGGAACACTTACACCACCAATAAATCCTATCTTTCCAGTTTTACTCGTCATTGCGGAAACCATTCCAAGTAAAAAGCTACCTTCCTGCTCTTTAAAAGTGATTGAAGTGATATTTGCAACATCTGATTGACCATCAATAAGGATAAATTGCTGATCAGGATATTTTTTCGCAGTCTTTTCTAAAGCTTCCTGTACAGAGAATCCAAGACCGATAATGACGTTATACTTTTCAGCGACCAGTTCTTCTAGCCTCTGTTCGTAATTGCCATCAGGCGCTTCTTTATAATCGAACAAAATACCAAGCTCATCTCGTGCTTTCTCAAGCCCTTTAAAAGCTGAATCATTAAATGATTCGTCTCCAAGCCCTGCATCTGAGAGTAAGATCCCAATTTTATAGTCATCTAGCGCTTTTTCTGACGGAGTTGTTGAACAGCCTGCTACTAGTAACAAAACTATTAAACAAAAGCCAATCATTAATTTTTTCAAAATGAGTACCTCCAATTGTATGTATGATTTATATCGGCAAAAAGTTATTCTAAGTCAGATGTCAGACAATGGTTTTTTTATTTTACCATTAAATACTATCAGATTTTTTGTAATTTACTACAGGGATTTGGGTTTAAATCATTCTCGACATTTTCAATGCACTGAGTATTTAGTTCGCTTTTTGATGAATTTTCTCTATGAGTATAGTGAAAAAGGTAGGGGATGTTGCGAAATATTTATATATTTTGCAAAAATAACCCTTTTCTTTGTCAATCAAAATAGCCTCGCAAACATTTAAAGTGTTTGCAAGGCCAATTGTTTCTATTAAACTGCACCAAATAATTTTAATATATTTATAATTATGATTCCCACAATGCCAAAGTCTGAATCGCCAAATGTAGTGCCTTCGTAGCCGATATCACCCATAAAGATCAGTAGAATTGCAGGGATAAAGCTAATAATTAATCCATTGGCAAATGCTCCTGCCATAGACCCGACTCTACCACCAGTTGCATTACCGAATACTCCAGCAGCCGCACCTGTGAAGAAATGTGGTACAAGGCCAGGAACAATCACTTTTAGCCCTATGAGGGGGAGTATAAACATCGATACTAGGCCAGCTACAAAGCTAAACAGAAAGCCGATAATAACAGCATTTGGTGCGAACGGGAAAATCGTAGGGCAGTCTAATGCAGGCTTTGTGTTTGGCACAAGTTTATCTGCAATCCCTTTAAAAGCAGGAATTATTTCGGCAATTAGCATCCTTACGCCAGCCAAAATGATATAGACACCAGCGGCAAAGGTAATAGCTTGAATAATGGCAAAGACGATAAAGTTTGAACCGCCAGATAATTGCCCCTCAATATAGGTTTGACCTGCGAATAGGGCAACGATAATGAAAAATAGACTCATAGTTAAGGAAACAGCGACAGATGTATCTCTTAAAAAACCTAGAGATTTTGGGACTTTTATATCTTCGGTAGATTTTGCTTTGTTTCCAAAGATCTTTCCAATTTTAGCAGATATATAATAACCAATGCTTCCAAAATGACCGACAGCAAAATCATCACTACCTGTTATTTGACGAACAGTTGGTTGTAAAATGGCAGGGAATATGACCATGCAAATACCAAGTAAAATAGAACCAACGATAATAAGAGGTGTGCCGCTCATACCGCCAACAGAAAGTGATGCTGCAATTAAACACGCCATAAATAATGTATGATGACCAGTTAAAAAAATATATTTTAAAGGCGTAAATCGCGCAAATAAAATGTTCATAATCATACCGAAAACCATGATCATGGCGGTAGCTGTTCCGAAATTAGTTTGTGCGGCTGCTACAATCGCTTCATTATTGGGGATGACCCCTTGGACATTAAATGCATGATCAAACATATGACTAAAGTGATTTAAAGAACCAATTAAAACGGTAGCTCCCGCACCAAGAATTACAAAGCCCATAATCGTTTTTAACGTACCAGAAAGAACGGTTGAAGCTGACTTTTTTTGGATTAATAAACCGACAAAAGCGAATAGGCCGACTAATATAGCTGGTGTTCCCAAAATGTCATTCATCATAACATCTAACATATTAACACCTCATCCTATCCAATTTTTCATTCGTTTTTTCAAAAAATTTAATCCCTCATAACAACGGTTTCAGCTTTACTTTAATTTCTGAAATACTCATCATATTAACAATACTAACGATGTGACCTCTCTCTTCGGGCAATTGATTGACAATATCTTCTGCACCAATATAAATATCCGCTTTCTCGGCCTTGGCAGATGCTAAATCTGTATGAGTTACTTCTGCAACTTTTCCAAGCTCGGTTAATGCTTTTTTTACATTCAGCTCCATAATAAAGCTACTGCCTAAGCCATTCCCGCACACTACTAAAATTTTCATCAAGATGACTCCTTTGCCACAATTTGTTGAATTTCTTTAATAATCTCTTCTTTATACTGGCAGGCTATGATGCTTTCGATTTGTTTTGGTTCTCGCAAAATCTTTGTTAAGTCAACTAATGCTTGTAGATGTGAAGCATGACCGGTCGCAGCTAAGACAATAATTAAGAAAACAGGTTTTTTTGGTCCAAACAAGACAGGTTTTTGTAAGCTTAATAGGCTCATGGCTAGCGCGTTAACTCCTTCCGTGGGCCGTGCATGTGGAATCGCTACTTTTGGTGTAATGACTACATAAGGACCGTGTTTTTCAATGGAATGAATCATTGCCTCAATATAGCGTGCTTCGATTTTATTCTGCTTTAATAGTGGACTAGCAGCTAAATGAATAGCTTCCTGCCAAGTATTTACAAAATTTGCGAGTTGTATAGTATCTTTTGTCAGTAACTCAGTTAGCAAGTACAACCCTCCCTTCATAGGGATAAATAATCCCCATTCCATGTTATTATTGTTGATTACGGAATTATTCATAAGAGGATATATTTTTATTTGGCAAAATAATAAATTGTAATTTTTTAAGTGAATATAAATGAGCATCTACTAGGTATTTACATGATGATCATCGTGAGATTTGTAAAAAAAATATAGTCTTAAAAAATTTGCGACATTTTGTGATTAAGGAACAAGCTATGAAGTTATAGCATTTGCATGACTTATCAAAGAAGTGAAGCAAAATATTTCTTGTTGGTGTGAATTATAATAGAAGGTAAATAAAAACAAAGAAAATTTTGTTCTAACTTTTTCAATTTAGCTTACACTTACTATAGGACGAACTTAGTGTTGAACAAGGGAGGAAATGACATAGCGAAAAAAATGGGAATTGTCGCGCTACTTATATTCGGTGTTTATGTGCTGTGTATGTATTGGTATATATTCCATAGCGGTGGTGGTACTATACCACGAGCGATGCAGGGGACAGCCGCAGATCCGGTGATGTTTATGTCTGAAAAAGAATTATATTTAAGTGGTGAATATTCGAAAATACGGAACTTCCTATTCTTTGTTGCTACACCTTTGGAATGGTTAGTCTTTTTCATGATATTAATAATGGGCGTATCACGCTATTTTGAAAAGGTAGCGACGTCACAAACAAAATGGAAGCTGTTACAAAATGCAAGCTACCTATTCTTATTATCATTTTTACTATATGTTGTACTATTCCCACTAAATTATTATCGTTACAATTTAAGCAAAACTTATGGTATTAGTACACAAGCATTTCCCTCATGGATGAGAGATAGTATTCTTGATTTTTGGGTTAACTTTGGCATGAGTTTAATTATCGTGTCTGTCCTTTACTGGCTTATCAAAAAAAGTGCCAAAAGATGGTGGCTCTATGCATGGTTTCTAACGATTCCATTCACAATATTTGTAATGTTTATTCAACCTGTAGTTATTGATCCTTTATATAATGATTTTTATCCGCTCAAAAATAAAGAGCTAGAGGCGAAAATTTTGTCTATTGCTGAACAGGCAAATATACCAGCAGAGCATGTATATGAAGTCAATATGGCAGAAAAAACAAATGCCTTAAATGCTTATGTAACGGGTATTGGCAGTAATTCGAGAATTGTGCTTTGGGATACAACGTTAAATCGTTTAACAGATAACGAAATATTATATATTATGGCTCATGAAATGGGACACTACGTTGAAAAGCATATTTATTTTGGTATTGCGGGATATCTTTTGCTGACATTACTAGGGTTATGGCTATCAGCGAAATGTTTAAGGTGGTTGATTGGACGTTACGGACAGGTATTAAAAATTAAAAAAATCGGTGATATAAGCTCCTATCCATTGTTTTTACTCATAACATCCGTTTTATTATTTGCTTCAAGCCCTCTGTCGAATTATATTTCGAGGTATCAGGAAACGAGAGCTGATCAATATGCGATTGCATTAACGGGTGATCGAGAGTCCGCAGTTACTGCATTCCAAAAGCTAACGATATCTGGTTTAAGTGAAGTAAATCCACAGTTACTCGTAAAGTGGTTCCGTTATACACATCCACCAATGCTTGAACGTATTTCTAAGGTAGCAGAGAGTGTAGAAGAGAATAAAGAGGAGCCTTTAAAAGAAGTGCCGATAAAAGAGGAGCAGAAAAAAGAATATCAGAAGAAATAAATGTCGATTTTTTAATTGCAATACTCCAGGTTTTTTGAACGAATAAGTTGGGTATTCTAAGATTAAAACTGTTCGTTAATGATAGGGGAATTGTTATGCGTAATATTGTCGTTATTACACTTTCATCGATATTAGTCGCCTTTGCCTATAACTTTTTGTTAATCCCACATGAGATTTTAAGTGGGGGATTAAGCGGGATTGCTATCATGCTTGGTATTATTACGCCTTTAAATACAGGGGTAATAAATTTACTATTGAACTTGCCTTTACTTATTTTAGGGGTCTTAAAGCTGGGGAAACAATTCATAGGATATACCATTCTTTCAGTAGTTGTTTTGTCAGCAAGTTTGTATATTATTCCAATCCATAAAGCTACCCAAGACCCAATTCTCGCCTCATTATTCGGTGGTGTTATTGTGGGCTTAGGGATGGGCATGATTTTTCGTGCGGCAGGTTCCTCGGGAGGTTTTGATATTATAGCGATGCTGCTAAGTCGCAAACGGGATTTTCCACTAGGTACATTAATCTCTGCGATGAACGGTATCGTTGTAGCTATCTCCGGATTCGTTTTTAGCTGGGATGCGGCATTACTGACGCTCGTATCGATTTATGCCACAGGGAAGGTTGTCGACACGATTCATACGAGTCATATTAAATTGACACTGATGATTATTACGAGCAAGGGTGAGGATGTCAAGCAGCAACTACTGGAAAAGCTTCATAGAGGTGTAACTATTATGGATGCGAAAGGTGCTTATTCAGGCGAAGGGCGAAAAGTTTTAATTACCGTCATTACGCGCTATCAGCTTGCTGAAGTAAAAGGGTTGATAAAAGAAGCAGATGCCAAATCCTTCGTCAATATATTGCAAACTACCGAGGTCATCGGCATGTTTGATAGGGGTATAAAGTAAAGGGTATTCTGGAAAATACGTTTATCTTACTAGAAGCAAATAAATATGTATTCCATCTACACACGTTGTGAATTATAATTAATATAATCGAACGTGTGTTTTTATATTTTTAAAGGGAGTGGGGTTAAATCATGAACAAAGAAACAATTCACGCATATTGCTTAAAGCTTCACGGAACAACGTATGATTACAAAGAAGAATGGCAGGCGGATCGCTATCATATTGGGGGTAAAATGTATGGGATGATGGGCGGCGATGCTACTGGTAGACCGGTACTTACGTTGAAATGTGAACCGATTCGAGCTGAAGAGTTGAGAGAAGCCTATGAAGGTATTATTCCAGGCTACTATATGAATAAAACACATTGGAATTCAATTTATATGGATGTAGATGATGTACCTATGGATTTAGTTGAAAATTTAATCAAATATTCTTATGAGCTAGTTTTCGGAAAGTTAACAAAAAAAGCTCAACTGGAAATTCAGTTATTGAAGAATTGAAGTGATAAATACCGGTGCGTCAAAGTAATGCCCTAGGCAAAGGAATGGGTGTAGAATCAGCGAAGAAATACTCCGATCCAGCCGATATTTACTCCACCGCCTAAAAGGAATAGGTGAATACCCGTGCGAACCAACACTATATATGAAATAAAAAAAGAATCTGTAAGTTTCTCCAGCTTAACTGCGAAAGAAAGCAGATTCTTTTTTGTAGCTTCCATGCATACTTAGTTATACCCTAGTTCACCAAATGGCTGCAGCTTGTCGAGCCATTTTTGTTCTAGTTTTTCTAGCTCTTTTTTGGCATCGAAATAACCTTCTTCTTTTTTCTTCAAATATTCCACAACTTCAATATCAAAAGCATCGTTGCCGAAAGTGTTGTAATCGGCTTGTAGCTCTTTATTAGTATGTGTATTTGTTTTTAACATAAACTGAAAGCCGTTTAAGCGTTTTAAATTATTGAAGCTACCTACAAACACTTTACCATTTTGTTTATTGGTCATTGTGAAAACACCAGCTTCAATTTTTATTTCTTTATACAGTTCCTTTAATTCTTTTTTATGGTCCATTGGTAACCCTGCTTTCTTATTTTTTGATCCAGTAAGCACTGCCATCCTCTTTTCGATCCATGAAGCCATATTCGATTAAATAGCGACGTATTTGCACATAGTCCTCATATATTGGTTGAATCATTTCGTTTAATTCTTTTTCTGAATAATGTGTTGTTTCATCGAAAATCTTTGTGATTGCACGGAGGATGACAATTTTGTGCTTTTCACGTTTTGGGAAGCGGACAAGCTCCTTGCCGATGCCGTTTGGAAAGTACTTTTCAAGTAATTGCTGTTCTTCAGAAATTGTAATGTTATAGCGATCGTCGACCATCGTTGCCGTTTTGTGGATAGGTACAAAGCTATCTTCCTTTTCATTTTGTTCTTTTAATAGCTCCATCATTGCAAGAAAGGTTTTCGCTTGACGTTCCTTTTCTTTAAGAGTAAAGCGATGGTGACGTATCGTTGTTGCACTACCAATTTCCAGCTCTTCTTTAATTTCTTGATCGGTTTTTCCTTCATAAAATAAGCGTAAAATATGACTTTGATGATCAGTTAGACCTGTCATTTTTTTATGAAGGCCGTTTAAATAATGAAATACTGATTGATGTGCAGCAGTAATATGATGTTGCATAAATTTTTCTGCCTCGAAGAGAACGCCTTCATGTGGATAAATAATACCCTTTTCAATTTTTTCTCCGCAAAGTAAACAAGTGAAATGTGTTGCTTCATCATGGTAGCCTTTTTTTATGTCATGGATTGAAGCTTGCCAAAATAATTCATTTACATCCATTGGATATCCTCCTAAAAAACAAACGATTTATAATTTTGTTTGCTTATTTATTATTAAGATAACAAATTGTTTAGGAGAAATCAATAAAAAACACATCGTTTTGTAAACGATGTGCGAAAATGTTTATTTATTTTTCTTTTTAAAAATAATGATAGATAAGATGGCTAGTACAATAATTGTTACGACAATAATGATAATGCTTGTTGAGGTACTTAGTATATTTCCGTGAAGGTCATAGACAATCCCATACATTATTTTATAATCCTCTACCTGTGAAGCAGGCGCACCTTCGAAAACCTTGGAAATTGAGTTGTCCATAAAGGCATTACGTAGTAGTAGCGTTGTATGACTGATAGGGAAATACATAATAAGATTTTGAGCAAAGGATGGAAGTGCACCAACAGGTACATAAACACCACAAAAGAAACCGAGTGCTGTACCGACGATTGTACTAAGAGTTGAAAATGAATGTTGGGTATTAGCAAGTAATACAAGGAACAGGTTAAAAACACTGGCCAGTAACACAGATATAAATAGTAATCCTACTACTATGATGAATGCCTCAAAGCTTAATAGCTGACCGCCAGTTGTTGCGATAAAAATTTCACAGCCAATAAGGGCGATAAAGGAAAAGATACAGCCAATGATAAAGGCATTTAATACATAGCTAAATTGAATGGTTGCTCGAGAGATCGGTGCTGTTAGAAAATCAGCTTGCGCTTTTGATTCAAGGTCCTTAACAGCAATTCCATAAGCGGCAAGTGTAGTCGAAACAGCTGTCATCGAGAGTAAACCAGCGACAATCCATTCATTGACCATCGTTACCAATTCGGGAGTAGACTTTGTCACTTGTTCTATTGCATTTACTTGCATTTTTTGAAGAAATACTGCGTAAAGGATAATGACGATAATGACGGAAAGCAGCGAGTAAAAGACTTGTGTTTTATCACGTCTAAAAACCTTGTTATTTCGTTGTACTAAGCTAAATAATGCTTCCATTAAGCTGCGCCTCCCTCGGCCATAATATGAAGAAAGACATCGTCCATCGTACCTTTGATGACTTCAAACGAAGCAATAAGCGACTCGGCTTGTTTTAATAGCGATAAAGCATGGAGTGTCGAGTCGACTCGGATGGAGAAGATACCTAGCTTTTCTGTATAAGAGATTGCATTGTCTTCGAGCCATTGTATTCCTTCCGAACTATTATGAAAAACAATTGCCATTGAATCATAGGCGTATTTTGTTTTAAGAGTATCTGGTGTTCCTTCTGCAACAATTTCTCCTTCTTTTAAGACGATGACTTGATGAGCGACAGCCGCTTCTTCCATATAATGCGTTGTTAAAAAAACAGTCATGTTTGTTTCGAGCTGAAGCTGCTTAATGGCTTGCCAAACGAATTGACGCGTTTGTGGATCAAGTCCAGTTGTTGGTTCATCTAAAAACAATATTTTTGGTCGATGGATAAGGGCTCGAGCAATATCAGCACGCCTTTTTTGACCACCCGATAAAGTCCCATACTTGCGCTTTTCTATATCAGCTAAATATAAATATGTTGAAACGAATTGATAGTTTTCGGTTAATTGTTTTTTCGATAAGCCATATGTTTTACCGCGGTGAAGTATATTTTCCTGCACTGTTAATCGTTCATCTAGTAAACTTTGTTGGAATACAACACCGATGGATTTTCGAATTTCCGCATTGTCATTGCTTGCATCAAGTGTATAACCATTAATGTTTACAGTACCGCTTGATTTTTTTAACAATGTACAAAGTATTTCAATAGTCGTTGATTTCCCTGCACCATTTGCACCTAAAAAGGCGAAGAGGGAACCTTGCTCAACCGTAAATGAAATATCTTTTACGGCCTGATGATTGCCATATTGCTTACATAGATTTTCAACTTGTATAGCAAAGGTCATATTGTTTTATTCCTTTCTTTTTTGAATTACTTGATTGATTTTTGCAATATCATTTTTCTGGATTACATAAATAATGCACCAAGCGAAAAAGAAAATAATAGCTTCGCTTATAAAAATAGACGTAATGCTTGAATGTTCAAACCAGCGCCCGAAATAGCCTGCAATCAACACACACAGCGTAACTGCAAGTACATGTAAAATAAACTGAGCAATAAAAGGTAAACGCTCTATATCAAAGATGATGGACAGCAGACCTATTACAGCTCCAAGTATGGCGGCGATTATTATTTGTTCAAGTAATTCCGGCCCTGTGATCACAGCGTTATTAGATATGACACTTAATGTTACTAAGACGTAGGAAGAGCTAAGTGATATGAGTATTCCAATTATCATCATGCGAATAAATTTCATATTATGAGTCCCTCCCAATACCTAAGTGATGTTTTAGTTCTTTTAAATATTTGCGACTAACATGGACGGACACATCGTTTTCTAAAATCAGTTCTGTTGTACCGATTTTACCCATTTGAATAGAGGCAATTTTGTTAATGTTGACAAGTGTCGATTTGCTGACTCTGGCAAAGTCTTTCGCTAATTGCGCTTCTAGCTCATATAATTTACGCTTCGTTTCGAATTCCTGTTCCTCTGTCTGCAAAAAAACTTTTGCACCCTCTGCATAAATGGAGTAAATATCCGAAATTTTTAGCATATGAATTTCCTGTTGAAAGTAGCCATCTAGCATCGTTGTTTGTGAAGTTTGTAGCTGCTTCATCAGTCGTTCAATTTGCTCGGTGTATTCCTTTGCATGTATATGAACCTCAGTTTCTTCTAGCTCACTATTGATTGTTAAATGAATTTTCATTGGAGGCCTCCTTTACATATCTCCGCTTGGAGAAACACTGAATCAGGTAATAATAATGTAGCATAGAAAATTTTGGCTTGGAGAAAATCTTGGATAAGAGGTTAAATTTTGTAGATAACAGGTTCAATTTGAACGTTATATGACCTTGCAAAAAAGTGATGATGTAGAAAAATAGGCAGGTTCACGGCATAATAGAATGATACAATCATGAGGGGTTGCTTCTATGTTTATTTTTGACAAGCACATGTTCATTACATTATGTATAGGGTTAACAGGTGCAGTTTTATTTAATTTATTACATATTCCAATGCCTTGGTTACTTGGAGCTATAGCAACGGTGCTAATAGTTCAGTTATCAACAAAAGTACAATTGAAATGGCATAAATATTTTCGTAATTTTGGTTTAATCGTTGCGGGCTATTCCATTGGTTTTGCGTTTACGCCAGAAGCGGTGCAGGATATTAAACAATTTATAGGAAGTATAATTGTTTTAAACGTATTATTTATTGTATTGTTTTTTGGTGTTAGTTATTTAGTGGCCAAACGTGCGGATTTAGATTTTTCGACTGCGTTGACTTGCTGTGTACCTGGTGGCATGTCCCAAGTTGTTGCCTTTGCCGAGGAGCAAGGGGACATGGATATGGTCGTGATTACGTTTTTCCAAATATTAAGGGTTCTTTTAATAGTCGGCTTTGTGCCATTAATGGTGTCAGGGGCTGGGGGAACTGGTGTAGTTGTCAGCGGAGCGTATTCATGGAGCTTAATAGGATTACTTGCTGCCTGTGGAGTAGCAGGTTGGCTAGCGCAAATGGCAAGAATTCCGACAGGCTTTATGCTTGGCCCGGTGTTTTTATTGATGGGTATCAATATAGCAGGGATTGACGTACCGAAATTGCCGTTGTCACTACTTCATATTGCACAGCTGATGCTTGGCATTTACATCGGGCTTTTATTGAAAAAAGAGGATTTACATTTATCGAAGAAGCATGTGTTTTACGCATTTGTATCGGCAGGTATCTTTATTGGTGCAGCTTATGGTTTAACATTTGTTATGAAGAGCTTTTACAGCCTAGATTTTCGAACAGGCTTTTTAAGTATTGTACCAGGCGGACTTGATCAAATGGGGATTATCGCGGCTTCCGTGCATGCAAATGTCACGATCGTCACCGCATTTCAGCTGTTCCGAGTGCTTGTCGTATCCGTTTTCCTCGTACCGTTTGTGAAAACGTTTGTGAAAAAAGTGAAAACGTAGAGTACAGGTGGATATCACCAGTTTATTGTATGGAAAATTTATGAAATATAAACACTGTATGTATATAAGTTGATCTTCGTCCTTAAAAGAAATGGGATGACGAATAAAAAAGATTGCCCATTAGATATTATCCTAATGAACAATCTTTCGAGCCACAAAGCCCTTACCATCTCTCCAGCACGTGCTATGTTGATTGATCAATGAGTGCCAATAAATTGTTTGATCAGCTAGCATGAATACTATCCTGCATAGCTTCCGCGTTTCACTAGCACTATGTTTTTGTGCTTGCGCTACTCGCTAATTCTTGCATATTAGCTGTAATAATCGCTATTCATCCAAACTCATTTAGAAATTTTTTGTTTTACACATCGTTTTATTATAAAACTTACTAAAACACTTATAAAAAGTATTACTAATGGAATGGATTGAATATTTAAAAATCCTTGAATAAAAGCAAGGGACCCTTTACTGGGGTCATCTGTTGTGAAGATGCCAATAAAGAATGAAATTGGAGCAACAGCTACATTAATTACTAAAGCAATACCGATGAAGAAAAATGAGAAACTCTTCTTTCCAACCGATATGATAATTACTACTACAATTAAAAATGCCAATACTAATACGAAAAGTTCTGATATATCTAAACACCTCTTGCCGTTAAAATATGTATATCTGAATTAATAATTCAAAGTATTTTTCATTATATATCATTGATCTATTATTATGTTAAAAAAGTTACTATCATAAGGCAATGCTTATAATTATATTAATACTATCCTTGCATAGCATCTGTATTTTTTACTGGTAATAAGTTTCGTGTGCTTGCGCTACTCACTAATTCTTGCATTGTCGCTGTGAAAATCGCTTTTATTTCAAACTCATTTATAAATAGTTTGGTTGACACCTTTCATTATAAAAGTTACTACAATACATATAAAAAGTATTAGCAATGGAATGGATTGAATAAATAAAAAGCCTAGAATAAAATCAAGTAATCCTGAACTGGGGTTATCTGTTGCCATAATGCCAAAAACTAATGAAATTGGAGCAATAAATGCATTAATTGCTAAACCGATAAAGAGAACTAAATAACCCTTTTTTCTAACCGGTTTGATACATCCTAGTACAATGAAAAAAGATGCCAGTACTCCTGAGAGGATAAAAATTATCAACTAAACACCTCTTTCTTTTAATAATTTAATTCAAAGTATTTTTCATTATATATCATTTATCTATTATTATATAAAAAAGTTACTATCTTTTTTGGTTTCATTGTTATAAAAAAGATAATAATAGCATCCTTATTAAATGATGATTCTTTATCTGCTTTAAAAAAAACGCAATTATCTTAAACTTTGAAATTTTTTCTTTTCCAATTTATCGGAATTATGGTATTATAAAGTTAACTATTATGAACGGAGGTGAAAAGGAATGAATAAAAACGCTACGAAAACATGTGTAAAAGTGGATACAGCTATGTATTTTGCACGTGTGATTACTTTCGATTTTGCGAACAACGGGATAGGTCTGTCCATTTTTAAGCAAAATCAAATATCAAACGTAGCGAATTAACCATTCTTTTTCACAAACTAATGAGGAAAAGACTGCTTGTTAATCGAGCAGTCTTTTTTGTGTCTAAAAATGTTTTTCGCACGTTTCTTTGGAGGAGAAAACGATGCAAATTAAAGCTGAGCAAATACAAAAAATTATTGGTGGAAATGTTTTATTTGAAGGACTTCAATTAGAAGTTAATACTGCGGAGCATGTTGCCATTGTTGGCGTGAATGGCTGTGGAAAAACGACTTTATTACAGTTACTAGCTGGTTCGGATACACCGGATAAGGGTCGAATCATAAAAAGCAAGGAAGCAACAGTTGGGTATTTACATCAAATTCCACATTATCCTACGTACTCAGTAAGAGCAGTACTGGAGGAGGCATTTGCGGAAATATATGCATTGAAGGCACACATGACAAAACTGGAGCAAGAGATGCTGTCAGCGGTAACAGATAAGGTACTCCAGCAATATGGTCATGTGCAGGAACAGTTTATGCTGCAGGGTGGCTATGAGATGGATGCCCAATTAGCCATGATTGCAAATGGCCTAGGTATTACACCATTACTTGAGCAGCGTTTTAGTAGCTTAAGCGGTGGGGAGAAAACAAAGGTGATGCTTGGGCAAATCTTGTTAAGCAATCCTTCTATTTTGCTATTAGATGAACCGACTAACCATTTAGATATGCAGGCAATTGAATGGCTAGAAAATTATGTCCGTAACTTTGTTGAAATTGTTATTGTAGTATCACATGATCGTCAATTTATGAATCAGATGGCTCACAAAATAATTGAGATTGAGGATGGAGAGGCATTTTCGTATGTCGGTAATTACGATGCATTTGTAGCGCAAAAAGAAGCAAAGGTTGAACAGCAGTTTGCTGAATACGAAGAACAGCAAAAGAAAATTAAAAAAATGCAGGAAACAATAAAGCGTTTAAAGCAATGGGCAAATGAAGCGAATCCGCCAAATGCAGGGCTGCATCGACGCGCAAAAAGTATGGAAAAAGCACTAGCCCGTATAGAGCGTGTGAAGAAGCCTACAACGAAAAAGAAAATGAATTTAGCTTTAACAATGGCTGAGCGTAGTGGTAAAGAGGTTGTACAAATGAAGGGCATTAGCCATACATTTGAAAAACCATTATTTAAGGAAAGTGATTTATCGGTTTACTTTGAAGAACGACTGGCGATTGTGGGTGACAATGGCAGTGGAAAATCAACGTTATTAAAAATGATGCTAGGTGAAGTAGAACCAAATGAAGGTGTTTGCCATGTCGGCAGTAGTGTTAAAATTGGCTACTTATCGCAACAGTTTGAGCATAAAAATCCTGCCATTCGTTTAATAGATGCCTTCCGTGAGACCGTCTCTGTGTCAGAGGCTGAAGCACGTCATATTCTTGCTCAGTTTTTATTTTATGGTTATGACGTCTTTAAAAAAGTGAAGGATTTAAGTGGCGGAGAAAAAATGCGCTTACGTCTAGCGCAGTTAATGCATGAGGATATTAATTTATTGATACTGGATGAGCCGACTAACCATTTAGATATTGAAGCAAGAGAGGTATTGGAAGATACACTGGAATCCTTTGAAGGGACTATTATTGGTGTTTCGCATGACCGCTACTTTCTACAAAAGATTTTTACGAAAGTTGCATGGATTGAGCATGAAACGATTCAAGTGTTTGAAGGGGATTATGAATGGGCAAGACAGAAACGTCGCTTAGAAATAGTAAATGAACCAGTTATAAAAGAAGCTCCTGAAAAGATCTACGCGACTAAAAAAGAGATATCCATTGAAGAACAAATTGAAAAGCTTGAAATGAAATTAAAGGAGCCACTACTTGCTAAGGAGCAACGTCAAAAGCTTGAACAGCAGTTAGAGGGTTTATATGAAAGATGGATTGAGGGAGGAACAGAGCATGCATAAAATTGAACATATCATGCAGTTAGATATTGATTATATTAAAAGTTTTAGTGAGATAGAAACATGTAAGGAAGGAGTATTATTTTATAATAAGGAAATGCCAACCTATTACGACGCCAATCATGCACACATTTGGAAGAAGATAACCGAACCAGATATGTTTTTAAAGGAAATCAAGAATTTCTATCAGTCGAAATCTCTTATCCCTAGATTGTATTTATACAACGTGGAGGAAAATCAGTCATGTATAGAGGCATTGGAGCATCATGGCTTTCAATATGAAAGTTTTACAGATGATGTACAGTGTTGGAATGGTGAATACGCGCAATTATCTCATAATCCAGCCATACAAATTGAACGTGTAACAGATGCCAATATGGAGGAAGCATTAGCCGTTGAAATGAGTATTTCTACATTTGGGGAGCCTGCATTAATCAAACAAGCTTTTGAGAAAACCTATCATTCTCCGCATTTTACGTATTATTTATTAAGAGTGGATGGCAAAGCATGCTGTACTGCCAATATTTTCATCTCAGGGAATCAAGGGAGAATTGAGAGTGTAGCGACGGTTGAAAGTTACCGAGGACGAGGATTGATTGGATATATTCTGCAACACATTCAGCGAGAGTCGGTAAAACAGGGGTTAGAATATCTCTGGATCTTGCCAATCAATGAGCAGGTTGCAAAGGTCTATGACAAGGCAAATTTCAAGTCAATAGGTAAATTAAAATCGATTCATGCCTTTACTGAAGGAAAAAGCATTCATCAAATACGACAAGATGCTTAATTAGGATGAAAAATAAAAATGCTAGGTTCTAATTTGGGAGATCAATTAGGAATGTCTATTAGTCGTGCAAGGCGAGAGCCCCTTTTAGGGGGAGACAATTGTGCTTATTTTAGTCGTAGAATATGTTTCAAACCACGTGAGAACAGCTTGTAAAAGATAAAGTGGTAAAATCGCCCGTTTAATAAATATTGCAATCCTGAACAGTAACGACTACTCGGAATTTTCTGATAATTGTTCAAAAGAAGGATTTTTAATCTTTAAAAGTTTTTTACTTGAAAAAATAGCGTATTCGATTTATTGTCTTTAGAGATACTTGTTTAATGGACTTGGAGGATATGGAATGCACGGAATTTATATACGCTATAATGTCTCAGAAGAAACCTCAGCAGCACAATGGCCCAAAAAAATGGATGCATTTGCGTATGTTCAACGAGGAAAGCCACAACAAGATAATGACAACTTGCTGTCGATGGAAGAGCTAAAAAGCCACGCAATTCGCTATATTAAAAGCTTAAAAGACAATGCAAGTGATCATTTAGTAGAGCAACGCAACGGTGAAATTGAACACTTTGATCGACGCTATATAGAATCCTTAAAGTTAAAGGAAAGCATCGATTCACAGCTTATTAATCTAGAAGAAATTCGTCTACTTTTACAGTTAATGAATGTACTAAATTTATCACATGGTTTTGGAGAAAATGCTGGGAAGCTACTACGTCAAATTACCCCATATGCAAAAGAGGTAGAGCATCCAACATTCCAAACAACTCGTGTTGAGCGACATTTTTATTCAGAATTAATAGAACAAATTGAAGCTGTATATGCACGAATTATGCGTCAACACAACCCATCAACGACTGAAATGCAGCAATCAGAAAAGCTATGGACAACAGTTTGTGAGCAAGCTATAGAAAAGGTAGAATCACGAATTGAACGCTTGTCTTCTATCAAATTAAAGCATGAGAAAAATTTGCTAGAGTTTAATCAATTAAAACAGCAAAATATCGATGCAAAGGAACGCCTAGATATTGCTGTCAATGATCTCGATGCTATTTTAAATGTATTAGAATCTTAAAGGCATTGTGAATGTCTATATAATTTGTTTTGAGTGGGGGTAGCTATGAGCTAGCCCCACTTTCCATAGCGAGGTCAAATATGTCAGATTGACTCAGAAGAAATACCTATATATTTAGAAGGTAGTGAACAGCAAGGGACTGATAATCGATAGGTGAAACACATAACAATATCAAAAAGACATACTTCAATTGCGCAAATGGCAATAGAAAGTATGTCTGCTTTTAAGCAGATGAACTAGGGATGCTTGTTTTAACTTCTTTCAGCAAATGTCTTTGGTAGCGTCAACTACAAATGTCTTTTGTGCCGATAGTGAAGCTCCAGGTAAAGAAGTCTACCGCCTCTATAAGTGGTGAGATGAATGTGGATTTAAGTTACTTTTCAGCGGGTGTTTAAACACCCGCTGAAAGAAGTTAAAGTCGATTCCGGATGCAATTATGCCGAGGTATATTTGATTTAACTCTAGAGCTCCGAAACTAGGCAGATTGTCCCTGTGTCTATGCCAGTTGGACCATTAAACCCTGGAATTGTATCGATTACTGTATTTGTTTCAATGTCTATGACAGAGACAGTATTGTCAAGTTGATTTGTGACATAAGCAAGTGTACCATCCGGCAAGATAGTTACTTGGTCAGGAGATAACCCTACTGGAATTATATCAACCACAATATTTGTTACTGTACTTATGACAGATACAGTATTATTACCTTTATTTACAATGTAAACAAATGTTCCATCAGGTGTAATGGCTGTTCCAACAGGTCCTGTTCCCACAGGGATTGTAGTAAATACCGTATTTGTAGATGCTACAATTACAGATACGTTGTTACTACTTTCATTTGTAACGTAAGCAAATTGTCCGTTCGGTGTGAAAACGATTGATCTTGGGCGAGTTCCCACAGGGATTGGAGGACCAACCGTGGAATTTGTTGCTGTATTTATAACTGATATTGAATTTGAGTTTTCGTTCGCAACGTAAGCAAACGCACTATCCGGAGTAAAAGCTATGCCCTGAGGTTGGAGCCCTACTGGAATAGTGGCAATTACGGTATTTGTAGCTGTGCTAATGACAGATACAGAGTTAGCTCCAGCTCCATGATTTGATACATAAACAAGTGTTCCATCTGGTGAAACCGCTACACCAAGAGGTTGAAATCCTACTGGAATGGTAGTGACTACAGCGTTTGTTGCAGTATTAAAAACCGTTACATTATCAGAGAAGAGAGCTGGAACATAACCAAATGCTCCATCTGGTGTAATCGCTACTTCTAGTGGAGCCGTTCCTACTGGAATGTCAGCGACTATCGTATTTGTCGCCGTATCAATTACTGATACCCTTTTATCAGGAGTAGCTAACTGACCAGCGTCTGTAACATACACTAAAAAATGACAAGGTGGAGTTGGTGGTGGCTCAGGTATAAATGGTGGCTTACAACGACAAGGGCAACAAAAACCACAACAATGACAACGACAACTTGGGTTTGATCTAAACTTGAACCTGAACGTTTTATTATTTTTATGTTCGTTTTTCACGATACACACCCTTTCTATCATATATTGACACTATATGCAAATAGATTTATGTTGCTTGTGTGTTTTACCTAAACCAAATATTTCTGTGTCGAAAGGTTGGTCATATGAGTTGCCGAGCATTCTTCGAAGGGTTCTTTAACCACATTAATGTACTAGAATATAAGAAAAGTATGTCAGCCGATTGGAGCTTCTAAATAAAGCTAATCAGGGACATGCTTTTTATTTTGTAAAGAACATATTTCGCAACCTATCATTCAAAATTAAGAAAATATAAAAAATTACGAAACCTTTTGTAAGTTGCATCCGTATAGTAGGTAATACAATGAAAAGGGGTGAACAACTTGACGCTATTTGGCTATTCACTCGAGCAGATCTTTTTAGTGGTATTAATTTTCGGGGGTCTTGCAACTCTTTTAATTATGTTTTTTGGTGATGCTGTCGAGGGCATTGGAGAGGGGCTACCGATTTTTAATCCGAGTGTCATTCTATCTTTCATTACGTTGATGTCAGCAACAGGGTTTATTTTAGAAAAATTAGCCTTCTTCCCTAGCGTTTGGAACATTGTTGCTGCTTGTATCATCGGAGCTATTTTAAGTGCACTATTTTATTTATTCGTTCTTGTTCCGCTACGATCGGCCGATGTTTCTTTAGCTTATACGGAAGAATCGCTTGGTGGCCAGTTAGGAAAGGTCATTGTCCCAATCCCGACAGACGGTTTTGGAGAAGTAGTTATTGAA
The DNA here is from genome assembly GCF_058791335.1 of Lysinibacillus sp. EB271-A1-10B. NCBI lineage: Bacteria > Bacillati > Bacillota > Bacilli > Caryophanales > Bacillaceae > Lysinibacillus > Lysinibacillus sp. EB271-A1-10B. The sequence goes on from NZ_JBYTDL010000002.1 coordinate 91,321, forward strand.
ACGACTAGCGGTATGATTTCGAAGCGAGCAACAGGTTTTGACAATGAGGCTATCGATTACGATACGACAGTACTTGTTGTAGAAGTAAAGGAAGGAACACTTTTTGTGAGATCTTATGATAAGAAATTTTTATAAAGGAGCGATATTTATATGTCAATGGAGATTTTAATTGTATTAGGGATTGTAGCCTTTGTTTTAATCGCATTAGTTGCGCTTTATGTGACAAAGTATCGTACAGCGGGTCCTGATGAAGCACTGATTGTGACAGGTAGCTATCTTGGCTCAAAAAATGTACATAAAGATGAGTCAGGAAATCGTATAAAAATTATTCGTGGTGGCGGTACATTTGTATTCCCGATTTTCCAGCAAGCACGGCCATTAAGCCTATTATCTAGTAAACTTGATGTGACTACACCTGAAGTGTATACGGAACAAGGCGTACCGGTTATGGCAGATGGAACAGCAATCATTAAAATTGGTGGTTCTATTTCTGAAATTGCTACGGCAGCAGAACAATTTTTAGGGAAGCAAAAGGATGAGCGTGAAAATGAGGCACGTGAAGTGTTAGAAGGCCATTTACGTTCAATCTTAGGTTCAATGACGGTTGAGGAAATATATAAAAACCGTGATAAATTCTCTCAGGAAGTACAGCGTGTTGCGTCTCAGGATTTGGCGAAAATGGGTCTGACGATCGTTTCGTTTACGATTAAAGATGTTCGCGATAAAAATGGCTACTTAGACTCGCTTGGTAAGCCACGTATTGCACAGGTTAAACGTGATGCGGATATTGCAACTGCAGATGCAGAAAAGGAAACACGTATTAAGCGTGCTGAAGCATCGAAAGAAGCACAAAAGGCAGAGCTTGAACGTGCGACTGAAATTGCAGAAGCGGAAAAAGAAAATCAATTAAAGGTAGCAGAATTCCGTCGTGAGCAAGATATCGCTAAAGCACGTGCTGACCAAGCATATGAACTTGAAACGGCTCGTGCAAAACAGGAAGTAACAGAACAAGAAATGCAAATTCGCATTATTGAACGTCAAAAGCAAATTGAATTAGAGGAAAAAGAGATTTTACGTCGTGAGAAGCAATATGATTCAGAAGTTAAGAAAAAGGCTGACGCTGATCGTTACGCTGTCGAACAAAATGCAGTTGCGGCTAAAATGCGTGAACTAGCACAGGCAGATGCGGAGAAATACCGTATTGAATCATTAGCACAAGCCGAAGCAGAGAAAATTCGTTTGGATGGTCTTGCAAAGGCGGATGCTGAGCGTGCAAAAGGGGAAACAGATGCGGATATTATTCGTCTTCGCGGTCTAGCAGAAGCCGAGGCAAAACGTAAAATTGCGGAAGCCTTCGAATACTATGGTCAAGCAGCTGTTCTTGATATGATTGTACGTATGATGCCAGAATATGCGAAAGAGCTTGCGAGTCCGCTTGGCAATATTGATAAGATTACTGTTGTTGATACTGGCGGTGGGGAAGGAAGCGGCGGTGCCAATAAAGTAACTGCCTACGCAACTAATTTAATGTCAACATTACAGGAATCGTTGAAGGAAACTTCAGGGATTGACGTTAAAGAACTAATTGAAAGCTACGCAGGGAAGCATACATTACGTCCTGAATTAGAGCAAATAGCAGTAGGCTTAGGAAAGCAAGCGCAAACTACAGATCATGAAATGCAAGAAGAAGTTAAAGAAACAGTTGAACAAAAATAAAATTTTAGCCGCCTGATATTTGTAATATCGGGCGGCTATTTTTGAGAAGCTTTTATTTTTCTTTCATTTGTTTCCATTCACTAGCGAGCATACCGTAAGCAACATGGTCGACATAATGATCATAAAGCCATTCTGCCGCTCGAATCGTTCCCTCTTTTGTAAAGCCTAGGCGCTCAGGGATGGCACGGCTTTTTTTGTTGCCCACAGCAGCACGGATTTCGACCTTATTGAGCTGTATATCCTCAAAAGCATATTGTAATAATGCCAGTACGGTTTGCGACATAATACCATGCCCTTGAGCTCCTTCACTGAGCCAATAGCCAATAGCAGCGATTTTATTGCTATGATTTATCGTGTTGAAGCCAGCGACGCCAACAATTTCATTTCGAAAAATGATAACAAGAGAGAGGCTACTTTTAGCTTCATGTCCTTTTATGCAGCCCTCTATATATGCTGTTGTATCGGCTATTTCTTTCGTGTAATCTAACCACGGCAACCATTCACGTAAATATGCTCGTGATGCATCTGTTAAGGCAAAAACAGCATTAGCATCTTCTAATTCGATAGTACGTAAAGATAATTCTGGATTAATAATAATTTGCAATGTTATTCCCCCCTTCATTATTTTAAAGCATCATGCATAAAGCCCTTCATTTCACGACTAAGAACTGTTAACTCCTCGATAATTTCACTGAAATCTTGAACGAGTTGAGCCTGTTCGTTTGTAGCGTCATTGATTTGCCCCATATTTTGCTTTAGGTTATCAAGGTTTCTATTTATATTTCTTAGGGATGCTTCAATGTTTTCAGTCGCGCTTGATGTTTCGGAAGATAGCTTTCTAACTTCCTGCGCTACGATGTTAAAGCCAGCGCCATGCTGACCAGCACGAGCCGCCTCAATAGAGGCATTTAAGCCGAGTAAATTGGTTTGGCGAGAAATGCTTTTTATTAAATCTGTAACTTCATTTGTTTTCTCTGAATCTTCAAGGGCGTGCTGTGCTTGTTTGTTAATTTCCTCACTTGTTGCTGCCAATTCCTCTGAATGTGAGGCGATCGTATGTACTTTGTCCTGTAGGCTGTTAACGATGCTATCCATTGTTCCCATATAATCCTCGAGTTTAAGTTCATTGTCGATTGGCAGTCCAAACGCTAGAGCTCCTACAACTTTCCCATTTTCACGGATTGGAAAAGAAAACGCATTGATGGCAACTCCGTATACGTCCTCTGGTATAACGACATCAGCATTTTTTCCACTAAAGGCAATGAAAACATTTTGGTCATTAGCATTTACCTTTTGACCATCTAGATAGCCTGAATCTACACGTTTGCCAGCTAAGTATTTTACAACTGTTTCACTTTCCTTCTCAACGACAGCCACGATTGCTTCTTCCTTTAATGCAAGGTGGATATAGGGTACTGAAAGGGCTAAAGCTTCAATAATCTTCATGAAAATTCCTCCAAATCTGTGCAACGAAAATAGTTTAGTCATCGGAGCCTAATTACCAATGATTGCTAGATGATTACTTTCACTGTAACACAATATTTGCCAACTCAAAATAGATAAAAACTAAATTTATATGTAGAAAATGTGACTATAGTCATGGATGGAGTGTCAAATGAAATCGTGCATACAAGAGATGATTTTGTCTATTTTATGACAAATAATCGTGAGTTTTGAAGATTATTGTATTAGAATAATAGTAGCATTGGAAGTACGTTAAGGAGAGAGAGAAATGGATTACATTCAAAAAGGGACAAAGGCGTTTCATAAAGCAAACTGGGCTTTATTTTTAGCGGGCTTTATTACCTTTGCCAACTTATATGTGACACAGCCATTATTGCCAACATTTGCGAAGGAGTTTCATGTATCACCAGCTATTGCGAGTTTAACACTTTCTGTGACAACCTTTGCGTTATCCATCAGTATGATTATTGTTGGCTCATTATCAGAGGCATGGGGCAGGAAGTCCTTGATGACGGTTTCTATTTTTGCGGCATCTATAATTACGCTTGCCCTTGCTTTTTCTCCAAATTTTGAAACGTTATTAGTGTTACGTGTTATACAGGGTGTTGTTTTTGCAGGGTTGCCAGCAATTGCGATGGCTTATTTAGGGGAGGAAGTGGATCCATCTAGTTTAGGTATAGCAATGGGCTTATACATAAGTGGTAATTCGGTAGGTGGGCTTAGTGGTCGAGTTATTATAGGGACATTAACGGATCTTTACAATTGGCAAGTGGGGATGATTGTACTAGGTGTTATCAGTCTAATGATTAGTGTGTTATTTATCTGGATGCTTCCTAACTCCAAGCATTTTACAGCTCGACCATTACAGATAAAATCATTGGCGACATCTCTTTTACAACATGTAAAGGACCCATCCATGCTTTGTCTTTTTGGTATTGGCTTTGTATTAATGGGGAGCTTTGTGACTCTTTATAACTACATTGGATTTAAATTGATGGCGCCCCCTTATAATTTAAGTGCCACAATAGTTGGTTGGATTTTTGTTATTTACTTAGTAGGTACTTTTAGCTCTGCTTGGTTCGGTAGTCTAGCTGATCGATATGGCCGTCAAAAGATGCTGTTATTGTCTATTGCGATCATGTTTACAGGGGCGATTTTAACATCAAATGGGCTACTTAGTTTAAAAATTTTAGGGATTACAATCTTTACATTTGGCTTCTTTGCAGCACATTCGATTGCTAGTGGCTGGGTAAGTAAACGAGCCACTCATGATAAAGCACAAGCTTCTTCTCTCTATTTATTTTTCTATTATTTCGGTTCAAGTGTTGGAGGAACGGTAGGGGGTGTGTTTTGGATGTACTTCGGCTGGGGAGGCGTTATTAGTATGATTGCGGTATTTTTAGTCATTGCATGCTTACTTTCATTTTTATTAAAGGGGATCATTACTAAACAACGCATTGTAGCAGGGCGCTAGGAACCTTATTTATTTGTGGAGGGTTATTGAGCTTATTTCCTTCATTTGCATGATCTTCATAAAAAATGATTTGTCGTAAACTATCTGATAGTATAATGAGTAGACTGGATATAAAGAGGAGTTGAAAGATATGTTTGCACGTAATAAAGGATTTTCTTTTGTCTTTGCTTTGCTGGCGGTAGTTTTAGTTTTGACAGGTTGTGGAGCCACTAAAGAAAAATCGGAAGACAATGTAGATTATTCATCAAAGGTGAAGGAAAATCCAATTGTGACGATTACGATGGACAATGATGAAAAAATCGTCATCGAATTAGAGCCTTCTACAGCGCCGAATACGGTAGCAAATTTTATTTCCTTAGCTAAAAAAGGCTTTTATGATGGTCTTATTTTCCATCGAGTTGTCCCTGATTTTATGATTCAAGGTGGAGATCCTTCAGGTAATGGTACAGGAGGACCGGATTATTCGATAGAAGGTGAGTTTACATCAAATGATTTTAAAAATGATTTAAAGCATGAACGCGGTGTTATTTCAATGGCTCGTTCAAATGATCCGAATTCTGCGGGATCTCAATTTTTCATTATGGTAAAGGATACTTCGCAACTAGATGGCCAATATGCTGCTTTTGGGAAAGTAATCGAGGGGATGGAAACAGTAGATGCTATCGCTGCTGTTGAACGAGAAGGTGAAAAACCAATCAAAGACCAACAAATGAAAAAGGTCGAAGTAGATACAAAGGGCTTTGATTACCCAGCTCCAAAGGTAATAAAATAACAGATTTATAAATCCGAAACAAAAAAGCATGAGAGATCAATTTTGATCTTCCATGCTTTTTTTGTATTTAACCCATAATATTGTAGCCTGCGTCAATGTAAATCGTTTCGCCTGTTACACCGCGAGATAAGTGAGAAAGCATCACGATTGTCATATCTGCTACTTCATCTTGTTGAACATTACGTTTTAAAGGAGCTGTTTCTTCGACTTTGTGTAAAATTGTATTGAAAGAAGGAACCCCTTTTGCAGCAAGTGTGCGAATCGCTCCAGCTGAGATTGCATTAACGCGAATATTATCTTTACCAATATCTGCAGCAAGATAGCGCATAGATGCCTCTAATGCAGCTTTTGCTACACCCATAACATTGTAACCATCAAGGACACGCTCTGCTCCTAAGTAACTCATTGTTACGATAGAACCACCTTCAGTCATATAAGGATGTGCGGCCTTTGCTGCTGAAATAAGAGAATAGGCGCTAGTGTCTTGCGCAAATGCATAGCCATCACGAGTTGTATTTAAGAAACGATTGTGTAAATCTTCTGCATTAGCAAACGCTACTGAGTGGACAATCCCGTGGATTACGCCTACTTTTGTACCGATTTCTTCGAAAGCGGCTTTTGTGCCCTCGTCGCTGTTAACATCACATTGTACGATCAGTGAATCAGATTGTCCGATTTTCTCTAATTGCATTTGTAATTTTTTTAATGAACGTTCTTGACGGTATGTGAAAATAACATTTGCGCCTACATCAAATAAACGTTTTGCGATACCCCAAGCAATACTTCGATCGTTTGCCACGCCCATTACGACAATATTCTTATCTTTTAATTGTAATAAATTATCCATCATCTAATAAGAACCCCTTTATGTTTATGAAATAATATCTGTTATTAGTACCAACTACTAAAATCTTATCATACATAAAAAATGGTTGCAATAATAAGATGAAAAGAGTGACCAACTTTACGTTGAAAAGTACAAAAAAATTCATCTCTACTATGTTAGAGATGAACCTGAAGGGGGTTATTTACATTTTTGCTGCAAGATTATTTAATTGATTAATCTGGTATAAGCAAGAATCTATACGAATCTATTAACTAAATTATGGATTATCACCAAACAAAACGTGTGGTTGATTTCCGTTCCGACTGGGCGCTTTGTAGCTGCCGCTTTGCTTTCGCTACAGAAAACAATTGTTGTTGCTGACGCTTTGCTTTCGCACAGATAAAACGTTTGCTGACGCTTCGCTATGCTACAGGGTCTCACGCCAACAGATGTTTTTTTGCGAGAAAGTGTAGTGGCAATATGGCGGCAGCGTCGATGTTGGCCGCGAAGGCGTTATCACAGGATATGATGATTTTCGCCTTCGATCCTCGATTGCTGATCCCAAAGGAGTCGCCCATTCTCCGCTCCAATCAACTAATACATGAGGAGATAAAAATAAAGGCACCCAGTTAAGGGTGCCTTTAAAGATACAATTAAAACTATTCGAATTTTAATGAGTCGCCATCGAAAGTCTCATCTGCTACTTTGATTGAGTCAGTTGGGCAGCCTTCGAAAGCATCTTGCATGTCTTCTAGTAGATCTTCTGGAACTTCAGTTGTTCCCATGTTATCATCTAAAATAACGAAGGCGATACCTTCATCATCATAATCATAAATATCTGGTGCTGCGGCTCCGCAAGCGCCACAAGCGATACATGTATCTTTATCAACAATTGTGTATTTAGCCATTTTTTTTCTCTCCTTTTACATGTTCCTATCAAAGCTTCATACTCATTTTAAAGATGTTTATCTTACATTTCAACATAAATACTATTAAATTGGAGGAATTTGCGTCTATGTTTCATCAAATTTTATTGCAAATCTTTCAAAAACTAAATAACGAACGAACTATTTCTGCTGCTTATCATGTATTAAGAGGAAAGCGCTCAGGTCAGACTATTCAAGACATTGGCCTATTTAAGTTACATAATTATTTTGGGTTATTACCTAAGTTACCTCGGAAGACATTTGATGAAGCTGTATCATTATTTTTGCAGTATAGTTGGTTAACAATACAAGAATCTGGTCACTATTCCATGAAAAAGCTAGGTTTACAGCGAGCGGAGCAGACGCCTGACTTTTTATTTGACGGATGGCACTATAGGGGAAATGAGCATATATTTTTTGCAAGGTTCTCGTTAATTGTACAAAGTTTATCTTATCAAAGTGCTGGGGTTCGTTCGTTTTCTCCTATTAGTAGGGATACGAATATTCAATCCTGGGTGCGAACTTTTTTAGTCGAGCATCACTATCAAGATGGACATTTACAGCAACAATTATTACAGGAATGTGAACAGGTACTGTCTGTGTTACCCTTGTTAGATGCTAATAAGCAACTCGTTCTCTATCGGTTAAGTGGTCATAGATTACCAGGGTGGACGTGGCAGCAGCTTGCTAGTCAACGACAGGAAACAGTTTTAGATTGTCAACTAGCGTTTATAGAATTGCTACATACGTTATTAAATGAAGTTCATCAGACAAATGATTGTCCCTTGCTCGGTAAAATAACTGAGGGATTAAGAGTAAAAGCATTATTAACTGATTCAGCACAGCAAACAGCACATTTATATGAGCAGGGCTATTCAATTGAACAGATTGTGCGAATAAGGAAATTAAAACAAAGTACAATTGAGGATCATTTGGTAGAATTAGCTATGAATGAACCGAACTTTTCGATTGGTCCTTTCGTCTCTTATGAAGAAGCGGAAAAAGTTTGGCAGGCATCGAAACATTATCAAACTAAAAAATTAAAAACATTGCATGAAGTAGTTGAAGGTATGAGTTATTTTCAGTTAAGGCTTGTCCTTGCGAAAGGAGAAGTATAAATGGAACTTGAACAAACGTTAGCAAAGTATTTTGGCTATACAACATTTCGTCCAGGCCAAAAAGAGGTCATAGAAGCAATTTTAGAAAAAAAAGATGTAATTGCTTTATTACCAACAGGAATGGGGAAATCACTTTGTTACCAGTTGCCAGGATATATTTTGCAGAAGCCGGTTTTAATTGTTTCTCCTTTGCTTTCTCTCATGCAGGATCAAGTAGAGGAGCTAAAACGCTTTGGTGAAAAGAGGGTAGTTGCCTTAAATTCATTTTTAACCGTAAGTGAAAAACGATATGCGTTACTTTTCTTAGAGCAGTTTCGTTTTATCTTTACTTCGCCAGAGATGCTTTTACAGCAACAGGTTCAAGATAAGCTTTCACAAATGCAGCTAGGTCTTATCGTAGTGGATGAGGCACACTGTATTTCACAGTGGGGCTTTGATTTTAGACCAGATTATTTACGAATTGGACAATGGTTTTCACAAGTGAATCGGCCACCTGTTTTAGCTTTATCAGCGACTGCGACGAATAAAGTAGTCAATGATATACGAGATACATTGTCGCTGGATACGCCATTTGAGTTTTTGTACAATGTGGATCGGCCTAATATTCATCTTGGGCGTGTTGTATTTGAGGATAGGGCAGATAAAGCACATTGGATTATGCAGCATGTTAAAGAGACTGCAGGACCGGGTATATTATATATGTCCTCGCGGAAGCGTGCTGAACAATATAGTGCGGCGCTTATACAGGCAGGTATAAGAGCGGCAGCGTATCATGCAGGATATATTGCTGAGGACCGTCAGTTTATTCAGCAACAGTTTATTGACGGAGAGCTCGACTGGATTGTGGCTACGAATGCTTTTGGAATGGGTATCAATAAGTCTGATATTCGTCAGGTCATCCATGAAACGATGCCTGCTAATGTAGAAAATTACATGCAGGAAATTGGCCGTGCAGGGCGTGATGGTCAACCAGCGCTCGCTATATTACTATATAGTGATGGCGACGAGGAACTTGCGAAATTTGTTGTAACAGGCGATTTGCCAACAGCTGGTCATGTTGATCGTTATCAGGAACTGCTAAATCAACAAGTACACCCTTCTCAAATGTTGAAAAATGGAGAACTAAGTGAGACCGCTTTTCGTGTGCTTGATTTCTGGCTGCAACAAGAAACGATGGAACAAGTGAAAGTGCGTTTAAATCATTTGGCACTAGAAAAATATCATGCTATCGATAAAATGCATAAAATGACTCAGACAAAAGACTGTATACGCACTAAGTTAGTCGGGTATTTTGGGCAAAAATTGCTGAAAAAACCGGAAAACTGTTGTGAAAATTGTGGAATCCATTATGATGAAATCAATAAGGTACGCTTGACGGAAGAGAAGAAAATAGAAATGATTCCATGGAAAAGTCGGTTAAAACAACTTTTAATTGGTTTATAGAGGCTTATCACCAAAAGTTGTGGATGATATTTGTTAAACGTATGCATATAAGTTGATCTTTGTTTCTACTGGGCGGCCGCTTGGATAAGCGCCACAGATGTGACACAGGGCAAGTCTTGCGAGAGAAGTGGCTCAGCGGATGTCCTCCGGAAAGTGTCCAGTCGGAACGGATCGACCCCAAGCTATGGTGATAGACCCTTTTTAGACTATAATTTACGGTCATTTACTTTTTTCGCAAAATTCGTCATAATAGAATGATAGAAAGCGTAGTGAGGTTGGAGGAAAGACGAATGAGTAAAGAAGATTATCGCGATAAAATCGAAGAACATCGTCAATCTTTTGAAGAAGAACAAAAAGAACAGGAAGCTTTATCTAGAGTTGCAAGAATGAATAAAAATGGAAGTAATAATAAAAAGCCAAAAAATACAAAACGAAAAACGCCATTAATGACGATTCTTTTTGTGATTTTTATCTTAATTCCATTATCAATATTAGTCTATTTCTTAAAATTCTATGAACCTGGATCAACGATTGAAGAGGCTGAAAAAAATTCTTCAGAGGAAATTGTAGAAATTGACAATTCGGGGAATAAAACTGTACCTGTGTTAACTGACAAAAACAAAGATGGCGATAAAGCAGACAAAGAAAAGGGAACGTCTAAGAAAGACACTGAAAAATTAGCAGCAGAACAGAAGGCAGCAGAGGAAGCGAAAAAAGCCGAAGCAGCCAAGAATGCAGAAGAAGCTAGAAAAGCCGAAGTAGCTAAGAATGCAGAGGAAGCTAGAAAAGCCGATGAAGCTAGAAGAGCACAAGCCGAAGCGGATAGAAAAGCTGAACAAGCACGTAAGGCTGAGGAAGCACGAAAAGCAGAAGAAGCAAAACAATCTGCAAAAGCAAGTACACATACTGTAAAAACAAATGAAAACCTATATCGTATTGCATTGAATCACTACGGTGATGGCAGTGAAGCAACACTAGCGAAAATCCGTGCAGCCAACGGTATGTCTTCTAATAATATATCAGTTGGGCAAGTGATTAAGTTACCATAAGAAAACAGATGTCATTCTTTGGCAATGATGTTTTTCGAGTATAAAATAATGGACAAACGTTAACACCAAATATGGTTAAGGCGTACGTCTTATTTAGTGAAAAGGCGATTCTTTATTTTAAATGAATCGTCTTTTTGTTTTCGTAGGGAGAAGTGGAAGAATGATTTATTTTGGACTATTTGTTTTAGTAGTCATCGCGTTCGGACTTTATATGTTGAAGGTTGCACATGAAAATAATGTTTTACATCATCAATTGCAATTAAAGGGTGAACAGGAAAAGATCCGATTATTTTTTATCTCGGATACCCATTTACGCAAAATTAACCGACAGATGATTGAGCAGTTAGATGGTCCATTTGATGCTGTTATTATTGGTGGAGATTTTGCAGATGGACGTACACCTATTCAACGTATTCATGACAACCTAAATTTATTAACGCCTTTAGGACCAACTTATTTTATATGGGGTAATAATGACAGAGAAGTAGGCGAAGAGCAATTTCGAAGTATTTTACAGGACCATGGTGTTCAGATTATTGCCAATGATGCTGTATTACTCCCTAAAAAAAACCGCTTTTGGCTTAATGCAATTGAAGACACGTCTATAATGAAAAGTAGGTTTGATGAAGCATTTGCAAAGGTTGAAGAGAAAGACTTAGTTGTTTTCATCGCACATAACCCTGGTGTTTTTGCAGAAGTCCGTGCAAAATTTAAAGCAGATTTAATGATGGGCGGGCATTTACACGGTGGTCAAATTAGACTTGGCCCATATGGGGTGCATCCTAAAGGCTCATATCGAGAGCGTGAAGGTGTGATGACGTTAGTAAGCAACGGCTACGGTACTACATTATTACCTTTCCGACTTGGTGCGAGACCGCAGTGTCATATTATTGACATTGAAGTTTCGGATAAATAAACAACCAAAAGTCGTTAGAAGGCGTATAATGGAAGCGATAAGGATTTATTCGGTAAAAGCCCGATTAATCAATTATGCCTCGGCATAATTGCGTCCGGAATCGGCTTTGTGCATAGGACTGCAGATGTTTTTTGTGCGAAAGCGCAGTGCTAACGTAGCGTCAGCAACACGAGGGCCGACACGATGTCGGTCATTTCGGTAATGCCACAGGACGTGGCGTTTTTATCGATGCAGGTCAGTTAGCCGTTATCGCATGGATGCGATGGTTTTAGGCTAACATCCCCTCAGAACTCCTTTCCGATTTCCGTGACATCCGCCGGAGGCTTTAGGCCAACAAATGTTTTCTGTGCGAAAGCGCAGTGCTAGCGAAGCGACAGCAACAACATGAAGTTGGTCACTGAGTCATGTGTTGCTGTCGCTTCGCTTTCGCTACAAAAGATATTTGCTGAAAGAAGTTAAAAGTAAAGTATTAGTATATTGCTAATACAAAGTTGATAGGAGTGTCAAGAAATGCAGCAAGTAGATGCAATTATTGTTGGAGGAGGCCCATGTGGTTTAGCAGCAGCAATAGCCTTGCAAAATATTGGTTTAAAGCCAATTGTCATTGAAAAAGGAAATATCGTAAATGCGATTTATAATTACCCTACACATCAAACTTTTTTTAGTACGAGTGAACGACTAGCTATCGGCGATGTCCCTTTTATTATTGAAGGCCGTAAACCAAAGCGAAACCAAGCACTTGTTTATTATCGAGAAGTTGTGCGTTTGAAGGATATCCAAATAAATCGCTTCGAGAAAGTAGATAGCGTTGTGAAAAATGGAGAGATGTTTACAGTAACGACAGATAAAGAAGTTTATACAACAGCTTATGTGGTGATTGCAACAGGCTACTATGACCATCCAAATTATTTAAACATTCCAGGTGAGAAATTACCGAAAGTCTACCATTACTTTAAAGAGGGACATGAATTTTTTGATACTGATGTTCTTGTAATAGGCGGGAAAAATTCGGCAGTAGATGCAGCGCTTGAGTTGAATAAGGCAGGAGCTCGCGTTACTGTTGTCTATCGTGGTAGTGAGTATTCACCTAGCATCAAGCCATGGGTTTTACCAGAATTTGAAGGACTAGTACGAAATGATGAAGTCCAAATGCATTTCAATACAAATATACTGGAAATCCGTGAGCAGGAGGTCGTAGTAGAAATTGATGGCAGCAAGAAAACTATAAAAAATGATTTTGTTTTTGCGATGACAGGCTATCATCCTGATCATTCATTTATTCGAGCAATGGGTGTCTCTATTGATGATGAAACGGGTCGTCCGTTCTTTAATCCGGAAACTATGGAAACAAATGTAGAAGGATTATTCATTGCAGGAGTTATTGCAGCTGGAAATAATGCCAATGAAATTTTTATTGAAAATGGTCGTTTCCATGGCGATTGTATTGCGAAGACAATTGTAGAAAAAGAAAAATAGCAATAGGAGCTGTATAGGCAAGTAAGCTGCTTATACAGCTTTTTTTCGGAAAGAAGAGCCGAAGTGACGGATATAGAGAGAGGTGGTCATCCAACGCTCCCTATGAAAGGCCCACCAGAAACGGAAATCAACCCCACGTTATGATGATGATAAGTAATTTCTCTAATCAAATCGAAGTTGATAAAAAAGGTGTGAAGGAATGATTGAATTATATTGGTTGATAAGTTATTTTGTAGGGAACTTTATGAGGGCCTGTTTTGTTGGAAAAGTATATGGTGTTAATTTACAGGAAGAAAGAAGTAAAAACCTAGGGGCTAGAAATGCAGGTAGTGTGATTGGAAAAGGTGCTTTTTGTTGCAGCATTACAAGCTTTTCCAAAAAGATATGGACAGTTAAAGCTTCCGGCGGATGTCACGGAATCTGAAATGAATTCTTAGGGGATGTTAGCCGTTATCGCATCCATGCGATAACGGCTAACTGACCTGCATCGGTAAAAACGCCACGTCCTGTGGCATTACCGCAATGACCGACATCGTGTCGGCCCTCGTGTTGCTGACGCTACGTTAGCACTGCGCTTTCGCACAAAAAGCATCTGCAGGCCTAAGCACAAAGTCGATTCCGGACGCAATTATGCCGAGGCATAATTGATAACATTGCAGCAGCTATCATTCATGCACTATCACGTTTCAACTATGCTCATCACTTTACAGCTTCCTAAGGATTTAGCAAATCTGCAGAGAGATTTAAATTTAAATGGTTTTTATGTTCATGCGGATAGCCAATACTTACGTCGAAGAAAAATCGTACAGCTGTCTGTTATTCAGCCGGATTTTTATAGCAATCGATCGGTTACATAATATTTTAGGTTATGATAAGCAAATTATAGATGCATAAGCCAACGTGAATATCGAATACATTAGCCTTACATGAAAAATTCTTTTAAATCAATAGGCGCTCCAACTTTATTGAGCCCAATTAATAATTTTAATCGAGCCTTTTGACCATTAATGCCGGTTGCAAATATAGCTCCTAGATCTTCGAGCATTTTGCCACCACCATCATAGCCGTAGACACCTTCTGCGATACCATTAAAACAGCGGGATACGAGTATAACTGGAATACCGCGCTCTATAAGACTTTCAATACCTTTCACTACTGATGGAGGGACGTTGCCTTGTCCAAGGCCTTCTAATACAACGCCATCATATTTACATGCTAATACTACATCAAGTAAATCAGCCTCCATGCCAGCGTACACTTTCAGCATGGCTACTCGTTTTGATAATCCATCAATATCTACATATTGACGGCCGATAGGAGCATGATGAAATAAAATTCTTGATTTTGTAATAAGTCCGATCGGGCCATACTGAGGTGACTGGAAGGTATTTACTGAACTAGTATGTACAGTAATTCATATATGTTTTAAAATGCACAGTTAGCCTATCCCCTGTAAATGTTGATATATAAGGCTTCATAAGATGTGGATAGCAGTTCAATAGTTATCCACAATACATAAATACAAGGTGAAATAAGCATGACTATACTATATAATGTTGGAGAGGTGAATCAAAAATGACAAAAAAAGTAGTATTGATTACAACTGGTGGGACTATAGCCAGTAAAAGAAATAATTCAGGTAAGTTAGAATCTGGTGTATTAGACGGAAGTGAAATTCTTTCAATGTGTAATTTAGAAAGTGATATTGAAATAATATTAATTGATTTATTCCATTTACCATCAATGCATATGACTTTTGACAATCTTAATACCTTGACACGAACTATAAACGAGCAACTTAAGGATGAAAATGTTAACGGTATAGTAGTTACTCATGGTACGGACTCTTTAGAGGAAACTGCATACTTCTTGGAGTTAACAACTAACGATACTAGACCAATTGTAGTTACAGGTTCTCAAAAATCACCAGAAGACATTGGAACAGACGTTTATTCAAATTTAAGAAATTCTATTCTTGTAGCTTCAAATGAAAACGCAAATAATTTAGGTACTGTTGTAGTTTTCAATGATGAAATTTTACATTCTAAATACGTGAAGAAAATTCACTCTTCAAGTATAAATGGTTTTGGTTCTATAGGGTATGGAAGATTAGGGTTCATTGATAATGATGAGGTTGTGATTTATCAAAAGCCAACTAAAAGAGAATGTTATGATTTAAAAGAAAACTATCCAAACGTTGAGATTGTCAACGCTTATTTAGGATGCACAGGCTTTGTATTAGATGCACTGTATACATCTGATATTGATGGAATAGTTTTAGTTGGTTCTGGTAGAGGGCAAATAACACCAAGTATGACAAAATCAATTGAGAAGTTAATTGAAAAGAATGTCAAAATCGCATTAACAACTTCTACTGAAGAAGGTAGGGTATTTCCTTCGTACGATTACTATGGTAGTGCAAATAACCTTAAGGAAATTGGAGTTATTATGGGAGGAGATTTTGATGCGAAAAAGGCGAGAATTAAATTAATGCTAATGCTTGCGAATAATAATGATATGTATGATACTTTCATGCATTAAAATAAAAATCCCTATCCGCAAATAATAATTGGATAGGGATTAAAATTGGTTCTGACCTAGTATTACAGTTAAGTTAACCGTTAGACCTCTGCTATAATACCATGCCTAAGATAATAAATCTATAGTGAGATTACTTTTTGTAGTGATAAAATTAAATATTGACTCATCTAATTAATAATCAAATACCTTTTATAATATGTATTTGATTATAATGCTATTTGTACACTGTACTGATATATGTAATTTTAACTATTTAAATTTCTTATTATTGAATTGATCCATACGATAAATCATTGTCACCACTTGTTCGCAAATCACACAATCTTGTGTGTTTGAACCACCTGTAATACCATTGTTTACATTTTAGTTACTACGTTGTGCAATGATGATTTTTAAGCCTTCATAATCACCATTTGTCATAGTTCCATCATCAAATTTATCTAACCATGACTTATCAATTAGCTTTTTGTCTACAGATTGTTTAATATAGTCACGTACTGCTGTTTTAGTTGTCTCATTTGAAAATTGCATTTTATCATCATCCTTTTCAATCACTTCGTTTTTGTTACTCATTGCATCTTCTATACGTTTTAAAAAGCTATTCCAACGGCACTCATCTAAAATTCGATGAGGACAATGCTTACCTGACCAATCTTGGTGTTTTTTAACTCGTTCGATACCCCATTTACGCTCCTTCAACAATTGTGCAACTAATTTCACAGCGTTTTCTTCAGCTTTTATGTATCGTTCTCCACCAGACTTAGAGTAGCAGATTTCAATCCCAATACTCTTTCTATTGCCGTTTCCTTGACCATCCCCACAATGCCATGCGTTACGGTTCAATGGTATACCTTGAATAATTTCTAAATCGTCAACTGCAAAATGGTAAGACACTTGATTATTGTTGTTAATCATGTACAGTATTTCGTTTCTTGCAGATGCATCGTTTGCAGTATTATGTATTGTAATAAACTCAGCATTCATAGTATAAGGACACTTGATACTAAATTTATTTGAAGGTAATAGGTTCTGTTTAACTGTCACCATTGCTATTCATCCTTTCTTTTTTCTTGTGTTATTTTCAACAAGTAATAATAAATACAAAATAAAATTAAACCTATGAAAGATCTATTTATTAGTAGTACTTTTTGTTTGTAATCGACTCATCACTAATGCACTGTCACTAATACCTTTAGTGGTAAAATCAATTACCGCTAAATAAATAATTCCACACAAATTAATAAAGATATTTGGATTTTTTAAAGCGTCAAAAACTAAACCACCTAATTTACTCCAACTTGTCACATCTTCTAAAGAGACACCTGCCATTGCAAACAAGTTAGTAAAAAATACAATACCAATAGCAATCCAAAAATGATGATTATAAATACGAGCTTTCCAGTTAATTTTCATCTTTATCATTTCCTTTCTTATAGTGCAAATATTAAAAGTATCAAACCACCAATAATTACAGATGGAATCATAATCCACCACATAAGATATTTAGAAAAAATTTCATTAAATTTAAGTGACCCTTTATCAGATTCAATCTTTAAGTCTTCTTCGATACCATCAACACGTTTACCGATAGTTTTAACATTGTTTTGTAACTCATCTTGAGACATATTTAATTTAGTCAAATTGATATTAATGTTGTTGAATGTTTCATTCATTTTGTTATGTTGGATTTGTTGATTTTTATTCATCTCGTTAATCTGATTTTGTTGATTTTTATTCATTTCTTGCTGTTGTTCAGATACAACTGTTATACGATAAAGCAACTCTTTATCTTTTTCCATATTAGAAAGTCTATTGTCTTGATTTTTTAATTCTGTTTCCACGCTTGCCAGTCTTTCACCGACTAGTCTTTCATTATCCAATTTAATCACCGACTTTTATCAAAATAATAAAAGAGTAGGGGGAGAATGACCTCACACCTACTCTAAACTGAATTTCCTGATTCACTTTTAATTTAAATGTATATTGATACACGAAAGAATGATTTATACTATGTTTATACGGCATTTTTGTATTAATATACTGTGTATTTTAAATAATATGTGTCTTTTATTAAATCTAAAGAATTACTTCACGACTACCTGAAAATTCATCAGGTTTCGCTTTTAGTTCATCAATAATAGTTTTAACTCTTGTTTCAATGAGTTTCCCATATTCTTTAGCAATATACTCCGTATCCTTCCCATATTGCGAAGTAGAGAAAGATTTGGTAATTGGAAAATCTGATAAAATATATTTATAAGAAGAACCTTCATTAACTAAAATGGTTTCAGTTGTAGAAGGTGTAGTAGTACCATCTTCATTATCAATTTCTTTAACTTCAGGCTTTTTAATGACAGCAGAAACATCAATACGTTGTTCTCCGTAGTCACTAAATAATTCAGTGTCTTCTGGTTTCACATCGGTAATATCTACTTTAACAGTATAAATATTGTTCTTTAAATCATTTGTAATAACTAATTTCATAAATAAAATTCCTCTTTTCTAATTTTGTTATTATGTATTTTGTTAGTTAATTTTTTAACACTTAGAATGATTTTTAACATCTTCAGTCATTATTTCTTTAACCATTCTTTGATAAATACGAATCATTTCTAGCATTTCTTTTTGAGAATATCGCTTTGTAATAATATTACTTAGACGTTCATCATGAGTAGCAATTTCAACATAACGCTCAATTTCAATTTGTCCATTTGTTTCTACTTTTTTCACGATAGGTGTAATCAATTGATAAATATCTTTCTCGATTGGAACTTTTGCAGATTTAATTGTTTCGTTGTAATCTATGTATTCTACTTGTACTGGCATTTCCTCACCTCCTTTGAATCAGTCTTCAAGTAAATCTATTTCTTCAAAGATTTCACAAAATCTATTGTATAGGACAGCTTTTTGTCCACTAAACTCTGAATCACAGTTAAGAACATTATTTTGTACTGTTTTAAGTATTTCAATCTTGTCGGCAGTTTCTTCAATAGTAAAATCTTCGTTCATTAATATTAAAATTTGAGCTTGAGCTTCTTTTTCAGCTTCAATGGAGGGGAATAATACAATTTCTCCTTCTTTATTATCAAACTGTTTAATTTCTGTTTTGATACTTCCATCATCGTTTTTAGAGGCATAGTCATTGATTAACAACTGTCTTTCTTTTGCTATTAATTCTACCTGACTATCTAATAAACTAATAAAACGTGTTCTCATTCTTGATTCTTTACCTTTTAATACTAAATTGAACAAAAATGACTGTAGTTCTCCAATTTCATAATTTTTCATCATCATAATTATATTTTCTCCTTTTCTTCCTTACATAATAAATGCATATCCTGAAACTCCGCCATTAACTGTAATTATTGTATGGATGTTGGCTACAGTTAAGATTCTTGGCTCAATTGATACTAATACATCTGTTTTATCTTTAGTTGGAATAGTAATATCAACATAAATTATTGGTTTAGAAATAGTAATTTCAGCATCTACCTGATCAATAGCTTTAACATCAATTTCAGCTGAAATTTGACTCGAAGCATTTGAAGTAATCTCTATAAAGATCCCATTATTAAAAGCAACAAAAATATCAGTTTCTGTATCGCTACTATCACTTGCCATAGCTTCTATTTCAGTTTCTATATTCTGCTTAGAGACACTGATTTCAGTAGGAATGTCACTTTTAATCCTAGGTTCAATTTCAACTAAAATATCTCTAGTAAAAGTAACATTAATTTCAACTAGAATAGTATTTTTATTTGCTGTTATTTCAGTGTATAAACTACTATCCATCTTAACCCTTGGAATAATCTCAGTAACAATTGATTCTCGACTTATAGTGAGTTCTGTTGGTAATTCAGTGGAAATAACATCGTTAGCTTCTATCTCAACAAAGACATCACTGGAATCCTTTGTAGGAATAGTAATTTCAACTGCAATATTAGGTTTACTAATCGCAATAATTGATATAAATTCAGATTGTTCTTTTCTTGCACAAGTTACTTCAGCTAATACGTCTGGTCTATTTACTGTAATTTCTGATATAACTTTCTCGTCTTTACCTTGTAATCTAACACTGACAGATGAAACTATATCGCTCTTATCAGGAATTGCTACTATTAGATCAGTTGTTACGAATTCTTTAGTAATGGTGATTTCTGTAGATATATCCTCGTCTAATGGAACTTCTTTTCTATGCACATAAATAATTGCTTCCTTATTGGAGAACTCATATGTAGAGCCGACTGTAATTTCAGTATTTTTATTTGAAATACCATTTTTATAAACAAACAATTCTGTTATTACATCACTTCTACCAGTGCTAAATATCCTTGAATCAAAATAGTTAACAATTAATTCAGGAGACATAGGCGACTCTCTAGTTTTAAAAGTTATCGAATTACTATAGGTTTCTACAGATGTACGAATTATGAATCCGTTGTTTATTAGTCCTAATGAAACCCAATCTTTAACAACTTCAAATACGTTAAACTCAACAAATTTTAATTCTTCATTTATTGTAAATTGATTTGAAATTAACTTAATAGGGGTAGGTCTATTTAAATGAGTGAGACTATATTCTGACCACGCTTTATCTGCATTTAGTAATTCTAAAATGATACCATTCGGAACTATACCCTCATAAAATAGACGTAGTTTAGCATCAGTCAAAACATACGATGGATGAATAGTCTTTAAATCAAATTGTACAAATGAACGCCATATATCATCCTCACTTCGTCCAACTATCATAGATGGATATTCGCCATAGTTAATAGATTGATATTCTAATTTTTCACGAGTGAACGCATCTTGAGTAGGATTAAAGATATCCGTAACAATGGGTGGTTGCTGTACGTCATAAATAGCTGTCATCCTATTATGAGGAGGTATTTCAATTACTGTCTCAATAAAATTATGTATGTAAGGTTGTATCTCCGTAACAACATCTGAGTTTCCACGATATACAATATTTATAAATGTTTCTTTTTCACTTATAGCAAAAGCTCTAGGTACTATTTCTGTAAACACATTTGAATTTTCAAATTGCTTTACAGTTAATTCTGTTAATATATCCGAATTATCAACTGCATATAATTTAAATTTTGCTTTAAATTTATTGTTTGGATTTACTTCATATTCAATATTTATAAAAGATGAACTATTAAAAGGCTCAATTAGAATTTCATCTTCAATAGTTTGAGAGGAATTGTTCGTAGCTGTTTCCTCCATATAACCACGTCCCATCACATTGTATTGTGATCAGGCTTTATCTGCTCTTACGATAATGTCAAAAGAACCATTAGCGTCAGGCGTTGCGCCCAATGTTGTTTTTAATCTAATAAAGAATGACATTTCTTCATTGTTTTTAAGTATGTTATTAAGTATCAATTCTTTATTAGGAATGAATGGTGTAAGATTTTCACTAAATTCTACATCCATTCCTGTAGGGAAGTTAGATGTATTTGTAAACAAGTGTATATTCTTTACATCATATCCATACTGATTTTTAAGAATTACCTCATGTTCAATTGTAGTTTGTCCTGCGATAATAACTCCGAAATCAAGATATTTTAAGACCTCTCCGATTTCACTTGAGTAATACTCACCATACACATCTTTAAACATAAGACCTGTATATGCTCCAATAAAGCTTGTTTGCCAATAATCAGTAGTACCAAAGAAGTCTTGAAACTCAACTCTTAGATTGTTCCAATCATCAATCTTAATATCTTTGCTTTCAATTAAAAGCTCTATGTTTTGAGGCGATTCACCTAGTTTTGTGAAACTGCCATCAGAAGGGTAGAAGTTCCCACCGTTTAATAGAACACGATAATGCACACGAGTTAAATCGCTATCACTTAGAACACCCTTAAGAATGTTACCATTAAATGAAATATCAATCTTTGCGGTTGTATTTATGATGTAAAGACTTGTATTCTTAATAGCAGCAGTGTTTCTAGGTAGATAATCTTCATATGATACACTTTCAACAACTGAAACTATTGTGTCACGAGGGTTGTCTTTTAAGAACACACCAATATTTAAGTATTCACCTTTCCATGTGTGCCATTGGGTATTTGTAATATCATTAAGCTCTGAATATTTCATACCATTATCTAATATATTTTGTTCAGTAGAAGTGTCAACAATTACAAATTTTTCTGATTTTTTGTCCCATACATACCATTCGGAAGTATCTTCTCCTGCAATAAAATATCTAGCTTCGTTACGATATGATTTAGAGATATCATTAATAAAAACATCATCTAAATATCCATAAAGACGTTTAGGATTAACTAGTTTAATAAATTGAGGTTTTGGAACTGCTTTCATCTCGAGTACTCTCTTAGCAGTCTCAGGGGATTCATCCGTCCATGTCACAACTTCAAAGTCACCTTCTAGTTCATCGACAGGCGACCAATTCGCTTCGAGGATTAAATCAGCTTCTTTTACAGCTTCATCATCAGTGTAGTAAAGCACCTCAACACTATCACCTAATTCCTCGTATATGTCGAATGGCTCAGTAGTAGTTGATACAATAATATCTTCTGTAGACTCTACATAAGCCACTACAGTAGGGAGTTCTCCAATGTAGTCATAAACACTGTAAGGGTTAACAGATGTCTCTAAAGCGATTTGTGAAGCGTCAGAGTCAGTGTAGTAAAGAACTTGAGGTTTATCACCAAGTAAATCTTGAGCTTTGAACTCGTTTTTATTTAATACAACAGAAGTTAATTGCTTATCCACAAAATCAGACCACATAATCACTGACTTATCTCCTGATAATTCTTTCCAATATTTCTCTTCAATATGGTCAAGGTTGTTCATACCATATTGAATGAAATTTTCTTCTGTTGGTGTAGTGGACTGCCACGTAGTTCCGTTGTGATACTTAGATTGTGAATTATGTTGTACTAGATATTTATCAGGAATAGGGGAGATTACTCTATCGTAGATTTCTATAGAGTCTAGCTGTCCTATAAATTTATCTGCATCAGTTAGCGCAGGATTGGCTTTGCCTATAAATAAATTAGAATAAATTTCTGACGGCTCATATGAAAGAGCAAAAGTAGAGTCAGGCTTTGACATGTCGTCAATATAAAATCTAATGCTATCTGTATTTTTAGTTCCATCCCAAATAATTAAAATATCATGCCAACTATTGTCAGCTATTTTTTTATTTGAATCAAAATAATATTCTGCAACATTATCTCTCGTTCTTAATACTAGTCGTATTCCTCCATTTAGAGTTAATATAGACATTCCATCTTTCACAGATTGTGAGGCATCTATCACTCTAAGTTGTCGGAGTTCATTGTTAGCAATCTTTATTTTGAATCTAATACTTTTTGCACCAAGAGGAATTAATTGACCATTAAATTCAACAAATTGATTAATACCATTAAAACTCATAGCATTTCCTTTGTCATTCCAACCACCTACTCTAGTTGCACCCGTAACTGTGCCTGTGTAACCACCAATGGAATCCATAACATTACCACTTGGTTCATCAAAACCAATAAATGCTTTACCATATTTACTTAAATTATCTTTACTATTAGCCATTGTATTGACCTCCAATATTTTTCCATAATAAAAGGATAACTAGCTTAATAGTTACCCTCAATCATTGCTGTTTTAAAATTACTACCAATAGGAATAGTAAACATTCTTCCTTTACCTAATGTTGCTCTGTTATTAGTCGCAATCTCATATTTAGTTGTAGTTTTAGTGAAATCAATTGGTGTACTATCAACTGCTGAGTCAATCTCTTTTATGACACCGCCATAGTCCAATAATAAGATTTCGTCTAAGTTTGGAATCTCTCTTATTCTATCTTTCAGCAAAACAAGATTTATATCGTCTGTTGATTTAACTACTAGTCGTTTTTGTGTAAAATTAGAAGGAGAAAGAGTCTTATTATAAATTTGGAAATCATCCAGTTGACCTATGTATGGTAACCAATATTGACTACTTGTTAGATTGTATCTTCCAAAACAAATGTTTGAATAATCTAATGTGTCATTTGCTGTTGGAGTAACTGAGGCTTCTAAATTACCATCCACATACAATTTTGCTCCTAGTCCAGATACACTACCTGTCCATGTAAACATAATTTCATGCCATTTACCATCTAGTACATCTGAGGTAGTCGATAGCACGAAATTAGTAGTCAATGATGATTTATAGTGTATCCAGTTGAGAGTGCCAGTTGGAGTTATAGAAATATAATGTCCAATAGAGTTTGTACTACCACTTGCACATGTAGACATAGGAGTCTGATAGTTCCCATTTTTAGTAGACTTCATTTTAAACTTTATTGTTTTTGCTCCTAATGGTAGTTTATTATTGAACAATACTAATGAGTTATTACTAAAACTCATAGAACTACCTTCGCCATTCCAACCTCCAACTCTGGTAGCTCCTGTGACTGTACCTATATAATTGTTACCTAGTTTGTCATAAACATTACCACTTGGTTCATCAAAGTTAAACCATGCGACACCGTATTGTGCCATTAATTGTTCTGTTGTTGCCATTTATTTCACCTCTTTTATAGCTAAAGTATTGATTTCACTAATATCTTGAGTAAATACCTTACCAGTTAAATTGGCAACAGGTGTTTCATTTACATACTTATGTCTATTAAAAGAAGTATCCAACTGAATCTCTTTACCTTGCTTAATACCATGTAGAATCATGTTTTTTGAAGAGTTGCTAGGAAGGTGAATAAGAGTGTTGTTTGATATGGAATAGCGCCTATTGGTGCTTTCATTTTGTAGTATTATTTTAGAAGTCATAGCTTGTTAGTCCTTTCTTATTGTATTAAGAAATATAAAACTCAGCATTATACAAACCTTAAGCTGAGTGGTTTTCTATCTATTTTAGTTGTCAACAGACCTTCTGGATTTTCTGATATAGTGTCTTGTAAAATATAATTTTTAACCTCTAAAATTTTATCAAGATTATTAATAGATGCTGTACCATACATAGTAAAATTATTTAATGATGGAATAGGTAATTCACTTATCACCATAGGTTTTAAAAATTTGATTTCACCAATTGCAATATACAATGTCCCACCATTATTTCTTTTGATATCTAATTTATAATAGCGATATTTCACTGGTGTTTGAAGTTCAAAAGTTCGCTCTTGTGTGTGAGTAATCCATGATTCATTAATATATTCTTTTATGATTGAATAATTAGCACCATCATTTGACCCAAACAGAGTGAAATCCTTTGGCATAGCATTAACACCAACGTTGACAGCTTCGTTTTGTCGGGGAGTTAAGCTGAACCCTTGAATAGCAACCTTGCTTCCGAAGTCTAATTGTATATAGCCTGTGAACGAGTCGGTTGCAGATATCCAACAATTATTGCCACCATTAGGGAGATTAGCAAGAGAACCAGAAAAAGCTCTAAAAGGTAAATAGTCTGTAGAATATGAATTACTGGCAGAAGCAACCAATGGAGAAGGGGCGATATTGGATGTCATATTCGTTTCATAGGATGCGCCCATTGCTTTTAAAGCATAGGTTTTATTATTACTAGAGAGCAATAACTTATTATATGGCGCATAGGGTTGATAGCCAGTAGGAAGGTTATACTTAAATACTCCACTAAAATTAAAAGTGACCGTAACAGGGTTGTTAACTAGATTCTGTGTAGCATAGGGAAAAACTGGGGAAGACATCGTTTTCACATCGTTGTAAGCAATACCTTGAGAAACTCCATTTTTATAAAATTCAATTATCCCATTATCAAGATCTAAAGCTACACCAATAATATTTCCAGTCCCAAATGCCGAGCCATAAGTCTTACCTGTAGAAGCCCAAGACTGACCAGTGTTTCCATAATAGACTCTTCGATGAATTGTTTCATCATAGCTCGTTTTTGAAACATCTTTATCTCCAATTCCAATCACTACTCTGCCTTCAACTGCACTGTTTACTGTAACCTCCCAATACCATTTACCCTCACTAACGCCTTTATTTGCTATAGCAGGGGAGTTTGGCGTTGACATAGTTGAAGTTAAGTTATCATTCGAATACATAGCTCCTGTAACACTTGTATCTAAATGTATTGCCATGCTATTTCACCTCTACTTTAATACTTCTAATATCGAAATATTTTTTTAAGTCTACATTTTTAGCAAAAACCTTGCCATCCTCACCCAATAAAATCTCTGTTTTATCGTGCATTTGTTTTGGTGTTAATTCTGTTACCTTGCGGTCTAGTAATGGCGATAAAGCATCCATCCCTTGCTCTATAAACTGTTGTTGAGTTGGTAGAGTGTTGGATACATCATAGAAACCTCTTGGCACTGTATTTAAAATTGAGTGCATACTCCACGTATCAAAACTTAGATTATCTGTTCCACCATTATTCTTAGTAATATTTAGTCGATATGTTAAATAAGTTTTCTTATTCCTAATATTAAAATTCTTAATATAATCAGATGTTGACCAACTTATATTTTTCTGGGTGTCTAAAACTTCCCATATTACACCATCATTGCTACCTTCAAGAGTCCAGTCTCTAGGATTTCTCTTTAACACATTGTCGTTGCTTACTACTCCTACAAGCTTATAGTTATTTACCTCTTGAGGAGTGGCAAACTCATAAGAAACCCATCCTGTTAATATATTGGAGGCAGTAACCCAATCGGACGTTCCAATTTGTCCATCAAAAAGTCTATACACACTTCTGTCCACACTATACTCAGAGTTTGCTCTAGCAACTCCACTAGGCGTGTTGTTAGATGTCATTACTGGCATTAAACTATCTGAATAGCTAAACTCGTCTTGAAGCAAGTATTTCTTATATTCATTATTGTGATAAATGAAAGATTGATTCAAAGTAAAGTCTTCTGGTGTCAATACCTTGTTATATACTTGGAAGTCGTCTATTTGTCCAGTGAAGTATCTTCTAAATGCTGACATTTTACTCCCACCAAGAGTCATGTTCTGAGTGGCAAAGTTTTTGCTAGTCTCACTCACTGTTGTGCTTTTAGAATCCACTAATTGATCATCTATATAAAGTTTTGGCACTTGATTAGAGCTACCCGACCATGTGAACATTGCTTTGTGCCATTGGTCGTCATTATATGTTTGTGTGGACTCTAAAGAAAACGCTGTTACTAAATCCCCGCCACTAGAGGTAATTCGTCTCATAATAACCTTGCCTTGGTTAATTACCATGTTGTATCCAGTTTGGTTTACAGTAGGTGTAGCATAATTCTCAAATAAAAACATATTACTGTTTGAAAGCGTCTTAAATCTAAGAGAAATAGTTTTCTCTCCATATGTCATTAAACTATTGTTAAAAGTAATCAGTGAATTGCCATTAAAATTAATAGCACTACCTTTACCATCCCAGCCCGTTACACGGGTTGCGCTAGATAATGTCCCTGTATATGCACTACCTTTAGAATCTACTGCATTACCAGATGTTTCATTAAATTGATACCAATATAATCCGTTTTTATCCATAACTACTTGACTTTTTTTATTTTCGATTGTGAAATTATCTACCATTTATTTTTTCACCTCTAACTTATCCATTCTAGTCCACTCGTTACGAATAATTTTCTTTCTGTGTAAACTTCCTAAATCTGACCAAGTAGAATCTTGTACCATTTCAGTCTGATAGTTTCGTTTTAATCTAATGTTATTTGAAATCTCAACAAACCTGTTTTTCTCAAAGTCTGAATTTGAAATCGAAAAGAAATCAGTGACAAATCCTGAGAATAAATCAATTTTCACCTGAATGTACTGCTTAGTCTCAGATTGAATGTTACCATCTTCCGCAATAGCAACCCATTCAGACCAATCTGTATTATTGTCTGATACTCTAGTTAATACTGCGAAGGAGCTTGATTTATTGTTGTCGTGGTTCACAAAAACTTTTTCAAAGTCTAGAAACCTATCACCTAAATCAACTATGTCAGAAGTCCAAAAGCCTTGTTCTGCATAAACAGGATTTCCCTGACCGTCAACATCAACTATCATTAATTGAAGGAAGCCTGTCGTTTTGTTAATCTCAGTATTATTGTGAGTTCCTGAGACACCAATGGGTAATCCTATTTCTTTCTTTTCTAAATTACCACCTACAGTTGTCAAAGAGTGTCTTCCTTTCTTTTGTTAGTTTTTAATAGTCCAATTAATTTGACCAGATACATTTGTTTCTAAAGGGGCGTAGAAACGCTCTACTTCAACACCACTCGATTTGAATACTAAATATCCATTCATATCTTTATTTGAAGTTAATTTAACTTCAATAAAAGCACTGTCGTTAAAAGTTAAAGATACTACAGGTTGAAAGAATAATTGTAAATCATCTCTCTGATAAATCGTTTTATATCCAAAATTAATTGATTCAATACTTGTATTTTGTAAGCCTTGATTACTGCTAAAATCAGTAGAGGCTCTTTTATATGTAATAAGGTCTTTGTCTCTAAAGTTTGTTGTTAAATTATATTTTTCTCCATTTTCAGTTTCATATCCAATTTCTATTCTTCTACCATGTAAATAGAAAGATCCATCAGACATTTCAAAGAAAAATTTCATTCCTTGACCAAACAAACCAAAACGAATGACCTGATTTTTCTGTATTAAATAAAAATCATTTTTCTTATGCGTGAGAAGGTCGTACTCAGCATAGCTTTTTCCGTTTGCATAATCAGCATTCCAGTTAAAAGGAATACTAATTGCTTGTAAATTGTTTGAACTTGAAAATATCATATAGATGCACCTCATTGTATTGAGTATTTTTTAAATTAAAAAGGGTAGAGGAGTCAACCTCTTACCCTAAGTATATTTATGTATTTTATTGATTAAACGTAAGAGAATGTTACACGTTGAAGTAAAGTGTTTTTACCTGCTGAAGCGTCAATAGGGACTTTCGCAAATACTGTTGCTTGAACAAAGTTACCGCCTGCTAAATTTGCATTAGTCCCGTCAGCTAAAGTATTATTTGCCAATCCTAGAATCTCTTTTGCGTTGGGTTTTTTATTAATTTTAATAGCAATCAATTCAATGCCATTATCGAATACTGATTTTCCTTCTTCAATTAGCCATGATGGTTCAGTCATTCCAGTTTCACCTGCATTGACGGCTCTATAAATAAAACCATTGTCAACGGTAGGCTTAATATAAGTATCTATAGCTATTTTTGTTTCTTTAGACCATGTTGTAGACGTACTTGCATGTACATTTGTTGTAATTCCATTTGTCCCTAAAAACTTTGTACCTGAAGGATTCTCTGTTCCAACACCACCTTTGCCCACAGGAGTAAAGCCTTGTTCATTCAGACTATCAACTCTAACTTTGAACCAGTTATCACGTACTGCTTCTACAATATTTCCTACGCTACTACCATCGCCACCATTACGGTCACGAGTAGTAAATTTAACATCCTCCATTTTGGAACAATCTTTTGTACCGCCCCGATTATTCCAAATGAAGTATGTTTTTTGAGGTGAATCAGACATAGCATCAACTGTACCATAGTTAACTGTAGTTTTTACTTCTGTAGATGTAGTATTTGTACCTTCATACCAAGAAACTATTGGTCTTTCACTCATTAATAATTCCTTCTTTCATATGTATTTTTTAATAATAGTCATCTTTTATTAAATTAAATCAAGAGAGTCGTTCAATAGAATTTTTACATTAACAGATAGATTTTGAGCGTCAACTGAAAAGGAGGGGACATGTAGTCTAAATACGTCTCCATTCTTCACCTTTGTATTAATTAATGTAAATGATTTATTGTTATAATAGTTATCTGCATCAATTGTTACTGGATTATCTGTGACATCAACCCAATCCTTAAAATTTGCAGATTTCTGTATTAGAATTGGAGTAGGGTGACTACCTTTTGTAGATACAAGTGCCTTAACATCAGTAATTACTCCGTCCCATTCAAACACAACATGTGGATCTTGAACACCCTCTAATATATCCTTTGGAATAATAAAAACTATTGTTTTCTCATTCACAAATTTAGTTATATTTTTTACCTTAATAAATTGTTCTTTACTCATCAAACCATTAATTTCTTCGTTTGCTAGGGGGACGTTTCCACCAAGAGCATCGATAGGTATCCAAACATTTCCGTTCCATCTATAACGTATGCCTGTGTCATACACTTGAGTTGTCCATCCGACCTCAGGGTAGGGGAATGTCTTGGCTATTTCATCATACGTATTAACGAATGGTTGATAAATTAAGACTGTTGTTTTATATGCATCTTTAACTAACTCAGTAGCTTCATTAGCTTTATGTGTAGCAGTTAAAGCTTGGTCTGTTGCTTGATTTGAATTATTTACAGCAACAACAAGATGATTCAAATATTCTTCATAATTATCAGTTCTATCAATTAATTCTTGAACTTGTAATTTACTTTTTTCAATAATTTCATGCAATGTCTCTGTAGAATCTGTTCCATCAAAATGAAGAATACGTGTGGAAGGGTAAAGTATCAAACCTCTTCCTTTATATACTATTGACATTGTTTCAGCTTCTTTTAATGCATGAAAGTAAACAAACCCGTTTGTATAGTCTACATAAAATTCATTGTTCTCTAAGCTTTGCTTCATGAACTTTTCATAATTAATCTCAAACATACCTGAAATTCTAACTCTAAACATTTCATCTGGTATTTCTAATAAAAAGACACGTTGATTTACTACACGAACAATATCCAGACGGTCTATAAATGGATCATTCGGTAATCCACTGCGCCATACTATATGAACAGGGTTATTAAATTCTAAATAATTTATAGGTAATGACAATTAATCACCTCTTTCTATCCACCAATATGTACATTTGAACTGAATCCATCTTTTACATTTGTACTAGTGTTTGCATGTGTTGAAATTGTAGAGTCTTTAGTTGCAACTAGGACGCCACCAATATAAACATTTTTAGTATTTCCAGTAGATACTTTTCCATTTGTATTATTGTGCTGACCACTCACATAACGCTCGTTTGATGAAAGACTATAAGTATCAGTTTCATCCGTACTATCGCCAAGTAGGGCGGGGTTTCTTCCTTGAATAAATACATTGGATTGTTTGGCTTTTATAGTTCCATTTATATTAGCATTAGTACTATATCCTCCAACCCAATTGTACACAGGCTCACGATTAGTACAGTAGCCATCATCGTCCCATGATGTGCATTCTGTCCCTGTTTGGATATATCTTTCAGTACTAATATGAGATACAGCAGTTGATTGATTTATAGAAGCTCCATTTAATGTAATTAACCCCATATAACAACCTCCTTAGTTAAGATCGATACGATTACCATTTATTTTTATACCATTAGCCGTCATTGATATTACATTATTACCAAAGCTTAATTCTAACTTTGAGTTGTTAATTGTAATACTTCCACTACCATTTCCACCTTTAATAGAAACTGTACGAGGGCTTAAAAGCTCAATAGATTTTTCTCTATCTGTTGTTAAATTAATTGAATGTTTCTCACCATACTCATCAACATATTCAGTAAAGAATCCATTAGGAGTTTTATATTGTTTAGCCTTGTTAAAATCAATATTGTTACCAGAACCAGTTCCCCAAATAGCAATAGGGTAAGCTTCAACTCCAGAACCTTCAAAGTACATTTCATATTTTGCTTTTTCCGATGAAGGATTGTTTAAATCAAATCTTGTCATGAATCTTAGGAATTTTTGTTTAATATGAACGTAATTGTAAGGGTCATTCTTATCGTAAGTTCGTAATCTAGTGACAGTTAAATCAGAAATGAAACTATCATCCTTATCCAATGATTCTAGAACTGATTCATCTAATTCACCGTTCATAATAAACAATTTTCGAGCATACAAGTTACCATCTTTATTTATCCAAAATCTAGGTTCTTTCTTTACATCGATAGCAATGCCTTCATTGGCGTTCAATCTAATTTGCTCACCGTTGTTACCATTGATTGTGATACCGTTCTTGTGGTCAAAGATGATTTTTTCACCTAAGAAACCATCTACAATTTTTAAATTATGAGTAGTGATATCTTTTGCATAGAGTCTTCCATCGATACCTATATAAAATTTTTTATCATTATTTACATGAATAGATATTCCTGCATTAGCATTTAATTTAATTACTGATTCTTTAACTCCGTCTCCATTAGGATCACCATAAATAGTAATACCATCTTTCCAGTCAAGTGTAATAGCATCACCTAAATCACCATCAACGATGCGAAGATTTTTTGTTACCATTCCTTCAGCATAAAGTGTTCCATCTTCCCACTTAGAATCACCTAAAGTAGCAAACAATTTACTAACCCATTTACCATTTTCCCATTTTTGTAGAGCAAGACCATTTGTAGCATTTAGATATGCACGGTATTTACCATCGCTACGTACAGCGATAAAACCAAAATCATTCATAATAAGATTGTTATGATATCTTCCCATAGTAATGCCTGAATAGAACAGAGAATCTTCAATTTCTTGTCGGAGACGAGTGGCTTCATCATAGTAATCTTTAAATTTTTGCACAAAAATACCACGATTCTCAATTTCACTCGTGGATTCAGTAAGAGGATCAGTCATATCTATAATTAAGTTATCTGATTCTAAATAACCGTTATTAATGACTTTTATATAGTTTGATATGTAGTTCATTAAATCTAGATAAGCATTTTTTAAAGCACTTGTTGAGTATTTATCAGTTGTAGAATAAACAGTAGGGAAGGTTTGTGTAAAAGTATCGAATTGCCCATCTACATCCGTAACATTATCTCTATCACTTCTTATGTATTTTTGAGCTTGTTGAAGAAGTAATTTGTAGTCTGAATGAATCTTATATAATTCTTTAATCAACTCTAATTTTTCAAGTGTTGTTAATTTTCCATCGGCAACAATTTTATCGAATAAACCGATGTCAAAATAATTATTCTCTGCGTCCATAATAACTTTGTCTAAATTATTTACAATTTTAATATTCTCAGCTACCATGTTTCGAGAATACAATGTACCATCAGTGTTAGCCCATAACACCTTTTTCCAATCGTCTCCGTCTCTTTTACTAACTGAAAACCCTTCGCATGTTGTTAAGGCAACTTTAGTGATATGATTCCACGAGACAAGTCCAAAACATTCATTTTCTTGTGGAATCAGGTTTCCGTCTTCATCTCTTTTATTATCAGAAACCAACCCTAATCGCATCACTTCATCACCATAACGATTGTAAATAGTAGTCCTAGAACCTTGCGTCATCCATATCCCTGATTCATCTTCAATAATCAAGTTAACTCCCGAAATTATTTTTCCGAAAATGCGCTCACCAAAAATCCCATCCTTTGATATTGCATGTTTCCAAGACTTACCGTTATCATTAGTTATGGCAAGAAATCCATTTTGAATAACAAGCCAACTTAACGGATCTTGCAGGTCTTTAACGATAATGCCACGTTCACTAATTTCTATTTTCTGATTGTAACCTGCCATTACTGCATTTTTTAATGCGTCCCACTTATTGTTAATGATGTCGTTGATAGCACCATTATTTTCTTCAGATAAATTCCATTTCCATTTATCCATTTGAACTATGGTAGAAGTATTACCTGCCTTATTAAGTTGCTCTAACCAGTTATTATCCTCATCGAATTCATTTTCGATAACAACAGAAATACTTTCGTTTTCGAAATCGTGAGTAATCTCAGTAATTTTAGCTTTTACATCTACTTGTAATCTGTCGTATCTAACTCTTACGATGTCTCCTAGACCAAGCTTATCCCAATCATTTTGACATTCAACTACAGAAAGGAAATCAATTAAATTCATGTCTAGTTTAATTTTAGGCTCTAGAAATTTCCTGAATACTTCTTTACCTTCTTCTAGCAAATCTTCATCATCAACAATAGAATCGTTTGTGTGTTCTTTTTCTATTTCAAAATCCGACAACTCTTCTATTTGTTCTGTAGTGAAATTATTCTCCCTAGCTAATTTATCTTTCAAATCATTTAATTCATCTTCATAATTGGAAAGCTGATATTTTAACTCTCTAATAAAAGCTTCTTGATTTGATATTTCAGCTCTTTTTGTCTCTAAACGTTGTATGATGTCTTGATGATTAGGGGAGGAGGATTGAAAGTTGGCATTAGACAAATCTAGCTCGTCCTCAATAATAATTCTTTGCGTATTTAGGACGCTAAGTTTTTGATCTTCTGTTTGGATAATGGATCTTTGTGCAGTAACCAATGCAGTTAACTCAGTAAACTTTTCAGATAGAGATGCTACTAACAGTTTGTAGTCTTCTAACGCTATACATAAACTGTCGCTTAAATATTTTGAATGACTGATGACAACTTCGTTTTCACGTGCAAAAGGGTAGATATAATACCTATAATCTTCAAGGTATGATTGTCCTGTAGGATTTAATCTTCGGATCGATAAACCTTCTTGACCATAGACTTTTAAACGAGTTATAGTATCTATTGTATTTGTAGCTAAATTGAATGACTCTATATATTTACCATCTCTTAAATAAAATCCTTTATCTTTACCAATATTATCAGGTTTATAGAAATTTATTTCATACTTAACTGAATCCCAAACGATTAAAGCGTTCCAAACGTTAGCTAAATCATATATTATTTCTAAAACATTATTTGAGGCAACCTCATAACTACGGTAAATTTCTTCGAAATAGCTATCTACATATCCTAATTTCCATTTTGTATTTACTGAAGATAGGATTTCGCTTGTAACTTGTGATAGAGTTTTACTGACAACCTCAAATTCTCTAATATTCTTATCGCTTAATTGAACTCCAAGAGATAATGCAGTATAACTGATATATTCGTCATCACCATACGACTTACTGGACTCGTTCATTAAGAAATACTCAGTCGTATTTCCGTATTTTAATTTGAAAAGATATCTATTTTTTATTTTATCGATATTTTTATTATCAACAGGAACGCCGTCTTCAACTAGTACCGTAGGAATTTTAAAAGAGATCTCATTTAATACTGAAATCTTTGTACTGTAATTGATATCATAAGCTTCGCTTATCCTTGCTATTGTTTTCTTATCAGGTCTACATAGAAAAATCCTAGCACCATCTGGTTTTAAATTATAATTTATTTCACCTAATTTCAATCATTCATCACCTCACTCTTGTAAAAAGACATATTGATGTCTAATATCCATATCAAAATCACCTTTGCCTTTTAAGAAGTTATCGCCTATCACTAATTTCAAATACTCATCGTTATGATCATCATACCTATACACGCCTAAATTTTGTCTGTCTGATACTATATCTTCTTTTTGACAATCGATGAATACTTCTTCATTGTTTATTAGATTCTTTATTTCTAATTTTTGATTTGTATTTAAATTACTAAGCTCAATATCGCCATTACCATTATTTTTTCTAATCCACAACTTAGGTTTAATATCAAAGTCACCTAAATTTTCTAGTAATTCACAAGGATCGAAGGAAATAGAAAATGATTGTACATAAGGTTTTTCGTTATCCTTAACTGAATTTAAAACAATTCTGTACCTGAAGATTAACCCATCTAATTTATAACCATTTAATAAATCAGTATCATTGAAATTTATTTGCTTCCACTCAGTCCAATTAACATAGTCATAAGAAGCCGAAAAGAAGAAGTCTACTTTTTGATTATGTATATTTATAATATTTGAAAGTATCGTTGTTAAGTACTTAGAAGAAACATTAGAAATTTCATAAGTCTTAGAAATATAAGAACCTGTTGAATTTATTAAAGAACCCCATTTCATTCTAAAAACTCCTATTCTATTTTTCCGAATGGTCTAAATTCACAACTAGTTCCGACCTTTTTCCAAATTATGTTTTTAGCTTTTCTCCATACAACTGAACCATCTATAAATGCTGTGTCGTTTTGAATCGATGCCCATTCAGGTTCAGTAGGGGAGGAGTATCCTGCTGTTTCGCAAATATAATAATGAGTTTTACTTCCGTTAGTTGGGAAGACTAAACTACCAACTTCATAGTTAAATTCATTTTTCCAAGTAGTACCTGCTACGTCGTAGAATTCTTGGTTTAATGTTGTAAGGAAAGATGGGTGGGTAGTTGAGCTTTTGCCATCGACAACACATTCATAAAGTCCACCATTATCTACAGGAGGCTTTACTAAATTACCTATACTGTAATTCTTATTAGGTAGCCATTTTTTAGCTTGAATACCTTCTCTAATTACAACCCATCCAACAAATGATCCAATTGTTGGGGTTTTATTCCAAAGAATGTGTCCAATTTTATATAGCTTATTCTCATTTAGATTTTCAATCGAATCAGTAGAATTTTTTAAATATCGTTCTATTTTTTTAAAATTATCCCCATAACTTACAATAGTTTGTTTTATATCGTCATCCTCAAAAGTGGACTCAGTTGTAATATTTAAATCCAGTTGATTTGTGGTTTCCATCTCATAATTCACCCCATTTCTTTATATTGGGGTATAGCGACCCCCAAGAGTTGTCTACTTTATCAATTGTTAATCCGTTTGAAGTGACCTTTGTATTAAAAAAGCTCCCTTGAGAAAAGGAGCTAATATCATCAATTATCTGATAACCTGTATTAGAATCTCTAAATTCTAAATTATTGAAACTGTGTTCATGCGAATAAGAATAAGGTGAGTCACATCTGATATTTAATTCAACATAACCCTGTTGTAACCCGTTATGTATTAAATTAGAATCACCCTCTACAATAGCGTTAAAAACTCTATTAGGGTTACTTTCAAATACCAAAGGTTTGTAATATGGTTGAAATAACCATCGAGCAATTTTTCTTATATCTTTGTCTTCAATCCAACTTTCTAGATAAAAAGACAAACTGAAAGAGAGTGGTTCGTGTTCCACTCTCTGAAAGTAAGGCTTCTCATTATTAGCAATCTTTTTCTCAATGATATTACGTTTAGGAAGAAAGTTTTCTTCGAATAAACCACCTTTAGACCAAGTAATTTTAACACCCATATCTTTCGAAGAGATATTGTCATACATAAAATGAATAGACTCTAACATTACTTTCTCATTCCTTTCTTGCGTAACAAATTATTATCGATCATTTTACTAAGTCTATCTAAATCATTTCTGTCACCATTCATTTTATCAATATGGAAGTCAATTTTAATATCACCGTAAGTATCTCCGCTAACAACAGGAGAGTTCTTTTGAGGCGGTGTAAACTTTGATAGGAAAGGGGATAGGTTACTCATGATTTTATCCATCACATTAATTGAGTCAAAGAATCTTGCGTTCTCATCTTTAGTCAATATTCTTTCATGAGGATGCATGATAGCGTATTTACCGCCTTTACCATCAACACCAAGACCAGACCAATTAGTTAATCCACCAGTATCAAGTGAAGCAATCTTTCTTTGCATTAGTTCTCTTGTTGTAGCATTATCCACCATACCTAAGTTTGAGTCGAAGAATGATTTCATTTGATTAACCTGTGCAGATGTATATGTACTTTTCACAGCATCAAATGTAACATTCTCTGAAATTGGTGAACCGTTTCTTCTTCCTTGCGATGCAACTCCATCAGCTTTCGCTTTTAATGCCGTTTTAGTATTGGTACTTAATGATGGGTCAGGTACAAGTTTTTCATAAATAAATTTACCTAACATAACCTGCATATCTGCCTTAGATAAACTTCCATCATTTGTAGATTCATGCTTATTACCAGAAATACTACTTATGAACTGCTCAATAAAACTATCGTATTTACCACCTAACATTCCTTTATTGCCATCAAAGTATTCGTATAAAGAATCCATCTCTGCTTGAGTAAGTCCTTGAATTGAATCATTAAAATTAACATCATCTTTAGTAAATTGTGTACTGCCATTTTTTCTACCTTGCTCAGCTAACTGCTCTGCCAGTTGACGGATTTTATCTTTATCTTTACCTGATGTGTTAGGAGCAACATTATCGTATAAGAATTTACCTAACAATACTTGCAAATCAGCTTCAGATAAATTACCGTTAGATGATTGTGATCCATTGCCATCATTAGGATCGAAATTGAATGAACCGTTATCAGATCCTTTTTGACTATTATTAAATTCATTTATTAAATTCAGAGCTTCTTTTAAATTATCAATTACATTATTTCTAATTGACATTCCTACAGCGTCCATCGTATCATCAAGCGTATCTGCAAGTTCAGGTAGTGTAGCTTCCATTTCACCAATATACTTCATGAAATCAGCATTAACCTTTTCAAAATGACCAGATAGGATCGCTTCTCTTATCTTAGCAAACTCTCTTTCGTCATTAAGTAAATCTTTATAATGCTTTTCCCAATATTCTTTTTTACGATTAATTTTATTGATTTCATTTTCATGTTCTTTATCCTGAAGTTCAATTTTTTCATTAGTTTCTTCTTCTTTAGCTTCTAAAGCATCGTTTAAAGATTCTTTACGTAGCTCAACTTCACGATCATGACGTTTTTCTGCAATATTCTTATCAATTTCATCTAATTGCTCTTGTAACTTTTTACGTTTAGCTTTAGCTTCATGCGAGTTATCTAAGGCTAAACTATCGAATTCACTTTGAACATTATTACGCTCTTTTTCTAAGTCTGAAATTTCCATGTCGTAGCTTCGTTGAGATTCTTGACGATCAATAAGTCTTATCTTATCTTCAACGTTTTTTCTGAACAGATCCATTTCATCATTAAGCTGTTTTATGATTTGTTCATGTTTTTCATTTTCACGTTTAATTTCATCATCAAGCATTTTAATATGCTCATCTCTACGTTCTTGGACATATTCTTTATATGCATTGATAACTTTATCTGCCACATTACTCAACTGAGACTCATTAGCTTTTTCAACTTGTTTTGTATAATCTTTGATAGAAAGGGTAGCATTCAAGTAGGCTATATGTTCATCTGCCATAAGCTTTTTGACTTCTTTGATACGTTCAGCAGTAATATCACGTTGTTTTAACTCTTCAACTAAAGCGTCTCTAGTTGATAAATGCTGTTGAGCTATTTTTTCATACTCCGCAAGTATAATTTTCGTGTATTTAACGTAATCAACAGAACCTTCATCAAACATTTTACGAATCGCTTCAGCTTGATTAATTGCAGATTCCATGATTCCAACTTTTTCATCAGATTGAGTCTTAATATTAATTAAAATATCATAATCACCATTTTGAATGGTAATTTGCAGTTCTTTAATACCTAGAGTCAATTCATCAATACGTTGTCTTGCAGACTTTAGAGCTTCACCAGTTAATTCATTTCTGTTTATTAAGGCAGTTAATTGAGTTAATTCATAGCGATTAGAATTTTGTTTCTCTCTCATTGCATTATTTATATTCATGAGAGTTTTTACATATCTAGCAGAAGATGTATCCAATTCTTCCAGTTTAGCTTTTTCGTAGTTAATAGTTTTATCTTGTATTTGTCGCAACTCTTCATACTTTGCGATATACGATTCAACTTTACTATTTTGAATCTTCTCTTCTACATTCTTTATACTTTCAGCAACATCCCACCAAGATAACGATAATTCACTTAGTTGATTAGCTAATTCATCTTTTAAAGCAGGGGAGATGTCAGTACGTTTAAGTTGTGTACGAATGAAGTTTGCTTCTTTATGTAATAAAGACTGTTTATATTCTAAATGCTTACTTTCTTTTTTTAGCTCATCTCGATATGCCTTAGAATGCTCTGATTGTTGTTCAGAAAGAATATTAGACTTCTTAATCGAAAGGTCTACACTATTAATAAGGTCGTCATAATAAGCAATATTAGCTTTAACCAACATGTCATTTAAGTTTTCGATAGTTTCTTTAGAATTAAGTACATCTTTTTGTAAACCTAAATAGTCTGACTTAGCTTGGTCAATGGCTTGTTGAGTAGTATCAATACCGACACCAGAACTACCATTAGTACCTGCAAATTGATTGTAATATTGGTTAGCATAATCTTGACGTTTACCAACTTGTGAACCACCTGAGCGTTCAAACAATCTTTCAAATTCTGAAGCATGTTGAGAAGATGATAAATCACTTCTTTGTAAAGAAGCTAAAGCTTTTTTCTCACTACCATTTAATTCTTTCCATGCATAATCTAATTGTACCTGTAAGTCAGTCCAAGATTTACCTACTGATTTAGCATAGTCTTGTAATCCAGTTTTTCTTCCACCTAACCATTGGAAAATTCCAGATGCTCCTGTAGACTTGTTAACTAAACTTGAGTTAAAGCTTGATTCCTGTTGAATATTACCCAAAAGTCCTGCAATAGCTTTGTCATTTAAACCTTTAGATTTAAAATAGTTCCACACTATCGCTTGTTGACTAGATGTAGATGAGGTAGGGGAGCTACCTGCACGAATGGAATTTAAAGTAGCAGTAGGGTTGATTGTTTGACCTTTTGAATTATTTTGTTCGTAGTGTAGGTGAGCACCTGTAGTATAACCAGAGTTACCAGATTTACCAATTTGAGTTCCTGCTTCTACTTGGTCGCCAACTTTTACTAGAGTACTATCTAAATGTGCTAGTAAATGTCTAATGCCGTCTTTATCTTCAATAACTACCAAGTTACCATAAGTCCAGTCCATCTTTTTACCATTTGTATCTGATGTAGCTGAACCTGCCTTGATGACCTTACCAGACACAGGAGCATCAACACGAGTACCAGTAGGCATGGCAATGTCAACACCACGATGATTATCTGAACGTTCACCATATCCAGAAGTAATTTTCCCACTATAACCATTGATGGATTTTACAGTAACATTACCAGTTTGCTGAATTTTACCTGATGCAATCTGAGATTGTATTGCTTTAACTTGTTTTTCTTGAAGTGCTAGTTTTTCTTTTTCAAGTTTGATTTGAGCTTCTAGTGATTTTTTATATTCCTTAGAATGTTCAGGGAATCTAGCTTGTATCTTTTGTTGTTTTTCAATAGCTAAGGTAAGCTCTTCTAATTTTTGTTTATATTCATCAGTTATCCAAATTGATTTCTCTTTTTCGGCATTGTTTTCTTTTTGAGCTTTAGTATTACCGCTCGTAGATTTAGATGAGTTTTCAATTGCAGTATTGAAGCCGTCAATCGTATCTATGTTAGTATTTAATTGACTTTGAAGTCCCTCTAACTCAGATGTATAATTGCTGATACCTGACTGAGCTTGACCTAAAAGAGTACCTGCACGATATGCTTTCATTCCATATGTATAACTGTTTGGATCTTCGTCTTCCATACTCTTCGTAGCGTCATTGTAAGCTTCTTGTAACTTTTTTTGAAGGATACTTAATGCTTGTATTTCTTTTTTTATATTTTCAATACGTGCTCTAGTTGCAGTAGCAGATGCCAAAGTAGCTTGTTCTTCGGCACTCAACTTTCCATCACGAGCAAGTTTATAACCTTTTAGCAGAACTTCGTTTGCTTTATTTTCTTGTTCAATAGCTTTACGTTTCTCTTCGGACAGAGCAATAGCTTTACCATCTTTTCCAAGTAAATCAGGGTATAGTCCTGACAGTTCTTTCATTATAGCTACTCGATCATCTAAAACTTTTTTAACCGAAAGTTCTTCCGCAGATAAGTTCTCTTTTATATAAATATCTTCAAGCTGTTGTTGAGTGTAGCCTGCCAATTGATTAGTTAGCATATCGTATTGGAATATTAAGTCATTTAATGCTTCAACACCTGATTGTGATACACCCGCCATAGCTTCGGTTGCATCTTTGTAGTCTTTCATTTTTGAGGCTAGCTCTGATACTGATTCCGAAGCTTGTTCTGCTCCTTCACCAAACTCAACTGCATTAGCTTTAGCTTGTTCTAAACTTACTCCACTTTCTTTAGCCTCTTTAGCTAATTTTTTATGCTCAGTAGATGTATCAGAAAGCTTCTTTTTGAGGACTTCCATAACAGCAGAAACGTCTTCTGCTTTCATCCCACTTGATTTTAAAATATCAGGTAGGGTAGAAAGAAACTTTTCTGCGTTTTTCTCCATCTTACCGAATGATTCTTCTGATGCACCCTCTAAATCAGCGAAAACTTTAATTAAATCATTAGAAACATCAGAAAATTGCACTCCAGAGAACAAATTTTCTAAAGCACTTTTAACATTATCTAAGTCTGATTTATTTACTGCATTTAATAGTTGGAGTGTTATATTTTTAGCAGATTCTTTTACGGATTCATCTAATTCTGAATTGCTATTTATGATGTCATTAATGGAATCAGAATATACTAGTCTCAATGATTCTGTGTTCTT
This sequence comes from Lysinibacillus sp. EB271-A1-10B, assembly GCF_058791335.1. Taxonomy (NCBI): domain Bacteria; kingdom Bacillati; phylum Bacillota; class Bacilli; order Caryophanales; family Bacillaceae; genus Lysinibacillus; species Lysinibacillus sp. EB271-A1-10B. The sequence continues at coordinate 133,324 of NZ_JBYTDL010000002.1, forward strand.
TATTATATCGTTAGCATAAGGGGATATTTCCTGATAAGTTTCATTTAATCCATTTAATGCTTCCGTATAATATTCTATTGCTTTTTCATCACCAGAAGCATTAGCCTCTTTAAGAGCCTTTTCAACTTTTACAATGCCATTTTCTACATCTTTAAATGTTTGATATACAGGTTTACCATTATCATCTATAAACTTAAAACGTTTTTCTTCTGGAATGTCATTAATTGTAGCAGAGATATCTTCTGACATTTTACTACTTGATTTCAAAACATCTAGATAAGAATCTATTGCGCCTTGCGAGTCCTTAATTGAATCTTTATACGTATCAATGTTATCATCACGTTTTTCTCTAGCTTCAGCTTGTGCTATTTTTTCTTGAATTTCGAGTTGTTTTTGTAACATTTCAACTCTAATTTTAACGGCATCTGAAGACCCGACTACTTTACGTCCGTATGTATCCTCACCTTGAACTAAAGAAGGCATTATTTTACCTAGTTCATCAGCTACTTCCGCATGTTTTTGAAGTGTCGAATCTGATTTGTCTCCGTCACTCATAGCTTTTTCTAGCTTACTATATTCGTTTGCTAATTCATTGATACTATCTTTATTCGACTTATAAGAATCCATTGTTTGCTTTGTTTGAGATTCTAGCTCTTCAGCCTTTTGACGAGCATCACCCATTTTGCCCATGAGTTTTTCTAAAGCTACACCAACTAAGATTAGTGGAATTCCGACTCCAAGTGACGCCAAGAAACCTTTCCACGCCACACCTAAAGTTCTTGTACTAGCTGTTAGCATTTTGTTCCACAAGTCAGTACTTTTTTGAGCACCGTTGAAACCTAATAAAGTAACTGTGGCAGAACCGACACTAGTACTCAATGTTCTAAATCTTGTAGATAATGCAAATGTTGACATTCCTACTGTACCTAAAACTACAGGAAGTAAACCGATTCCATCTACAAGCTTAGTTATAACACCTAAACCACCTGAAGCTACTTGAAGAAATGCCACCATTCCATCTGTAAGAAAAGCATCACCTATAGAAACAGCTAGCTTTTCAAATTCAACTTTAGTCAACGCTATACGTGCTTCTAATGATTTCATGTAAATTTCGTTCTCACGCAATGCAGAACCTGCTGAGTCTTTAGATGTCTCATACATTTCTCTGTACATTGATTTTGCAGAACCTAAATCATCTAATAATGCTTGCATACGAGATATGTGATATTTACCTGCTAAACCTTCCATAACAGAAATTCTTTCAGTATCATTTAGCTCTTTTACTTTGTTAGCTACTTCAGTATAAACCTGAATAATATCTCGCATATTACCTTGTTTATCTGTTAGAGATACATTAACCATATTTAACGCATCTTGCGCAGGAGCGCTAACTAAACGAGGCAAAACATTTTTGACGAAGTTACCGACCTCATCACCGCTCTGTTTCGTGCTTGCGGTTACGGTACCAATAATTGCGTTAAGTTGATCGTACTCAAGCCCCATAGCATTAGCTGTTGCGCCTGCACGAGCTTGACCTTTTGCTAACTTTTCTGTAGTAGTTGCAAAGTTATTGGATATATTATTCCAACTATCGATAATGCCCATAGCTTCTGATGCATCTTTCTTCCATTGCACCAATGAAGCTGTCATATATTCACTTGCTTGTTGTGCTGTAATCTCGCCTACATTAGATGCAACTAAACCTGCGTCTGCAAGAGTTCCTAACTCAGCACCTTTATATCCTTGACGGGCAAATTCGATATAGGCATCCAAAGCTTGAGAAATAGATTGTCCGAATTTTTCAGCAGATTGTGTTGCTCTGTCAAAAATTGCACCCATATCTGTACCGTTATCTACTACCTTTTGAATGGATACCAATTTGGAATCAATATCGATTAGTATAGTTCCGAATTCCTTTGCAGTTCTGATAGCGCCATAAAAAGCAGTACTTGCCGCCATCCAGACAGGAAACCGTTCCATCGCAATTTTAAAAGCTTCCATTACTCCAACAGAACCTTTGGAAGCTTGGGTAGATTCAGCATGGAACTGCTTAACTTTTTCTTTTAGTACATCAATTTCTTTTTGATTATTCTTCAGGGAAGTTGGATTTATAATATTTAGCTTACTTAAACTCTCAATCTCTTTTCTTAATTTCTCAGCCTTAGAAGCATCCATTGTGCGAGGGAAGAGTTTTTCAGTTCTTGTCAATTCAGAATTAAGACGAGAAAGGGAGTTTTGCTGTTTTTCAAATGTATCTAAATTCTTTTCGCTGGATTTCAACTTATCAAACTTACCACTCATTTGAGTTAACAGGTTATTGACATGAGCTAAATTACCAGTTTCAATTCTCGATAACGAATCAGTAAACTTATGTATCTCTTTATTAGTAAGTAATCCTGACTCTTTCATCTGCTGTAACAGGTTGTTTATTTCACGAGTCTTAGTTTCAAACTGCTTTAAACTATTACTGTCTTGTCCAAGTTGTCGAATATTCTTAGACGTGTCAGAAATTAACTTGTTTAGCGTTTTAATATCTTCAGGAGTATTGAGCTTCATATTATTAATAGAGTCAATATCTGATTTAATCTTACTAAATAAAGTATTGTTTGATGGAACATTAAAGTTATTTGTAACATTTTTTAATTTATTATTTAATTGTTCAACTTCATTACCAATATTCTTAAACGTGTTCGAAATTTGAGCATCAATTTGTGTTGTTTTTCCAAATTTATTTATTTCTTTATTTAGATTATTTAACTCAGTTACAGTAGTAGCTATTTTTGCATCTTGAGTAAATTTAGCTAAATCAGAAGATGTAATTTTACCTTGGCGCTGTAACAGTTCTAAATTGTCTGTAACATCTTTATATTTTTCTTGTAACTTTATATATGTATTTATTTGTTTTTCAATTGAAGAGAAGTCCTTATTGGCAGATTTCATACCTTTAACTGAATCAAAATTTATACCTGCTAATTTATCTAACTTGCCGATAAACTTATCTACAACAATCGGATCAAATGCATTATTCTTATCTTTTGTAAACTGATTTAGCTTTTGAGATAATTCGATGGCTTGTTGATTAATATTAGCCATCGAATTTTGCATCTTGTTTTCATGCGCAGTTTCTTTATTAATACTCCTCATCGATTCCAGAACTTTATTTAGTTCAGTATTATTGATCGAAGAAGAGATGCTATTTTTAAAATTTTCATATTGTTCTTTAGATAGCTCACCTTGTCGTGCAAACTTATTTAACTCTTCCATACCTTTAGATAAATTCAATTTTAAATCCTTAGAGCTAATATCATGGACAGTTTGACCAACTTGTTTTAATCCTACGACTAGATTATTGGTATCTAATATTGGTTTTAGATGGGTTTCTTGAATCTGATTCAGACCAGTTTTAACTCTTGTGACAACAGCATCTATCTTTTCTAATCCTTGAGCGTCTACGATAGTCTTGATTTTAAATTCGCCATTCTGCTGTTTTATATGATTCTTCAACTGATCGAGAGATTTCATTGACTCAACAACATCTTGCTTAATACCTTGAGATAGGGTAGGGGAATGTGACTTATTTGAGCCTATACTACTTAGCTCTTTATTCAACTGTGAAACTTGCTTCTGTAAAGACTCAGTTTCTTTACGCAAAGTATCGAATGTATCTCCATTACCTTTAACTGTATTTAACTCAATATCTAATTTTAAGTCTTTTTTTATCTTGTCTAAATAACTTTGGATGTTGTTTCTTGATGATGAATCATTTACGCCTAAAGCAATTAATAATTCAATTGGGTTATTTGTAGCCATTTCCATCCTCCTTTATTAATTGCAAAATAAAAAGAAGAAATTGAGTGATTCATTTCACTTAAATTCTTCTTTTTTATATTTATGTATTTAATTATTTTAGGGTATAATAAAACCCTTCCATTAAAATATAGAAAGGGAGCGAGATATGTGTATAAGTTTACTTAGTTTGTAATTTCTATGGTTGTTTTAAACTTTCTTCATACTCTTTTTGCATATTTAAGATAGGATAAAATTCATTAAATTTCAAGACTACTTTGTCGTAATCACTTTGATCTAACGTCCCGACATGTTCCGCATCCCCATCTAAAATAAAAGGTGTATATCGATCACATTGAACATATGACTCACGCTCTAAATTCGCTTCACGCCAATATTTGATTTCCACTCTATTTTGAGGTCTTGGTTTAGTAGTTATTTTTAATGCAATGAATTCATCAGGGGTTGAAGTTAAAACAAAAACAAGGACAGGGCGCTCTTTATCACCATGTCCTTCTTCATAAGGATGGTTGAGCCTGTATATATCTTTTGCTTTCATGAATAAATTAATCCTCCATCCAAAAATCGTAATCGGGATGAGAAGGGTCTATTTGCATAACTCCGTTCTTAACTACTACAGATTCTTTACTTACTACAAGCTCTTTAATACGATTATTGTCAATTTCATAACTTTGAGTAATTTTGTCTTTTACTTCGTGTTTTTCGTCAACTGCTTGCATGTCTTCATCCTCCTTTTTCTTCACTTACTATCACCTCCCATTAAACATAGTGATCTCACTATTATATATGAGAGTTTGATAGAGTTTAGTTAGGGAAATTATAGCATATATTAGCATATTATCAAGAATGTTTAATTTTTCCTTCGACAATCTACGTATTATCTATATTAAGTAGGGGGAGAAGAGTGCAATATCTTTCATTAATGAACATTATAATTGGTAATACTTATGTATTTTATTGAATAAAAACAACCTAATCATTTGAGAGTAGGTTGTGAAGTACAATTAAACTAAAATAGTACTAGTCAGTGAATAATTGGTACTTATCCATAATTTCAGTGACCATCAACATATCATTTTGAGCATTAACAGCATAATCTTTTGCGACAGAACTATCTAAATCTGATTTTGAATCATAGGATTTAATTTGATGTTCAGAGTACTGTTTAGCATTGAATAAAAATGATGAAAAATAATTATCTATTTCTTTTTCTACATTATTCACAGGAGTGTAGTTAATCCCATTTATATATACTAGAAATTTTCTATATAAATCCTTTTTCTCTTCAATATCTATTCCTGAAGCATTCTTTAAATTCTTGTTGAATTCTCCAAGTTTAGTGTTTGCCTCTAACAGGATATTATAGTATTCAAGCGAGACTTTTCCATCCTGCACACCAATAGGATAGTTAGATAAGTCTACTTTTGATTCACTACTAGCACTTACTTTTTCATCATTTTCTTTTCCACAAGCAGAAAGAAGGAGAGTAAAACACAGTAGTACTACCCACAATCTGTTAAATTTCATAATTATGCCTCCTGAAATACAAAATTGTATACAAATAGGATAGCATAATTATGAAATTTATGATATATGTAGTAATTTATTCGTTTTTAAAATCAATAAGCTCTTCAAAACTTTATGTTCAAGAATGAAGCATCCTTCTTTGAACTTGATATGAGAGTAGTTGAAATCTTATCTACAATTCAATACTAACAGGATAGTGGAATAAATTCAAGTGTTTTTATGTATTTTGTTAAATAATTATTTTGGTAAAAGTAAAAGGTAGTAGACCTTACTTAGTTAAGTGAGGTCTACAATGTCCAAGTTAATTATTTAACCCTAAAATAACCATCCATCCACCAACAGCATTACCTGACTCAACTTTTACCTTTTTAAAAGTTTCCCATTCATGTCCTACTTCAAAAGCAACATCAATAAATTCTACATTTTCATTCTCATAATACTCTGTGAATTTATCGTGTGTTTCTGCTTCGTTTTTATGAATATTAACAATCAACTTTCCATCTTCTTTAGTATAGATTCCGTTGGTATCAAGTTCAAATGTATCTATATCCATTATAAGTATTCTTTTAAAATGTACTGTCATGAATACACCTCCAATTTACTTAATTATATATAAAAATGGAATATTTGTCCTGACCTTTTTGCTGTGTACATTAAATAATATTCTGATTTTACTTAAATAACTCAAGTAAACCCCTAAAAAAAGAGTAGGGGAGTAATTCAATTATTTATACATTAGCTTCTTCTAATTTCTTTTTAGCTTTTTCTTCTTTTAACTTAGCAATCTTTTTCCGAACATCAGCTTTAGATGCAGGTTTAATATATGACTGACGAGTAGTCTCTACACTTTTGTGATTTCCCATTTCAGCCGCTAAAGCTAAATCACCAGTTGTTTCATAAATTTGATTCAATGCAGTTTTACGAATACTATGTGAGCGAAAATCATCGATTCCAATGATCTCACCAAATCGTTTAATCCTCCACTGAATTGTCTCTTTAACCATTTGTCTATATTCGCCGTTATGTTTAGTTATGAATAAAGCATCCACTTCCGAATTGTCCATTTCTTTACGCATTTCTAACCATTCTTCAATTAGCTGTTTTGTATCTTCTTCGAATATTACCTCAACTTTATATCCACGTTTTTCACGAATGTCTTCAAATAACATGCCTTCTAAATCTAAAGATGATAATGTCAACTTTGAAATAGCTCCAACACGGTTACATGATTGAATCATGATATTCCAAATGAGTCGATCTTGAATATCATATCTTTTATCTTCAAATAAACCTTTAGAAATCTTATCAATTTCTTCTTGAGTAAGGTAATGAGATGCAATAATACTCTCTTCGTTAGCGCCTTTCATTCGTTCTAGTTTATTTGCAAATGGATGTTTCTCGATAAACTGTCTTTTTTCAGACCAATTGTAGAAACTAGAAATAACACTTAATTTAGTATTAATTACTTTTTTATTGTTTCCTAAAGTTTCTTGGCAGAAGCTAATGAATCCTTCCATAATATCTACAGCATCATCTAAAAAATCTTCATCATACAAATTAATATTGTCGCACTCTTCCATGAGATAGACCAAAAACTGATTGAAGTAGTTCTTATACACTTTGTAAGTAGTGTCTTTAACATCTCTGTTTTTCTGAATATTACTTTTTAAATATTTTTCATACAGTTTTACGTTATCTGGATTCACCTTATTTAATTTTTCTTTAGTAAAGTATCGAATCTTTGTAATTTTACTCATTCATCATTCTCCTTTCACAAGAATGAAATAAAAAAAGACTTGAAGCTTATCTAACTTCAAATCCTAGTTTTTTATATGCGTTTTTAATTGAGTTAACAAGTGGTGTAGGATTAGCTTGTATACGCTTTATTGTAGTTTGTACAAATGGTCTAGCCTCACTCCATCTACCAGTACGATACCAATTTTCATCAATACCATCCTCAATGGTATCTGTAATAAATTGACCTTGCAACGAATCATAATCCTGTTCATAGACAGGGGAGAAGTGACCTTGTCCTAACGTTAAGTTTTCAAATAGGACTCTAACTTTTCCATTAGTAACTTCAACCTTTGTAATCTTCATGTTACGAACGTCAGATAAACCACCATCATTGCCTCTACGTAAATATTCAACAGGTATATAACGACGATAAACTACATCTTGTACAGCTTTAGACATTTCTTTAGCTAATACTTTTTCAATACCTTTGTCTTTAAATAAAGTATTAATAATGTCTCCACGTTCTAAATAGCGTTTCAATTGGTTTAAATCTTTTACCTGAACCATGGTTATTTACCAATAGTGTTTATGACTTTTAAGTCTTTATCTTGAGATTTTTTCTCTAATTCAGTCGCAACATCTGCACCTAATTTAATTATATCGTTGAATCTATCTAGTACATCATGTACTTCTGAAGGATCAAACATGTGATCTAAGAAGATCCGATATAGTCCAGCTTCTTCTAATGACTCCTTTGCTTCAAAATGAATATCGAATTGCTTATTATCTAGTTCTTCTTTTAATGAGGTGAAATGTTTGATAATAAGGAATTGAAGGTATTGTAAAACTTGGTCATCATCTTTTAATTTATCTAATTTGTTTTCTTGGCAATATTTAATTGTTATAAATAATTCCTCTAAGAGTTCGTTAATCTTTTTCTCTGAGAACTTTGGGAAATAATAAATAAATTCATCACTTTCTTTATCTAGATAAAATTTTTGTTTTTTATGTAATTCTTTAATTCGTTTTCTTACTTCGGCTAATTTTAATTGACTCATATTTAAATTCTCCTTTTCTCCATTAACAAACAGTAAAAGGGTATACAATTAAGTATACCCTCAAAACTAATTATGTATTTATTTAATTATTTTCGATCAACAGTAAAGATACGTCCCATTTCAGAAGTACCATTTGGTGACATAGCTTCTAAAGTTAATTCTGGTGTAAGAGCAGATCCGTTTTCAAATGACATATCAAATGCACCACTCGGTTTAACTTGATCAAATTGAATGTAAAGGTCTTTTATCACCTTCATCGTTTCAGGATCATAACAAATTGTAGACATTTCAATCTCATAGTATTCACTGAATTTCTTAGAATCAAAAGTTACAACATCCGCAGTAACTTCTTCTTCATAAATTACAGTAATAGTATCTCCTTCTACAGCAGTATAACCAGTAGGTACTTCGATTACTTTAGTAGCAACTGCTACTTCTTGTTGTGACCCATCTTTATCAAATAATGTCGCAGTATTTCCGATAGGAGTACTAGTTACAGTAACTTCTAAAGTGCCTGTGTTATCAACCACTTTCACTTGTTCTGTTTTCTTAATTTTAACCTTTGCGGATTCATCAATCGCTACACCTTGTGTCATAGAAAGATATTCTAAATCCCATAATGCATTACGATAAGATAACGACACTTCTTTCTGCGTCTCTAAAATTGCAACAGTCTGATTACCAATTGCCCCATAAAGCTTCTCACTAGAAACTGTTTGCGAGATAGAACCCATTTGAGTTTTTGTTTTCACTACAACGTAACCGTCACTTTTACGTTTCATTTTCACATCTACAGTATCCATCACTACAAGTTCTTTTGACATAAATAATTTTCCTCCGATAATGTTTTATATTTTTATATTTTATTTATTCCAATACTAGATATTAGAATAAACCTCCATACTTTTTCTTGAAATCTGACATCTTCATTCCTGCTTTTTCTGTTTTAAATAAGTCAATTGTCTTATTCCAAGCTTCAATAGATACATCACTATTAACCGTTGCAAACAGTGTTGTTGTATCGAAACTTTTAAATTGATTTATCCTGTAATAAGTAGAATATACTTGAAGAACTGTCATCTCTACAGCTTCTTTATATGGCATCCCTGTACCAACAACAATAGAAGAAATAATATCGCTGAAAGTTTGTTTTTCTGAATTCAAACTTTTTTGTTCTTTGCTAGCATCTATAAATTCTTGGATTTCTGGATTCTCACTAACCTCTTCTTCTTGAAGCATTTGCATATCCAATATAAGATTCCTAATATATAAGAAATCATCTTCATTATTAAACACTTCTTGAATACTCTCTACGTCCTCTAAGACTAAACTCAGTATCTTCATATATGAACTAAGATTTCGATTGTTTGTTGTAACAATTTTATATAACTTTTCGTTTTTGATTGTATCTAACAATTCGTTAACTTCTTGTTGTTCGACTTGACTACGTTTAGTTTGCTCAAAGTATTTTTTATACTGATGAAAGTAATGTAAATTGTTCATAGCCATTAAATTTAAATCAGCTAAATTTTCTATATACTCCATGTAAGTTAGAAATCTAATTTTCCCGAATTTCGTTTCGATGGGTTTACCAAATATGTAGAAATCTCTATTATCCATAGTTCTTATTCCCTTACAGGCTCTTGTATAGAAGGGGTAATATAAGCTAATTTATATCCAACGAATCCTTTAGGTGTATTCATAATAGGCGAACCAAACGAAAACCTGAATTTACCAACATCTGCAATTTTTTCATTGAACAATATTTCATTAAGCGTGTCACAAATCCACATCATCCTAAAATCAATATTATCAATATCTAAATGCACATACACATCAAATATGTATACTTGATCTCCTGTATAAACGTTATCTTGTAATTTACGAGATGCGCTATTATAAAAATCTTGTAATTTTCTTGTACCTGTATATACACATAGACGACATATCTTAGACTGTAATTCTAAGTCGTAAGTTTTGTCAGAAGGAACTAACACCTTGCTGATAATATCAAATTTGTTAAGTAAATCATTTACATCTTTTTTATTTTTATCTAATGGGTTATCTAATGCATTTTTAGGGACGTAGTGGAGGAGTCGTAGCAATTTTTGATTTGATTGTAGAGAAATATATAGATCTTCTAAATTTGATTTTAAATTCATTCATTAACCTCCTCACTAGATTTGTTTCTTCCTTCACGTTCACCAGTAATTCTTAAAATACCAACCTTATTGATTGAACTCGAAGGGTCAATCCTAATAATACGATAAGTTTCATTATATAAGTCGAACTGCTCATTTAGTTCGATAGAAGGGGCTTCAGTATAGGGGATAGTAACCATTACCTGATTAGCCAACAAGTTTACTGGTTCATTTGCGTCTGCAATTGCGGTAGAAGCATCATTCATTTTAACAACGCATGGTTTTTGTACAATCTCACCTTCTATAGTTTCGTAAACTGGTCTATCCATTTTATCGAAGCCGATAAATATTTTCTTATCCTCTAATTTAACAGGGAATGTTGCACTACATAGCCTCATCTCAGCTTTTCTGAATACACGATTGTCCTCTGGTTTTGTTGTAATTAACCAGTACTCACTGTTATATTCGACTATATTTCCTCGTTCGATATCCTCTATGTAACCAACAACTTTCATTCCTTCGCCATTAGCATCCCATTTTTGATACATTAATACTTTTACTAATTTATCTTCATTCATCTTTACTTCATAAGAAGCATATCCATCTAAGGTTTTTTGAAAAATGAGCATGGCGTCGTTTTTTATCTTTGCTTTTACATTGTATTTATGAAAATTTCTATAATCCTTCATTATCATCACCGAAAATGACAATGTTTTCAGATAATCTAGAAATATCATTCCCTACATCTAAGATAATATTTTTAATTTCCAAGAGTTGTTCATTACTATTTAATTCATTACCTATATAACTCTCAAGCAAGAATAGTACAACAGTGTTTTTTCGTTTCAACCAATCACAATAAGTATCTAAATCCTCGTATCCAATATCAAAGAAGTCATTTTTTACTTTTAAATTCATAAGAATGTCTCCCTTGTATTGAATATAAACTCATCTATTTTATTTTTTTGGTCTTTTACTGATTGTTTAACAGATACAAGTTGAGCAGTGAATCCTTTAAATCCAACGTCTCCTTCAAATCCCTGAAGTAGTTTTTCGTAAAAGTCTTTAGTATGTTCTAAAAAAATTAAACGTAAATATTGAGCGATAATCAATTTTTCATCATTAGAACAAACTCCACTTATAACTTCACTAGCGTCATCACATTGAGCGTTGGTACGCATTCGATTATTAAATAACAATATTGCGTTATGAATATAACCGTAAATAACATCTTCTTCTTGAGGAACGTCTATATCGTCGGTTTTATAGTTCTGTAAAAATGAAGTCCATACATCATCGTAAGTAATCAATTAAATCACCAACTATTCATTATCCTTTGAATCTGATTTAAACCACTCTTCAACTAACTCATTTTTACTGCCCACTAATTCACCTTTAATTTCAGAGAATACTTCATAAACATACTGTTTTGCACTTTTTTCAGTGACTAGTGATAACTCTTTTTTAATCTTATTAAGATTTCCTTTTTTTAACAGCTCAATGATTTCATCTCGTGAATGACTATTGTTTTTATAATTTTCAATATCAACAATAGCTTGCTCAACTTCTTCTTTATTTGGTTGGGTACTTGAAATTCGTAATTCACCACGATCGAATGCATAGGTATTGCCTACAATCCAATCGTAAGTTTCCTGTGGAAGTTGTACCATTGTAGGATTATCTCCACGAGGGGCTTGCCACTCCCATTTTCGAGTAGTACCTGAAAGGGTGGGAACATTGATTGTATACTTTACTTTTTTCCAACGTTCAACTTTAACTAATTCTGTCATTATATTGTTTCCTCCTGATATCCTTGTTAATATAAAAGAAAGAGTAGGGGATTGACCCTACTCAATTAAATTATGTATTTATTAAACTGAAACGCTATCGTCTTTGATGTAACCAACAGCTTCACCTTGAATAAATTCAATAGCTACATTTTGGTAGAATTTAAGTTCCACTTGTTCGATTTCGTAGTTATATTTAGATTCTTGAGTCATGCCTCCGAATTCAATAACTTTGAATGGCTTCTCTTTAACCCCACCTGCAAACATATAACCTTCGTTTACAGGAAGTTCAGTTTTAGTATTACCTGAACCTGCAACAAACGGGTTAACCAGTGACACAGCATTAGTTGTAGCGATAGTCGAAATATTTAGAGATGTGAATAGTTCATCTAAACGAGCGTCAGATGCCGTAGATTGATATGCAGTATTTGTTACTTGTTGTTGCGCAAAATGGTCAATTAGGATAGCGTCAGCAACAAATACTGGACGACCACCATAACGACCTAATACTGAAGCCAGTTTACGGTAATCTGCTAAGTCTAGGTTAGATCCTGACATAACATTTTTAGCAGGGATGTCACCAGAGGCAACTAATGTCTCAGTTAGAGCAGAAATAGATTTCCAATATAGACGTAATTTTGCATCAACAATGCCATGAATTAAATCGCGGAAACGTTCAACATCTGCATTTACTAATGTAGCAGGTTCGTAGTAGAAGCCTCCTTGAAGTCGTTTAGGAATGGCTGTGCGTGATTCATCGCCATCTACACGAATACGTTGTACTGAAGTACCGTCTGCCGCCCAAACAGCAGTAGCTTTAAATTGTTTAGGAATAGTATATTGGAATGCGGATCGATTAGACACTGATTCAAAATCAGCTAAGATTTTTAGGATTTCAGTAGCTTTTGCACGAGAAATTTCTTCTGCCTTCTTAATAATTAAATTGTTGAATTGGTGAATTTCATGATTAGAAGGGTTGTAGTCTTCAGTGAATAACTCATTCATATATCGAACTAAGTACTCTTCATCCTTCACGTCCACTGGTTTCTTTTCATTTAATACCCGACTAAATAGACCGTTTAATTCTGTTTCATTGTATGCCATATTATATTTTTCCTTCTTTCTATAAATGTGTTATGTATTTATTTAATTTATTGTACTTCTAATCGAACTGTTGGTAATCCTGCGACATATTCTAGATTGCTTTCTGATGATAGGACTGTAAATTTCACTAATGCATTTGCAAAATCAGCATGAGTGCCATCGTGTACAAGAAACTTCTTAGTGGCTACATCATAATGAGCAGATTGACCTGTTTTAATTTCAGTTACAACTGATAATTTAAATGCAGATACGTCGATTTGTAATCCTTCAGTAAGATAGATAATACGACCACGCTCATCTTTAGCGTTGTAGAACGCATATAGAGGTTCATTTAAGTATCGTACTTCTTTAGACGCAACTAAGAATGCTTTCTTTGCACCTGATGTTAGATACTTAGCGGTACGTTCACCTTCAGTATTAAATCCTAATTCTACCAAGTGGAAGTTTTCTACGTCCTCCGTAAAAATAGCACCGTTTGCTACATCCATGATGTATTTATCCATTGATACTAGGTTACCAACTGATAATTTAGGTGAGTTAGTTAAATTTTTAAATGCTTGAGTTGCCATATATTGATTATCCTTCTTTCTTGTTTATGTATTTTATTTGATTAAAGTTTGAAGCGTAATTCGAAATCATCTTTTTCTTCTTTGATTAGATTCTTGCGCTCTGAATTTAACCCTAACAATGCAATGTTGTTATCTGATTTTACTTGTGATTGTGAAATAAGGTCTACTACCATTTCATTTAATTTAGATAAAGATTCAACTGATTCAACTGCCTCATTTAATAACGATTGAACTTCTTCTGAATCAAATTTTTCTTTAGCTCCTGCATTATTAAATGCTTTTGCAAATTTCTCATTCAATTCATTTAACTTTGTTTCACGTTGAGCATTTAACATTTGCTCTTTGAAAGGTTCTAGTTGATCGATTGTAGATTTTAGATCGATAATTGTTTCAGATGCAGAATTAAATTTATTTAGCAATTCACTCTTTTCTGATTTGACCTTATCTAATTCAACTTGTAACTCATTAGTAACCTCAACCCATTCACGTTTTTGCTTAACTTCTACTTTAGATTCTAAATTAACAGTTACTACATCATTTTCAATTGAATAATCGAAACGATAATGTTTCCATGAATCTTCAGTTTCTATTTCTACAACCGCATATGTTTCATAAACATCATTTACCCATGTCCATTCTTCATCTGTAATCGTGGATTTAACTTGAGTACGAATCTGACTACGAATATCGTCATGCGACAATTCATTCAACTGAGTTTTGCCTACTTCTTTTTTTTCATTAACTTTTAACTTTTCTTCTTCTTTCAAAATTACATCCTCCTTATCTTTTTCTTTATTTACTGCTTGAGCTACCAACCTATTGAATTGATTTAGTTGATTCATGCTTACAACTGTTGCTGATTCATAGGCAGGTACTACATTTTTACCCAAAACTGTATGAGCTTCAAAGATAATAGGGGACTTATGTACCTCTACACCATCAATAAATTCATAGTTGTAATATAGGTATTCACAGCTCATATTAATTTTCACACCTTCATTGAACCACTTTAATAATAATTCACAAGCATCTTTGAATTGTGAATACCATAAAACTGCATCTGCGACCAAAACTTCTTTATCTTCACCATCTACATTTATAGTTGATATGTAACCTTCAGACGTAAATGTTCCCATAGGTACCGTATTAAACTGGACAATATCATTACCATGTTTATCTTTAGTTAAGTATTCTTCATGACCCTTAAAATCATCATCATCTGCATTAACCTGACTAACCTGTTTATACGCACCTTTGATTGCTTTATTTAAGATAGTTTTACCTGCCTCCATAGCAGTATCTTTTTCAACTATTACGTTGTTACTAGATAATTCGAAATCAAGCAATATTAGGGTACACTTAAGAAGGGTAGGGTCAGACTCATGATGTTGTAGTGAGTTTAAAACTAGCTCTAAAGAATTTTTTTTATTTTCTATATTCTCTCACCACCTTTCAATAAAAAATGTTATTATGCATTTTATTTCTTCGTTGAATTACCATCAAACTCTTTGCTTTGTTGAGTGTTTTCGTTTTCTATATCATTGTCATCAGTAGTAGGGCGACCATTTTTTTCTGAATCAGATGAAGTTGTATGGGCAGTCTTAGGTGGAATTAATTTTTCTTGAAGTTTTAAAGTTTCTGTCTCATACATGGTTTGCTCAAGATATATGTCAAAATCCATACCGACCGAATCAATAAGATGCTTACTTGACCAACCCTTATCATTGAGTTTAGACAGATAATCAATTTTCTCTTTGAGAGTGAGAGGCATTTCTTTATCATATGACATATAGTAATTGCCTTTTTGATTATTAGGTAACATTAAATCAATCAGCTTCTGATATGCTTCAGTTTCAGTCTCTTCTAATAACACTGCTATGCGCTTGTAGACTATTTCTAAGTTTAATTTAGCACTAGCGAAGTTTGTACCTTCTCCATTTAAAACAACACCACTAATACCTAATCCTGCACGTATATCTGAATCAGTTTGTTTGAATTTATCACCATCTAACCCATCTGATTTGATATCAGGGAAGTCTAAATTAGAGAAGTTAGGAATCGTTACAAGTGAAATACCTTCTTTAGCGCCGTTCGATAATGCATTCTTTACGCTATTATGTATACTCTTAATTAATTTTTCAGGGATAGTGTCGAAATCACGATCCTTCTCACCTTGTTTAGCTGTCTGACCCATTTTCAATACTGCTACGGCATTGATGATTTTATTAGCAATAGTCTGTTCAACATCTTTGAGCTTTTTCTTATGTAACACATCGAATAAAACAGGAGTAGCCCAATTTCCACCAATTGCTTGATTTCTGTTCAAAGTTCCTGTACGTAGTACAAAAGTACGTTCAAGAGGTAGTAGGAAAATTTGATTTTTTTCACGATTAGTTAAGTAATTTTCATAATCATTTTTAGAAATTATTCCTCCTAGCTGTGATAGATATAATTCACGTTCATCTTCATACATAGAATCAAACCACGACATGTCTAAACCTGCTCTCATATGACCGTCTAGACCTCTCCGAATTTTTAAATATTCTAAATTAGAAAAGATGAATGGGTAGAAGTTGGGTTTTTTACCTATCCATAATCCTACGACATTTCCTGTAGATGTGTTTTGCTTTAATAAATCGCGAGTCAAACTTTTGTGATTAATATTATGTAATTTCTTTTTTAAACTTATGATGTTTTTTTCAGTATTTTTATCCTGTTCGAATGTTTCAATGCGATAGTTTAAAGTAGGTAATGCTTCGACCATTTCGAATAATTGATGAATTTCAGCGTTTGAGATGTAGAAATATTGTACAATGTCAGATAATACATCTTGATACATATCTGGATTTGAGAAGTATTTATGCAAATCCTCTGGTTTTACACCGTTCACAATACCTTGACGATATAAACCTTTAGTAAATAAGTTTCCAAATTCCATCATATAATTATGCTGTCCTTGATTGAACTTGTTGTTATATTCTTCAACAGTATTCATTATTTAGATTTTTCACCTCCATTATTAAATAGGGTAGGGTGATTATGTGAGTACATATTCTCTCTCTTCGTCCCACTTGTCTTCTTCAGCTTCTTTTTCCAAAAATAAAAAGATATAATACAATGCATAAGCTAACGCAGAATATCTATCTTTATCAATTTTCTTTTGAACTTGTTCTACTGTTATTGAGTTTTTTGTTTTCTTTAACTTCAGATTCGAAACCTCGTCAATTAAATATTGAGTATGTAATCTAGCTCTCTCTTCTTCAACTAAACTATCATCTCCATGTACCGATGTTTTCTTAATTTCATCATTAATTTTTAGTAGCTTTAATTTTTCTGTTTCAACATAATCAATGAATGTACGAATAATTTCATCATTAATACCAGTTGCTGTTAAATCATAGATAATTTTAATTGCTTTTTCATGATCCGGTTTTTGATCAGTGTTTATTGTATCAAAACAACCTAATTCTTCATTAGTGTCTGGGTCTGTAACATCTTCTAGCAGTCTGTCAATTAAGCCTTTACCAATTACATTTCCATCGATTACAATTGCTTTTACACGGGATTTCGTTAAGTCTTCATTACCGCCGTATTTTTTGAATAATCGTTTAACTAAGATGCTTTGTTCTTTAAAGTTTAATCCGTTAGGAGGCTCAACGATATTAACTAATTGTATTTGACGTATTAAACCTTTAGGATTTCTAATTATTTTAAGTACTACAATTGCTGTTTTATTATTACTCTGAGCAGACGAACGAGCAACGTCAACTCCTAGTACGTATTCGTTAAGCTCTAGATTTTTTCTTGCGTCCTTTGGACATTCTAACTCGGGCTTAGGTATGGTTCTAAGGTTCAATAATTTTGTTATATTAACTAAAGCCCCATCAGTAGCTCCAACCCATTTTGATTCATAGTTCATTGCGAAAGCTGTCGCAGATGTAGTAGGGTCATTTTTCTTAGCTAATAATTGATTTCTAGTTTCGCCACGTCCATAATGACAAGGTAACTCCCAACTAGCTCCTAAAACAATCTTACCTTTTAACTCAGCCATTTCATTAATCATGTTTAAAATTCGATTAAATTCATCCGACCCACGGTATCCAGAAGTCGTTACGAAGTTTATCATACCGTTCAATTCATACGGACTTATTATTGACTGCTCACCTATGGTACGTCTTGGAACGTTAACTACTGGCTCAAGTACATCTTTAAATAACTCGTTATTCAATAATGCAGATTCCTCTACATTTAATCGGTGTCTACGTTGACCTTTTGTACTTTGTGCATTAGCTAAAATTGAATAAGTACCACCTGATTTAAAAATAACTTCCACACTATCTTTACTGTGACTAACTTTAGTTATTTCATTTAATAGTAGCGGGAATTTCTTTACCAATTCTTTATGTTTGTCTTCACTGATAGATGCCGCATTTTCTTTGGTTTGTGCGCTCATACTCAAATTCACATCTGGAAAGAATATTGCAGTATGATATATTGACATTAATTCAATCATCGTTTTTCCGAATCCACGAGGGAAAACTCCGTATGTACTAATAAACCTACTAAGACACCTTAGAAATACTCGTTGGTCTAAGTCTAACCTCATACCGCCTTTTTCTGGCTTTATTAGGTCAAACCAGAGATCAGGAAACCATCTAGCCCACTGTAAAAATTCAACCCAAGTGATAAAGTTATCATCAAATGATTTTTTCTTTAAGTCATTAACTTTCACTTGAGAATTAAAAGCAGGATTGTCGTTAGTACGAGAAGATTCTTTAGAATATTTGAAGTTGTCGTCTTGAAAGTTTTTGTAGCTAGACATCTTCATCACCTTCATTTAATTGACTATCTAGCTCTTTACCTTCATAATCTTTTCTACGTTCATCGTAAAATTGGTATATGTCTTCATACTCAGCAGGAGGTAATCCTTGTAGATCTCGTACATAATTGATATATAGCCATAATGTAATATCAACATCATCTTTAGGTTGTTTAATAAACTTAGGTAGTAGGGGAATAATGTCTTGATGCTCTTCTACCATACGAGCTAATTGTCCGAATCCATCTAACCCTTGTGACAAGTCTGCTTTACTCATTTGACTAGGCTTCAATTTACCTGCTTCAGCAGATTCTTTAGCCATAGCAGACCATTCTTTAGCTTCTTTAAATTCTCCTTTAGCCTTGGCAATTGTTTCTTTAACCTTGTTAACACAATACTCACGTAAATATTCTTCGTGCATTGTGGTAGGGAGTTGGAAGCTTGGTTTTAAATTTATAAATTTCTTTTCAAAAAGCACATACTCTTCATCAGGATAGCCATAGCCATACTTTTCTTTTAATTCACTTAATAAAGCATCATCAATACTTTCAATTGATAAAGTGTCACTGTGTACTGCTTCATTTTCTTTATCTTCTTTTTCGAAAATACTCTGTTCCCATGTATCATGTCTATAATCTTTAGCATTAATAAGTTTAAAATATTCACCTATAACGTCTGGTTTTGTTAATGCAGATTCCCATAAATAGATATTGAAAGGTTTGTCTACTTGTCTCAGAGTATTCTTGACACTTTCGATGTTATTAATGACTGTTTTATCTTTCAAGCATTTTTTACAAACCCGTAAACGTTCATCGATCTTATCTAATGGGCTATAGGATTTATAGTAATCCGTTAACTTTTTATTATCTCCACACATGGAACAGTTTTTATATTTATCTTTATCTAGAATAGTAGACAAATATAGTTCACCTCATTCCAATTATTCACTTAAAATATAAGTGTGTTTATGTATTTATGTATTAATTTAAATAAAATAACCGATTTAATAAAATTTTTAATTGTTGTATGTATATAAAAGCTGTGAATCTAATTTCAAATATTAAACACTTCATAAGTATCACCTATTTAAACTCTATGTAGAATGTGCCTTTACGTCCTTTTTCGGTAATCCAAAGTAGTTTTTGATGCGCTTTTCCAGTCATCCGACCATCTTTAGCATAATCATCGACACCTCCAAAAGAACCGTTTACAATTAAATCTACTCCATGTACTTCATTTTCATAATTCTTATGTATGTGTCCTGCAAAAATAGCCTTTGGTTTCTTGTCTAACATCAATGACAGATTGTTTATGACAGTATTAACACTGTCTAAATGTCCATGAACCCCGTAATATCTGTTTCCTAAAATATCAGCTACGATAATTTCGCTATCGATATTATTTTTATGGAAAATCACATTTTCGAACTTCTCTAATCGCATTTCCATATACCACATAATGAAACTATGGAATGATTCTGTGCGAACTTCTTCTTCCTTGCGAGAGGCAACACGGTCATGATTACCTTTGACATTATAATAGTTAACTGTTTCAAAATTATTCGCTAAGACTGACAGTAATTCACTTAAAGCTTCAGCAACTTTTTGAGTAGAAGTAACTGCATTTTCCGTTTCGCTTAGTTTAGTTAACCTATGAATACAACCACTAATAACATCGCCTAATTCAAATACATGAATTTCTTTTACATTTAACAATTCTTTATAATCAAGTACTTCATTTCTTACTTGATTAAGACGTTCATAAAAAATTTCATCATTATACTTATTCCAATGATTATCAGTTACCATTCCTTTATGTAGGTCACTTAATAATAAAGTTAATGCTCCATTTGAAGTAGAAGAGGGTAGAGGCTTAACCCATTTCAAAGGCTTATTAGTATTCATATCGTCTTTAATTTCATCTAGTAGCTTATGTAACAGATTTTCTAAACGAGCTTCATGTGTCATATATTTACGAATTTCTTTGCGTTCGTCTGATAATTGAACTTTAAGCTTGTACAATTCTTTTTCAAGTTGTTTCATTTCTTCTAATTGTTCATTAGTCATTCCGTCTTTGAATTTCTTTTCAAAATACTCTTTGATTTCTAAGAAGAATATCGAACCTTTACGCAGAGTGTCACGATGAATGTTAAGATTCAATGCTTCTACAATGTCTTGCCAATCATCATTGTTGACTCCTGTTAGCTTTTCTTCAATTAAGCGATATTTCCAATCTAAATTACTTTCATTTTGAAGTTTATTTAGCATTCAATCACTCCTTAATCTTCAATTGGTTCAATAGAAGTTTCTAATTTACCACTTACAGAAACATGATTACCTACGAATTCATCTAGTTTTGCAGAAAAATCATATGTAGACTCTACACCTTTTACCGTTTCAGTGATGTAATACTTACCATCTTCAAATTTCAATTCACCGTTGAAACCGAATCCTTTATTTTCTTTAGCCATATTTCATCATCCTTTTCTCCATATAATCAAAAGTACAAAAATAATCCTATCTGCAAAATTTTAAGGAACTAATTGTTCGGATTTTACAGATAGGATTATTTAATTAAAATTTAATTAATAGAGAAGAGTAGGGGAGAACCCTACCACTAACTCCATTTTGTATTTAAAACGTCTGTATTAATTTGCTACGTATTAAAATTAACCTTTTAATAAGTCTTTTAATTTCTTATGATTTTTTAAGCCAACTGCACGTTTTTCTTCGATGTCGATTTCTTTACCAGTTTGTGGGTTACGACCTTTACGAGCTGATCGGGTTTTAGGTACTAAGTCAGCATAAGCTCCTAATTTTACAGTTTCACCATTGTTTACTCGGTCAAAAATCGAATCCATAAATTTTTCTACAAATTCTTTACTTTCAACGGGTTTAACTTTAATTCCTTTTGCTTCTAGAATTCCTTGCAAATCTTTACCTAATTCTGCTGTATTTACTTTCACGTTTGTCATAATTTAATTTCTCCTTTTATATTTCTATATTATGTATTTTGTTAATCAAAAAATATAATTAGGGAAGATAATCACCATTAATTCTTTGTACTTTAGTTTTTTCTTCCTTTATTGCAAATCCTCTAAAAGTACGCGCAAACGTTGATATGACGCGGTTTATCGAAGGTTATGATTATTGAAATTTTATAAGAATGTTGATATATCAATGATTAAACGTTGTTCAATTGTCCACGTTTTTTAATCCTATATTCTTTTTCTTTTAATCTTTTATACTCTTTTCTAGATTCTATGTAACATTCTTTGCAGAATTTAGACTGACTATTGATTACAGGAATACGAACACCGCAACATTCACATTGCTTAGTACCTTTTAAATTCACTAGTATATTTTGATAAATGACATCTCCGAATGAGTTCCATAGAGTATCCTTATTCACTAATTTCTTATTGCAGAAAAATTCTTTTACTAAGCTATCTACAACTTTAAATTTATCATCGATTTTAAGCAACTCATTTCGCACGTACTTAAAGAAGAAAATGTTTCCTTCTCTAGAATCTTTAATGTTATTTTTTCTAAATAAACTTCTCTTTTGTCTTTCTAATTTTATGAATTTGTCTATAATCTCTCTATTAACATATGTAATATCTTCATTCATGAGAGCAGTATAATCAAATTCTCCTGCTACATCGGCAAACTTGATAAATCGATTTGGAACAATTTTCCTCAATTTATTTACCGTACTATCAGTCATGTCTTCTACATTTTCTTTAGGTTTGTTTTTTGCTTCTTTAAAGAAGTGTGGGACTTTACCTTTAATTGCTGAACGTATTCTTTCTTCAACATCAGTCGGACGTTTAGGCATATATAGAGTCTTTGCAAAATCTATCATGTAATTATTCTCAGCAGTTAGCCATTTAACTACGTCTAAGTCTATTTCATTTTCAGAGTTGAAAATCTTAGTAATATTATTACTCACTTCACCAATGTTAGCTTTAAAAGCTAGAGTTAAGCTATTGTAAATATTTTCATTGTTAATTTCTTGGGGTTCTGCAACGCCCATTTCATAATAAAGAGGTACAATACCTTCTATGTTTCTCTCTACTACATCGATAAATTCTTTATCTTGTATAACTAAAGCCTTGTCACCGTCATTGTCAAACTGAAGAATTCTTGAAATAGGATCATGAATACTGGTGTAGATGCCATTTGTGATAAACCACTCACTGTAATCTTTACCTTTGACAATTTCTCTTACACAATGTTCTTTGTATAAGTGCGGGCTACGTAAAATATCAACTTTATCTTCACTATAGATATTACAATATACTTTTTCATTCTCCAATAAGCCTTTAGGTTGCTCGATACTCATAAATAAACGCTCACAGAATGCGTATAAATCTGGAATTAAGTAAATGTATTTACCATTAACCTTTAATTTACCTGCTCTAGCATCATTTACGAGAGATTTCTTTTTATCTTTGATAGTTTTCTTTGAGTATTCATCATTTAATAATTCTGGATACAGCAATAAAGCCTTTTGATAATAGTTTTTATTTTTATTATTTTTAGTAGCACCCAAAACTCTAAGCATTACATCTTTGTCACTACCTATTTTTTCGATATCATATAACGTATCTTTCGCTAGTATTTTCAATTCTTTATTATTGAAATCGATTAGTGTTTGTAACATCTGATAATTTAAAGTTGCGTTTTCACCAATGTCTTCTTCATTCAATTTCACAGCTTGGCAGTTATTTTCCTCAAATCTTTTTTTATAATCGTTCCAATCAGAGTAATACTTTTTCATTTTAAATTGACTTTTTGTAAATATAACTTGTATATTATCATCAATAACATCCCATTCTTTGCCGTAAATATCTTTAATTTTTGTACTAGCCCCTTCTAATTTAGCGAATTTATCAAAAGGGAAGGGGACTAACAAGCCTTTAACATATGGCAATCTAGTCATGAAAGATTTTTTTGATAACTGTGGCAAAATCATACCACATCCATCAGTATGTTCAATTGAAACCGCCATTTCTTTGCGAGTAATATCGTATGTATCTCGATCAATATAGTCAAACAAAGCTGTTACAGGAGTTTCTAAGTCATCAACAACGATTGTTCTGTGTATATCGAACTTCTCCCATTTACAACTTGCAGATGCAGTTAATGCTTTATAAGCTAATAATTTATTGACGTTACATCCACCTTGAGCATTAATATCTTCAATGCTAAGTCCACAAGTTAACGCACCTTCATGTTTTTTCCATAACGTTTCTTTAATAAATACTACTTTTTTAGTTCTTATTTGACCTGCACTGGATGAGAAATATATGTACTTTTCATTATTATAAATGAACCCATTATTAATAATGTCTTCTAGGATATTGAAATAATAGGCTCTTACTACAAATAGACTATCTGAAATTTCATCTACTTTCATTCCAATGGTGCGAGTTAATGCAGAGTCAAACATACCTATTATTTTATTGTCTATCAATGTATCTTTGCGTAGTTCACGAATCCCTTTAAATTTACCAAATTCGGTCTTCAGTATATCTTTGTATAAATTAATATGATCATTAACAAACTTACTTCTTTTACGCAATTCTTTAATTCTCATTTTAAGAAACTTTTCGTATACATGTAATTCAGGTGCTTTTTCAAGACTTTCATTTTTCTTTCTTATTTCATCCAATTCTTTATTTGTTTTTTTAATCTTATCGTTACATTTATCAATTTTTGTTTTGATTCTTTTCTTTAGAATGTAGCACTTTAAAATCTTATTATGTAATAGCATTTCTTTATCAGTGTAGAAACTTTCCGTTCCGATACTATGTATGTATACTTGTTTTTCTAAGGCTTTACTCAAACAACTACCTCCTTTTTAAAAATTATGTATTTTATAATTTAAAATGCGGTATCATACCACTTATCCATATTCTTCATTACCTTATTAAGTTTATGTCTGCTTACTTTATTTCTCCATTTAATATCATAATAGACGTCTTTCTCACAATCTGTCGCTAAATCCAAATCAATCATCTCCTCTAAATAAAATAAAACCTCACTATAATTAGTTTGCTTCTTCAATATACCAATCTCCTTTATTATGTATTTTATTAAATTATATCATAGTTAAATATATAATCAATCATTTTATGTATTTCTTTAATTAATTTTGTATTTACTTAAATAATACTCCGAAAACTTTCCGATCTACTAGTAAAATAAGAAGTAAATTTAAAATGATAAGATACAAAATTTCTATTTACTATCATTTTCTATTAATTGGTAAGAAATCCTGTCGAAACGTGTTGAAAAATAAAGAATGGCATTTCATTCATATCTGAATTGTTGTATTATTGACTATAGTGAATGATAAGTCAGACTTCAAAAATATAACAAGTGCTAAATTTATACTTGTAATTTATAGAAAAGTTTACAATAATTATCAATATATAGTGAGAAAGGGGAATGAGTCATTAAAATGAATAATATGAAGAGGGTACATATTGAGAAAGATGAGACTGTTGAATCAGCATTACTTTTGTTGATTAGTAAGTTGTCAATAACACAACCAGATGAATCTTTAAAATTATTAGCAATGTGTGCAAAAGATGATATACCAAAACAAAATGTTTTAAATTATGCACTCGACATTGTTGAGAGGAGAAATTATCTAAGTTAATTGATCTTTAAGTACATATCAATATTTTATTATAGATGACAAAATAATATTATAAGTTAACTACTATGAATACTTAAGTTAAATAAATTAGTGAAGAATTTGACTCAAAAAAACGATTACTATTAAAAACACCATTACTCGTAAACTAATCTAATTTCAATAGAAGAAACCTAGATTATATAAGGGAAATGATGCTTAATAGTCGTTAATTTTTGAGTCATTTTTAAATTCAAGAAAAAGAGGTGAAGTGATTAGATATGCAGTGTTTATAAGGGGATTGACTAGTTGTTACAGTATATATAGAAAATAGTCGTTCATGTTTAGTCGTAAATATTCAATGTTTATGCGGGTATTAGAGGTCAAAATAGGGTGAAATTTAGATGAAACGTGCGATTTGTTACTATTTTACTATAGGCTAATACTCAATAGTAGCAAGGATAGTTGATGAAATTTACGATTACGTTTACGAGTATTGGAGAAAATGTGGAATAGGTAAGTTGAACTAATTTTAGGTATATTGGATTATAGATTAGGAAGATGGAGGATGGTGATAATTGAAAATTTTATCATGGTGTGGGAATAGATGTGGTAGCCCTGATATTTGAACACACTAATAACCTCAAGATGTAAAGTAACCCCCTATATACAGTGTTTAAAGGATATAATGTATATTATTTTACCTATAACTGACAATAAATGGTATATAAAACAACCACTCATACACCTAAAACACTCTCATAACTCACTATAAAATACGAACAAGTGTTCCTGTACCTGTAAAAGTACAACTGTATTATATGAAATGTTTTGTTAGTTCTTTTAAATTGCCTGAACACATGTTGTGTTGTTATATTCGTAGTATAACAGTCAGCGCTGAGTCGAGGTGTTCTTTTTATACTTAATCACCACACACATCTAACTATCATCACTTCAACTATACTAATCCTCACACAACCTAACTCAATCCTATACTATGTAATCATTCAAATGTAATAATCTTATAACCTACTCAACCCATCCCATCCACTCTCAATGAACTTATCCTCATCCTAACTCTATATTCCAATTATCAAAATTTAATATACATAACTAAATCCCAAATAAAAAAGTAGCAAGTATATTTCAACTCACTACTAATTCAAATAATTAACTCCAATATCTAAATTTAAAATATAAATGTATCGACTTTTCCTATACTGACAATCGCTAATATCATTAGTCTATTGTTTTCTGTAATATCTAGAATATAGAATACACAAAATATAAAATGTTGTCTGTTTAAAATATTTATATACTATATAGTGACAACCTTATAATATCATATCTATCTAATTGTATTTCTGTAGTCATGTATTCTTTATATCTTATTGTTATTATGTAAGTGATAGTCACATAAGTTAACTTGTTAACGTTGTGGACAAACGACTGCTTGCAGTTGTGCGTCAGGCTCTTTTGTTACTTTTATTACTTACACGGTTAAAACTAGCTATTAAATGGATTAACATCATTTATTATTACTGTTAAAGTCCTTAAAGATAATTAAAAGTAACTTTAACATATCCGATTTACCTGCAAACATTATTTTAGGGTTAACAAATATCTTAGTCTTACGTCTATCATTGACCATAGTTATAAATGCAAATGAGTATTCATCTTCAAACTTAGTCTTATACATTGCACTCTTTAGTTTGGTGTAGTTTGTATAACCTAACTTACTTGCAAGCTCTACAATAGACATGGGAATTATTTTATCTTCATTACTTTCATGTGGGTTATGACTTATTACATTAGTGTACAAGTTTATGTACGGTAATATCATGTAGATTGTTGATAATCTCCCAAACTCTCTTACTGATGCACTTTCATATAAACCACGTACAGTATCTTTAAATAGTCTTGTGTATTGTATATCTTGTTTATGTAGTTGCTTTTTGTTCAACGCTCCATTCCTACATATATGCTCACTTATGTATTTATTATTGTTATCTATAGTAATTATACTATTATCAATTAGTCTTTTAATGTAATCATTATATTGTCTTGGTTGTAAGCGTAATAACTTAGCTAAATCTTTATCAGGAATATCTCTTCCGTTATCATATTGTATTTTGTTTGTTTCCCATGCAGTATATGTTGTTAGATACAGAAGTCTTGTTACATCTGCTTTAGTTAGGTTGTTAGTGTATTTAGACATACTTTTATTGACTTGATAGAATAAGAAAACAAAACCTCCATTTTCTTTTTGAAACTCTACCATTTCATGATTAGATTTAAAGTTATTAATTTGATTGTCAGTATAATTTATATCTAATTTAGGTTTATATTTATCACTTATATTCTCACCATCTAAAGTGTAAGTTTGACCGTTAATCACCATATGATTATCTTGAATACCTGCTATTCGTTTTTGTACTTTACTATTTAAATCTTGGAAATTTTTATAGATAATATTAATCATCCTTTACTTTTTATATTTAATTATTTTTCTTTGATTTAGATAGATAAGACTCACTAAAATCTATGTAATAACCTTGTAGACATTGAATATTGTACCTGTTTTTACGTGTTGCTCGAGGGCGCATATCTCGTATAAAATGTGTTGCTCAAGGGAGTATAAATTTAAATATGTATTAAATAATATAATAATACTTAAAAGAAAATGATTAAAATATCCTTGTGGTATTGGATATCATAACTGTATTTGCATATACAAGTAGGGACATGACTTTTTTAAATGAGAAAATAGAGTAACCAAAATATATATTGGCTACTCTAAAATTATAACTTTCATGGTTAAGTTTCCTTTGATTTAATCACAGCAATTACAATTCTAACTATAAATACAATCACAAGTATTCCATAAGATACAATGACAGCCCAATCAAATACATTTAAATTTTTAAAATCAATCCATTGATACATCAGAAGCGGTAGAAATAAGATAAAAAATAAATTTAGATAACCGATTTTCTTTAGCATATTTTAAATGAGTATGGTATATTATAATCAATAGGGAAGGGGAATAAATCCCCTCCGACTACTTGCGACTTTTCTTCTTGCGTTTTGCGGACGGCTTAGAAGATGGTCGCTTTTTGCTTGTCCTCATATCGTGTATGTCTTTTAAGGAAGAAGTAATTCCTTTTAAGATTGCCACGATAGAGCCTATCAACATGATAATGTGTTCAATATCCATACTTCACTGTGTCAACTCCTTTCCTTAATATAATACTATTATATACCATAAATTAATAAAACGCAATACACTTTATGTATTTTATTAATTAAAATCTGAATTAATTATACTTACTTAGTTTATACACTTTATTATTTTTAAACTTAATTCTATATTCATCATCTGACTTCTTAACAATTTCAATCATATTTCCATTTAATAATTCTATACCACGTAAGCTTTCTTTTATATCATCATTACACACCGTTATAAAATGTTTCTGTCCATTTTGAAGCGGTTCACATTTCCACTTTTCAAATTTTAATTTTGTAGTAGGTGGTAGGGTAGGTGGCTGTAAATTTGCTTTATCAACAACTTTACTAATAAACTTTTTTACACGTTCCTTAATACTAAAGTGACTATGTTGCTCTTTACGTGTAAGCATAGCTTTTTACACCTTTATTAAGTGATTCTTTTCTTTAGCTGTTATACGATCTCTAAAGTCATGTAAGGAGATGAAACTTTTACTATTATTAATGTGTTCATTATAAAAGTCATGCCCTAAAGCCTTTTCACTTCCTTCTGGTGAATACTTAAATGTGAATGCATAATCTTCATTTTCAAACTTCTTATTTTTACATACCAAGTATAGACTGTTATCAAAAAAGTTGTTGTATATTCCTAAAGGAATTACTTTTTCCATCTCTAAACGTGCTTTAAGCGCTTCTAATAACTCATTAGGCAATTGATCGAAGCGGTACATATTAAGGAAGAAATAATCTGTCATGTTGTTATTTTCATCAAGATACATAAAGCAACCTGTTTCTTTTACTATTTTAATTTTCATTGTTAATCAATCCTTTTCGTTTTGTATTTTATCATTTAATATTATATCGCTCGTTTAACACGTTGACTTTCCAAATACATTACATACTTCTTAGCATCCGTTAACTTGTCATTTGTTTTCATACTATAAACTTCTTTACCTGTAACACGTTCGAATATACGGTAGCAACCTGCTATATTCATAAAGAAGTAGTTAGGTGATTCATAAGAACGTGTATTATATTTGTAGCCGTAATAATCTATTTCACGCTTTTGAGTACTAAAGGAAAGTGTAATATTATCTAAATTATTAATTGCATGTTCAATAGCTTGTTTAGTTTTATATTCTTCATTTTGTTTAAATTTACGTTTGTATTTCTCAAGTATTGATCTTTGTTTTTCTAACATTTCCACAACTTTTAACATTTTATTATTTAATTGATCCTGTTTCTTGTTATATCTTGAGATATTGAGTCCAGATCTTCCGGTAATATGCCATCCAGGGTTAACTGATTTTTGGTATTTGTAACTGTTTAATTCTCTTGTATAGCGTTCACAAAAGGCATTGAAACCATTAATAAGTGTATTCTTACTATAATTATTATCAGCCATTTCAATAACTTCCTTTGTATTCTCTAACAAATCAGAAAGTGTAAGCTGTAGCTGTTTTGTTTCATATCCTAAGCTTTTTGTTTGCATTAAGCTGTTATCAATTAAGCGTTTTTCAGTTTCTTCATTAATTTTAAATTGTGTAATATCAACAAATTCTACTAATTCAATTTCAAACGGTTCTATAGTCTCAACAACTTCAATATTGCCATTTGTTAATTTTTCAGCTAGTGCTATGGTATTTTCATTTTGCTTTGCATACCAACATTTTTGAAATCTCGACCATTTAAAGCCGTTAACCTTTAATTCTGTACGGATTTCATCACTAGGTTTATCAGCGAAGTACAACTCTACACCGTTTTTTTCATCGTTTAATTTCATTGTAATAGTATTTGTAATTTCTACTTCGGAAACGTCTGTATTGATTTCCTGTGATTCCACAACTACTTGTGTATCTTCTTCGGCAACTTTTGCTATTTCAATTTCCGATACCACTTGTTCAACTTCCAATCCTACCATTGAGCGAGAAGGGAATGAAGTATTCTCAGTATTTTCAATCACTAATTTAATGAATGCAATAACTTCTGGATTAACATTTAATTTTTCAGCTAAGAATAATAAATTATCTGAACTTCGACGAATCGACCATACATTTTTCAAAGACTCGAACCAAATTTCTTTAGTGTTATAATAGTCAGCAATATCAAGTGCAATAATTTCAATTACTTCTAATCCTTCATTGCAACTACGCATTTCCATGTAATATTCATCATAGTAAGATGTATCTTTCTTTTTAATATAGCCTTCAGCACCACGTTTAGTTTTATTGAAAGATTGAATATGTTCACCTCTAACAACTAAGAAACACTTTCCACGGTATGAATTTTCAGTAGCTTTAATTGCATGTTCAACGTTGGAATTAATTTGGTTTTGGATAGTTGTTTTCAATTGAATGACCACCTTAAAAGTTTTATGTATTTGTTTTATTAACTTAAATATAGTGTACCATAATTCATAATTATTTGTATAGTTATTTTATGTATTTATTTAATTAAAATTTAAACAAAATAAAAAGAGAACCTCTTCAGGATCTCAAGTTTTTATAAAAAGCATATATTATTTAAAGAAGAGAAGGGAGAATAGACTCCCTTAAATTAATTTATTTTACATTAATGTATTGTTAACGATGTATCAATAACAGTTATCTCATCACTTTTTATATCTGCATCCGATAAATAATCATCATATCCATATACATCGTAAATATCTACTGAAGTAGGTTTTAATTCATTTGTGAGGTAATACACTGTCAGTTCAAATTGATCGACTGCTTTATCTTCAATAAAGAATCGTAATGTGCTACTTCTCTTTATTGTAATCCTAACATCGCTATTAACATCGATTTTTTCAATTTTAATATACTTTTTAGATAGAAAATTATTTATTTCATTTCTAACTTCACTAATAATAGTTGATTCATTATTTTTAATTACTTCAATCAAAGAAGTTCCTGTAAAATGTTTATTGATTACATTATATTTGTTTGCCATTAGTAGCACTCCCATGTATTTTGTATGTAGCTCCATTCTAACTTAAAACCTAATCTAAATAAATAACTGTATCTAATTTACTTACTTAGATTAACCTTTAAGCAGTCAACTAAATGACTCGTTACTATTTCCTTGTCTTTATAATACCACAAACACACAATTACTGTAAAGTGCATTTATGTATTTTATTAATTAATTCTAGTTAGCAAGAATATAGCAACTGCGATTACATTTATAGTAGTTCCAAATTTATAATAAGAAACTTTATCTTCTTTTGAGTCATCATCCATCCATAAAAAATCATCTATTCCAGACTTAATTTTACTAATCATAACGATTCCTCCTATGTAAATTGAGAGTAGGGAATATACCTCTCAATCATCAAATTTTAATTTAATATGTTTATCCACGTTATTAGCAACAACAATTAATTCATTTTGAATAACTTCAACAATAATACTAGTATCATTATCCTTTGCAATAATATCGATATTTTCTTTATACTTTTGGATCTTATTATATAGTTCTTTGGAATTCTTACTCGCTTGTAAATCATCAATGATGTGTCTTAAATCTGCATATACTTTCATTTTGTTCTACCTCCTTTTATGTATATCTATCTGATTAAAGGAGAGTAGGGGAGGTTATTTAATATTATTTAATATGGTTATATTATTTAGAATTAACTTCTTCAAAAGTGTTTAATACTTGCCAACTACCACTTGTTAAACGTACTTTATTTTTATTTTGTAAACACCACTTTTTAACTTCTTTCATGTCACCAAATGACTTAGATTTCTTTAATCCTCTTTTAATAGTTGTGTACCATACTTGATATTTTCCATCTAAACCAATTTGAGAATATAGAGATTCAAACATTTAAACACCTTCTTTCGTTTAATTTGTTTATAATACAGTTGTATCATTTAACTTCTTCAATTTTCACTAATTCCCATAATGAATCATCCGCAAATGTACCGATAAACTTTTTACCATGATGGAGGGTACTAATGTCAATTTTAAAATTTCCATCTATCTTATAATCATTCAAACCAACATAAACAACGTTTTCAGTTTCTGCTTTTGGATCTAAGAAGAAGTGGCCTTCTTTATTGCTGTACATATAAAATAATTCTGCTTGATTGTCTTTTAATTCATGTGTTTGAACTACAGTACATTTATTTGAAGTGTTATTTATTTCTTTAGCTAAAACATCTGTATTTGTTGTACCAGTGAATAGAGAAAAAGCTGTAACGATTGAAAGTAAAATGTTTTTGATTTCCATAATTAATTACCATCCTTTTTTATTTTATTAATTAAATGAATAGGGGTAGGGGGAATAACATCCTACAAGCTTATATAATATTTACTTTTTATATAATTTAATCGTATTTATTTAAGTTTTTAACTGTTTCAACTAATTCACCATTTGTATTGATGATATCTAACTTTTTAGCAGTTACAAACTTTACGTCTTTTCTATCAATAAAAGAAGATGTTTCTTTCCGCAAATCACGACTACTTAATTTTTCAGCAAAACTCTTAATTTCTTTAGTCACGATACCTTTCCAGTCTTTTAATTCAAATGTGTATTGATATGTCATTTTTAATTCGCTCCATTCAATTTATTTATTTTTATAAAATACTGTTTTTATTTATTGATTACATTTTCATTGTAGAGTAATATTTATACTCTTTCTTTCCAAAATTATTTATTAACGCTTCAAATAAGTGTACAAAACTATAGCCTTGTTTTAATGCTTCATATCGTGAATCATAATCATAAGTTTTCAATTCTTTCTCGCTTATAATTTGACCTTGAATCTCTTTTTCGTTTGTATACAATGCTTTCATTTTCTTTTCCTCCAATTTAGATAAAATAGTATTTTTATTTAGTTATTATTGAGTTGAATACACGCATCTTTCCATGAATCAAAATATTTATAATTTAGATGGTCTGCACCTTGATTATAGTCTTTTGGATTTCCTTGAATAATTCCGACTATTACTTTATTTAATTTCATTGAACGTCCTTGTAGCCTGTATTGTGGATTGCTTTCTAGTAAAGCATAATATTTTCTTTCCTCTTTTATTTTCTCTTTTAATTCAGATTTCAATTTCGATTCCTCCAATTAGATAATGATGTTTTATAAAATTTATAAACCCGTGCAACGTATATTGTAGTTATTTAACGCTTTGTGATAGTCTTTGTATGTTTTAACGTTTAGTGCTTTGTTGTGTATTACATCCAACATATACACCGTAAAATTTGTATTTTGACCTTCTAAAACGATTTGTAATCCACTATTAAAAATTGGTTTCATTAGTTTAATCAATTTAAAATTCCTCCTAAGTAGTTATGTATGTTTGTGTTACAACCTCCTTCCGATAAGGAAGGAACGCTCACAGCCTAATGCCTGTTTATACTCGCTGTGACGAGTTTATTTAATAATTGTTTCTACAAACTCTTTTGCTTTATTGTACTCATTTGAATCAAACCATTTCACATTCATACGTTTACCATTTCTAAAGATGGTTACTTTTATTTCATAAATTCCGATTTGCATTTCAGTATGAATATTTGATTTCATTATATTTTCCTCCTAAAAAGTAAGTATTTTATGTATTTTGTTAAATAAATTGTATTATTGTCCTAACTGAATTTCAAGTTTTAATTTATCAATTTTTGAAATTAAATCTTCACAGTATTTTGTTGGAAAGGATAAAGATTTGCTCTTAAGTATTACCAGTTCGAATAGTTCGTGTCTAAGTGATTCGAATAAGCTTTTCTTTTCTTCTACTGTCATCGTCTTAGCTCCTTCAATATCATTTACTAACTGTTATTATATTACCATCCAAATATTAAACCCGTCAATATAAATTATGTATTTTATTATTTAATTTTAATGGTTTTACTAGAAACGTTGATATTACTAGGTTCATGGTTCATGGTGTCTTTTCACGAAAAAATATATGTTTCTTCCTATTAAATAGTAAAAACCAAAAAATGAATAAGTAATATACGAGAACGAGTGTTTGTTATGACAGTCAGAGAAACACTTGGAGTGGTAGATCTTTTTTTATGAACTCTTTTAATCGTCAAATTTTAAATTGAAAACCACTTATAAGTAACAGAAAGTTAAAAATCGAGCTGGGTATTTATTTGATTTATTATGTATTTGTTAATATAATTACAATAAATGCATAAAAGGAGGAGATTTAATGAGTAAACATGATATTTCTGGAGAAAAGTTCGGAAGTTATACAGTGTTGAAGAAAATACATAATCATGAAAAAGAGGTTAGAAGAAAGAGTACATTTTGGTTATGTAAATGTGATTGTGGGACGGAAAGGGTGGTTGCTAGATGTGATTTGAAAAGTGGATCAGTAAAATCATGTGGGTGTAGCAGATTTGGAAAAAGAGGTAAATATACTAAACGAAAAATAAAAAACAAGCCTATAAGTAAAACTAGATTTTATAGAATATGGGTCGGTATGAGGGGTAGATGTTATGATTCTAAGAATTTAGAATATAAAAATTATGGGGCAAAAGGAATAAAAGTTTGTGATGAATGGTTAACTTTTGAAAACTTCAAGAATGATATGTACGAGGCATATTTAAATTTTGAAGAAACAAATGGTGAAAAATCAGCAACTATCGATAGAATTGATTTTAATGGTGATTATGAAGTATCTAATTGCCGTTGGCAAACACAACTTCAGCAAGCTAGAAACAGAAGTAATAATATAGAAGTAATTGTAGATGGAGCTACATTTAGCACGATATCTCAACTTGCTGAAGCATATGGTTTGAATTACCACACTGTTCTTCAAAGGTATAATAAAGGTAAGAGTGGTTTGGAGTTGGTATCAAATCATAACTTAAAGAATCCAGATAGTGAAATGATTAGAGGAACTAACGGTCTGTACAATAAATAAAAAAATAAATTACATAATTAAAAATGTGCTTAGTACTTAACTTATTATAGTTGTACTAAGCACATTTTTTTAATTCAAGATATTTTCTTTGGTATATCCATAGCCCATAGTGTGATTTCTCTAACAATGTTTGTGTGAAAGCTAACCTTAAACCGAGATCATTATGGGCTTCTTTATATTTGCTTTGCGAATACTCCATTGTCCTTAAATCTTCGATAAGAAAATATGAATAAACAATAGAAATGAATATAAAGTTAAATATTTCTAATTAATTTTAAAAAAACACTTGTATCTTACTTATAAGATATATATAATTTACTTATAGCTTACTTGTAAGATAATTTTAGGAAAACATAGATATCATTAATTATTAGGGGTTTTTAAAACAATGTTGATTGGATCGTTTAATGTTAGATGAGCTTATTAATACTCAATTTTTTAAAATACATATTATCCATAAATTAGTGAAATGTTTGATTAGTAATATGAAAAATAATCCAATTTTCAGTTATACAAGTTAAGTTGATGTGATATAATTAATTTAAAATAACAAAATAAATAAAATATTTTAAAAGGAGAATGAAATATGATGAATCAATTAAAATTAGTTGCTAATAATTTAGTGGGGTACAATCCAGAAATAAGCTACAATAAATATGAGGTATATAACACGTTATTACATGTAAATGAGGACTTAAGAGAAGAATGCATTAACAATATAAATGAAGAATATGGGTTTGAATTAGTTGATAAATATGATCTAGCTCGTTATGAAATCTCAGTAAATAATTCTGATGTAGAACCAGAAATGCCTACATTGTTTACACCTAGCTTCACAAAAGATGAGACTGATTATTATAAAGATCAAATGAAAGAACTGCAAAAAGGGTACATGAAGTTGTTGGCTAATCAATAATTAAGGTTACTTGTTACTTAGTATATGAGGTATTGATAATCTTATTTTTTAACCATTAAATAAATATATACATAACGATTAGTGTAGAGTGGTACTTGGTGTTGTGAATGAGGGAAACACTACTCTATGGTTACACTAGTAATGCTAAAGCTGTTTTACTGTATATGTTTACGTAATATCTCAATATTATTTAGATTTAAGTCTATAAAGAGTGTATTAGAGAGTAATAATGAATGTATTTTCGGCATATAAAATATGAAGAAACTAGAAATATGTGAATAAAAATCAGAAAATATAGAATTTGTTAGTATGAAAAATGAAATCTGTAGAATTTCTGAAATTAAAAATTGAAATGGGTAGAATTTTATAAAACGAAAAATCAAAACTATAGAATTAAAAAATCAAAATCGTAGAATTTTACATTTTGAAAATTGAAATGTAAAGAATTTTTGAATACGAAAATAAAGAAAAATAGAAATCTTGATTTCTTAATTGTGTGATTTTGAAATTTAAATCCAACAGAATTTGAGGAGTGAATAAAATGATAAAAGCAAGTATGCCAATGTCAGTTAGTAAATTTGATAAACTTATTACGGATGAAAGGTTAAATTTCGACTTTCCAATTCAAAGACCAGATGAACAATGGAGTTTGATGCAGAAGTCATTACTAGTACAATCATTAATAGTCGATTATTTCATTCCTCCAGTGGTTACATCTGCGAAAGTTGAAACAAAAGACAACAAAACAGCAAATACTTATTGCACTATTGACGGTAAACAGCGAATAACAAACTTAGTATCATATTTTAGAGGAGAATACGCATTGCATCCAGACACACCTTCAGTAAATATAGATAATACTTATTTCAACATTGGCAAAACTAAATTTGAAGATTTACCAGAAACAGTGAAGATAGAATTTCAAACTAAAACATTAAATATGTATTATTTAAGTGATATTACTGAGGAAGAAAAAGTAGAATTATTCTATCGTTTAAATAATGGTGTTTATCTAAGTGTACATCAGAAGAATAAAGCTGTTATGGGTATAAGTGCGTCTATTAGATTAAATAAACTATCAGAACATCCTTTTATGTCGAAGAATGCTTACTTTACACCAACGCAAAAACGAAAAAGCGAAGATCAAGCAGTATTACTTCAAACTCTAATGTTATTTGATGAAGACTACGAATTAAAGTCATTCGCTAGTGATGAGCTAACAAAGTATGCACAGAAGATTCATGAAGAGATGAATGAAGTGATTTTCGAAGCTGTAGAAAAAGCCATGACACTTTTACATGATGCATATGGTGATGAGACAGATAAGTTCCTATTAAGAAAAATCAATCTCCCAACGTTAATGTTTGCAATGAGACATTTTGAAGATGAAGCTTATGACAAACAATATCTTATAGACTGGTTAACATTGTTCTCTAATACTGTGCAAGGTGTTTCTAATGAGATTCCAACTAATTATAAGGAGTTTGCAGGTGCATGGGGGATTAAGAAGGTGAATGTATTAGGACGCTTAGAATCGATCACAAAACATTTAGATGAGTTTTACGGTCAAAAGGTGAGAATTGAAGTGTAAAGAAAAATTAAATAATAAAATACACAAAACTATTTGACTATTTAAAGTAAATTATGGTAATCTTGTTTTAAGAAAAAATGGTGGCTTCAACTAACTATAAATACTAATTTAAATTTGTAGTTGGAAGTTGTATACCATTTGTACATAAAGTAAAATTTAAGTTAGATTAAATTGGAGGAAATGAAATGACTTATACAAAAGAATATCTCATTGATAATATAACGAAAAATGATTATGAACGTGAATATATAAAAAATTTAACAGATGAAATTTTCCACCAAATAGCAGAAGCTATTGAGTGCAATGAAAAGGAATCTGTGACATTTAAAGATGTTCAAGAGTACGGTATGGTACTTAGTGTAATGAAGTATGATTATATTACTAGAGAAAAACTCAAAAAACGATCACCAAATGAGGAATATGCTGATTTTCATTTGAAGGAAATGTTAAGTAGATGGGAGATATATAGAAATGTAAATGATGATACTACTATGAAAATAGTTATGGCAGATCAACATTTTTACACTATGGAGCGATTCGGTACAGAATTAGATTTATCGGCTTATGTGAAATTTAATTATGTTGCTGATTGGTTTACGATTGTTGACCTTAATGGTAGAGAAATGTGCGGTTTCCCAGTATATTCAAAGCATGTCGATGTTATTTGAGATTTTTATTAAAAGTATAATATTATGAAATGTAGAATCGGAGGAATGAAAATGCACGATTTAATTTTAACGGGATGGAAGAATCTCGAAGTGAATGAAATAGATAAATCAGTTAAACCTTCTTCAATGTTTAAGGTATGGTTCACTTACAAAGGATTACAAGCTGAAACTTACACAATAACAGAACAAGAAGCATCTGAAGATTTTATTATTTCAACCAATATTAAACCTGAAATGTTTCATGGAAAGAAACTCAAGGAAGATAAGAATCTTAATATAGAGGATATTGCAATGAAGGTAGTTGATTATCAACGCAAAGGTTATCAAGTTATGCGTAGATACGATGATGGGGAAAATGAAGTAGCTGATAAAGTATTCAATGAAATATTAGGCTATTACTAAGATGATGAAATAGTAAATTAATTAATATCAGCATTTTATAAAACAATAAGAGGTGTAAACAATGAACAAAGAAACATTTGATATAATACAAAAATTTCATAATATAGAGAATGACATCTATGAAAAGCTATGTGAACGTGGAATAGATTCTGGAGAGGTAGAGGGTATACTATATGATTCAGTGGATTATCGTGAACAACTATTAAGTATAGGCAAATACCTTGATAAAGAAGAATGTTTAGACAAGGAAACATTCATCCAAGAACAGTATGAAGATATCGAACGCTACATTAAACTATTTGTTATTTATGAATACAATAATGGAATGGCTTTATGTGAGGATACAACTGGATCAATTTATTTAGTTCCACAACGATTATTAGCCTGTTATAACGAAAAGGAAATTACTAGAGATGTAGTACATGAAGAAGTGGAAACGGAATACGTAGTTAGTTACCTTGATTTAAAGATAGATAAAGTTAAAACCTTCTTCTTTGATTCTAAATTAGAAGCTGAAGCGAAATATAAAGAAGTTAAAAATAATAAAGATTGTATGTCTGAACTTATTCAAAGTAAAAGCCAATATGAAAAATATGAATTAGGGATTGATTAATATTAGATAATAGAAGTCTTTTATCGAGATTATAGGGAGATATTTTATGACAAATATCGGATTTGGAGTTAATGATGATTATCTAAGTCAGTTTCAAAAGCATTCAACAGAAGGGTATGTTACTTCGTATACTTTAGAGATAGACTTTTTCGATGAGGAAAAAGTAATAGGTGTTATTAATATAATTTTTGATGTAATTGGATATGGAGTAGAGGGTTTTGATGGAGGAATAGATATTTCATATCAAGTTATGTATTTTCAAGACCCATTAAATCAAGAAGATTATCTAGACGATAACGAGGCATTCATTTATATTTTCTCGAACTATGGAAATGACATAATGACTGTAGTTGACTTAGCTTATGATGCTTTAGATGATTTTTATACGAAAGGCACTCCATTGAGTCATTTTGCAAAGCATTTCAAATAAAATACTTAATAGGTAATAGAGATAGTATTAAAAGAAGGTGAAACTATGACAGAACAACTTGACGTAATAATTGACCCAAGAAAAGAATCTTATTGTTTTACATTTAGCAAACACGATTGTTATAAGCTTGCTACAGGTAGATGTACATTTGAATTAACTGATGAAGAATATGAGCAAGAGAAAGTCATATGTAATGCTTCATATCACTATGAGGCTCGTGTAGGATATTGTCGTGAGCTTTTGGAGATGATGCGAGAAGGAGGTACTATATCGGCAACTGAACGTACTGGAATTTATGCTCATCGAAATTCATGTGGTCATATGACATTTTCAGACGGACAACATCGTTCATGTGTTGCAAAGAAAAATAAATTACCAAAACTTCATCTTAATAGATTAGGAGATAACGGAGAGTGGTTGTGCAGTTCTTGTAATCTTGAAAAAGATGAAGAACAAAAGCAAAGAAACTTTTGGGATATTTTTAAAAGAAAGAAAAAAGAGGACATTAATGGGGATTTCCCTATTGATATCACAGACGATAAGTTATAGTTTTTTTATAAAACAGTGATATTAATAGAAGTGAGGAGATTTATATGAATACAAAAGATAAAGCATCTAAAGAAATTTTCGAATTCTTA
Source organism: Lysinibacillus sp. EB271-A1-10B (assembly GCF_058791335.1). Classification (NCBI taxonomy): domain Bacteria; kingdom Bacillati; phylum Bacillota; class Bacilli; order Caryophanales; family Bacillaceae; genus Lysinibacillus; species Lysinibacillus sp. EB271-A1-10B. The sequence continues at coordinate 173,895 of NZ_JBYTDL010000002.1, forward strand.
GAATCAAATAAGGAGTGTTTATTACTAACTGGCACTCATATGTTTAAAAAACATGAATTACTAGTGTCTATATTAAATACGATACCTAATACAAAGATATTGTTTCGCACCAACGCTCTAAAAAATTTAAGAACTTTTCTTAAAACAAATACACCATTTAAATCAGGGGTAGCTTATTCATTTGTTAATAACATCAATTATTATTTTGATTCAATAGATACCAAGACTTGGAATAGGTCGCCATATGATATAGATTTTGCAATAGTCTATCCAGTAAGCTCAATATTAAGTAAAGGTTTATACATTAAAGTAATTAAAGATTTACAAGATAGAGGTGTTAAAAAGATATTTTTTGTAAGTTGCCAAGAGACATATGACTTCTCAATTTTAGATAACTATGTTGATCAGAAAATAGTTTATGATGTTGAAGAAGGTGATATAGAAGCACATAATAGAGTGCTTGAAGGTAAAAATAGAATAAAATGAAGTTATTATTTAAGTGTAAGAAGGTGTAATATCTATGGAGTTCTCAGAAGATAAAATTTATAAAACAGTTTCAGATTATTATAAAAATAAAGGCTTAACTAATCAGGAATTCAGTAATCGTTTACGAGCAATTAATATGTTGATCATCAAGGAGTTACCAATGAGTGAGTCTATTTATTGGTTGTCTAAGTATGAAAATGATTATTTTGAGGATGTAGAAACTAGAAATAAATTGAAGGCTAGGTATAGGGCACAATTAAACGCAATTTTGAAGAAATTAGGACTTAAAAGTACAAAAGATGGTTTGATTATTATAGATTAGGTTTTGTTGTAATTTGTAAAAGGCGTTGTTATCAGTAGATAAAATAGAACGATTATCTAAGAATATTGAGGTGAAGATAGTTGAATGAAGTGATTGATAAAAGGTTAAATATAGAATGGATAAATAAAGAGGCGCACAGATTACTTAAAAAGCATTGGGGAATAGATTACATACCTACTATTGTGTTTGATAGAACACCAAAAGAGGAATGGGATAATTATTATCCTAAAGAAGAAAAAAGTATTTTACTAGGATTATATCATAATAAGGACATGACTATTGAATTTAATTCTGAAATAAATAGAAGAAGAACAATCGATCAAGTAAGAAAGACATTGTTACATGAATTATGTCATTGGTATCTACATTACAACAAATTACCTCACAGAGACTTTGACGTCCGTTTCGGTCATGAATTAATTAGAACTGGATTAAAACCTAATGCAACTCCATCTCATCGTAAGGCTTATAGTGATGCGAAAAAAGACATTAGATACCGTACTTTTGAATTAATCGATAATGGAGAAGAAAAAATAACAACTAGATTGTATCACAAAAGAAAGAATCAGGATGATTTTAAGAAGGATTTAAAAGATACGTTGGAACGTTTGAGGATAGAGTTTTTAAAGCAAGTAGAGGCTTGTGAAAAGGATGAAATCAGTTATATTGAGGAAGTATGGGTTGGTGATGTGGCAGAAAAATTATGTGAATGGCATGGATATGATCAAATAGAGTATCCTGTTTATTCCATCATAGTAGGTAATGACAGAGGATGTTTCGAAGATAATGACGATTTTGATTCTGTAATAGACACTCTAGAATTTGAAATTGAAAAGTGTTAAATAAAACACATCTATTATAAAATTAAAATGATAAAAATAGTTCAGTAAAAGGTGGAATGTGCAATGGGAGTTGAATATAAAGGATTATTAGTTCCTATACAAGGAGAGCCTAAATACTTCAGTAAAAGAGGGAATCCATTAATAAGTCAAAGGTTTGAAGTAGAGAAACTAGGTGTGGATAAAAATGGTATTGAAGAAGAACTTAAACCTATACTGACGATGGAGAACTATGAGAAATGGTATGAGATGTACATCATACATTCAGGCGGAAGAGTAGAAAGCTTATTTTATTCAAAAGAGGATGAAGATGCTTTCGTTACATGGTACGATCATGCAATCTATCCTGAATATTTCCATCTATCAGCTAAGCGATTGGGATGTACTTATGATAATAGAACATTTGCAATGGTATGTGAAAGATTCGTTGAAGAGGTATTAGAAGATGACTGGACAACCCTTCACAAGTACTTACCTAAAGAATGATCAAGATGGACAAGTAAAGAGATATTACAGCACACCTATAGAATAATGAAAATCTAACAGGAAAGAAAGAAAATAGTTAAGGTGTTAGCAGTTTGAAATTGTACTGTGTGAATTTAAAGTAGAAAATACATAAAAGGAAACTTGTTAAATGAGTAAGGGGAATACGATTTGGTTACAAATACCAACAGAAATTGTAAGAAATATTGGATTTAAAGTTGATGAGAAGTCATTTGCTATTTACGCATTTTTACTATATAAGAAATTTAAAGCATTCAATAATAGCGAAATAAAAGTTTTACTTAAAGATATAAAAACTGTGACAGGTATTACGGATAATAGAACTATCAAGAAGTGTTTTGTGAATTTACATAATCAAGGTTTAATTAAGTATCAAATAGACAAGTTACCAATTAATAACCCGTTAAAAATTATTATGTTAGAACCTTATAAAAGTGACTACTTTACACAAATTCCTTTAGACTTATTAAAATCAATAGAGAGTATAGGTTTAATTGGATTTAGATTAATGTATTATTATGAGTCCTATATTAACAGAAGCAACTTATCCAAGCTTTTTTGTTTCCCAAGTTATGAAACTATTCAAATTGATTTAGGTATAAGTAATTTCTCAGTAACAAAGTACAATAAATTGTTAGCAAAAGAAAAGCTGATTACTATTACCAAACACAAAGCAGAATACGATCCATTTGGAGATGGTGGATTAGAAAAGTTTAATAATCATTATAGTGTTAATTTACATAAGTTGTAGATGTTTCAAAAGGAAGAAGAGGAGGAAAATTAAACGATTAGAATTTTACCTGAAAAGGTGAAATTATGAATCGTAAATACTGTATATTATGTATCTTATATATTATTCTTTATATACAAAGAATTATGCAACCTTTACTTGCAATTCGCTTGGTCGATACTAGTAATCGAACTTTCGGAAATGTTGCATATGGCTTTACTAATTAAAATGAAAGAGGTTTTAGGTTTGAAGTGTAAAATGCCGAAAAATGCAATAACAAATGAACACGGTAATTATAATTCTGAAATGTTTATAGTTCATTTGATTTTACTCAATGGACTCAAATCATTATCAGACGATGTTAAAATAAGTAACGCTTATATCAAAAAGGTGTCTGGAATGAAAGATAATCGCACTGTTAAAAAGGTTCTTTCTGATTTAGTAGATGTAGGAGCTATGGAAGGTTATAAATTAAATTTAAACGGAGATATTGATATCATTAATATGAAGAAGTATGACGAAAATGATTATTTTGAAGTAGATATTTATGTTAACTTATTCGAAAGGAATCTAATCCGAATAATCTTTTATCTAAGTTATTATCGATATTTACAATTAAAAAATCCAAACAAGGCTTACTATCACCATGTAATGAGTAAAACTATAGAAAATAAGATGTTGGTGTCAAATTTTACAATTAGTAAATCATTTAAAGAATTAAAGAAAATAAAAGATTATTCTAATTTAGTGGATAGAAGTATTTTTGTAAAGGTAGGAGAAATAAACCTTATTGAAAACAGGATCGATGAGAAACCAGAGACAAAAGAAAAACAGCTAGAGAATTTTTTGATAGATAATATAGAGTATATCGAAAAAGGTATGACAGTGATAGGCAATCAAGTGAAGGTGAAGTTTGGACAATTAGATATTCATGCAGTAGATGCTAATGGAGTTGACTGCATAATTGAATTGAAAGCTATCAATAACGATAAAAGATTAGCGTATCAATGCATATACTATCCTACTCAAATAAATAAGCCTACTAGAATGATAGTCGTTGCTCCAGATTATAGAGAAGACATTATTACTTCTTTAAAGGGTACTGATACTGAATTATACATATATGAAGAGTTAAGTAATGAATATCTTATTAGATATTATCAGACGGTCTAACATAAATCTTAATATAAAGTTGCATATTTCTTTACTAATGAATTTAGACGTTATTTCTTTCATAGAGAGCTTTTGACTGTTGAGCATATAAAGTGTGCTGAAGAGTACTAAAACGTCTAAAATCAATTGGAAATAATATTAAAAGTTAAATAAAAGATAGATATTATCAAAGGAGATGATTGAATGTACAAATTTGAAGTTTGGTACGAAAGCTATCCAGTTATCACTAGAGGAAATGCTTCTTGTATATATACACCTGGTAGAACACTTTGTGCAAAAACTATAGAGGTTTTGGACATTGCTAACTTTCATAATGAATTGAATAAAGGTCTTCAAGAAGAAGGTTTTTCTAATTGTATTATGTTTTATAGAAAGTTAAACAAAGACGGAAGTATAGATGAGGAATTTGAAAAAGTACAAAGGGATAAACTTTATGAAAAATTTCCAAGTCTTAAGGATATAAAGTTAGATATGCAGTCGCTAAATAAGTTACCGCAAATATTTAATAAAAACTGAATATTATCAAAGGTGGAGAATAATCATGTTCGGTTTATTCAAGTCAAAAAATAATAAGCGTTATCAGTATGAGAATGACTACAGTGTTTCTACAGAATATGAAAGTCGACTACGTATTGAGGCAATGAAAACGATGGAACGATTAACAAGAGATAGAGAAGAAATGGAGGCAAGAGAAGAATTATTAAGAATTGAAAAGATGCGTAGGAAAATCAGAATTCACGAATTAGAAAAGAAAATGAAAGAATATGGTCTAGAAGAAGATTAAATAAAAGTGATTTATTATGAAGTTAAATACATAAAATAATAAGATGAGAGGTATCTATACATATGATGAAGAAAACTACGTTTACAATGACAGTTATTTATAACGATGAAGATATTTATGCAAACAGCGCAATTGATGCTATTGAACATGAAATGTATAACATAGATGGTATTGTGCAATGGGATGTAGATAACGAAAAGGTTGTTACTGAGGATTTAGAAATTGAGTATGACGATGAGGAAGATTATAGCAAGTATCTTAAGGAGGGAAACAATGATTCAAAGTAGATGGAGCGAAAGTTGGAGTCAGTTTAATGGTTTGATTAATAAAGATGACATTGTAATTAGAGATGTTAGACTTCAATCTAATGCAGGTTGGTACATAGGTGCAGTAGAGTTTTACAATTATGACGAAATGGATTTCTATAGTCGTGACTCAGATTATTACCCAAACGAAGATATGTTAAAAGATGATTATCATAGATCTATTTCTGTTGAAGAAGCTTTCAATAAGGTTAAGCATGATAGGTTATATAGTAGAAAAATGGAGAAAAAATTAAGCAGGATTATTTAAAATGTTCATTTTATATAAAAGAAAAGGGGTGGGAATTATGAATATCAAAGAACGGATTTGATTTCGATCAGATGAAAAGTCATGATTTCCTTGTCAATGAAACGCGCATGATGTTAAGTCTGTTTACTATAATTATACAAACTGGCTCCGTACACTTAGTTTCCCAAAGCATTATAAGGGAATTCAAATCAAAAGTATTTGCGCGCCTCATTAAAGTGGCAAAAAAACGAGACTACTATCAAAAAACCCATAAAAACACAAACTTTAGATAACTATGAGTAATTCAGGTTTAAGTAATGAACAAACCAAATAATTTTTAAATAGAAATATTTAAAAATTGATGAAGAAACATCCGAGTGAAACAGCAATAAAAATTATGGCAAATACTAAACTATTCCACAGACCTAGCATAATAAAAGGAGAAGTACTTTTATCTCCGTCTTTCTTGAGACCTGTGAATGTTCGCCAAGTTATTATTAGCTGCCAAATTCCTATTAATAAAAAAATGAATCCAATTAAATTCCTCATATAATTACCTCCTTTGTATAAAAGTACCATTTTAAGAAAGCATTATCAATGAAATTGGAATATAATGAAAAAATGTTTTGTTTGAGGATATTTTAGAAGTAGCGACTAAAACGTAAGGTGTTGAAATTATGGGTGATGATTTTATTGGATTTAAATTCATCGGAGAAACATCAGTATTTTGGAATAGCTTATTTCGATTAAACTCAGAATGGCTGAACTCCAATGGAATTCCGTATGTTGAATATTTAAGTGAAGTTTGGAGTAATTACTAATTGAATCAAGTTTGAATAAATGATTCGTATTATTTATAAACACTAATGAGTAGCTTACTGATGATTGATGGAAATTAGTATATTAAATTGGTATAATTAACTATAAACACAGATTGGGAGTTGGTAATATTGTATTATGACGAAGAGTTACTTTTTTACAATAGCATAGCTAAACTTTCCGATTATTTGACATCAAAAATTAAGGATGTTAAACAAATAATCGAATCACAAGATGAAAGTTATATATTGAATGTTGGACAAGAACAATACATAGACCATTTAGTAGATACCCTATCTATTGACGGAATATCATTAATTGAAGATGATATTTTTGCAGACCATAAAGAAGAACAGATATCTTCAGATCAATTCCCACGGAGATATAACGTATATGATGGTAAAAGCTATAAAATGCCAGTTCTATACTATCACATACCATATGCAGGTGATAGAAACTTAATGATGTTATTACCTTCACAATATACGTTTAATCCACCTACAGCTAAAATAACAAATAATGAAATTATTAAAAGATATGTTGTTTTTAGTGACGATTATCAAGGTGTACAAAGTCAATTCGATGGATTTAAAAGGGATTTAATGGAAATGGTTGAGTATGTAAATAAAGATATAGAAACTTACAATAATTCTATAAAATCTTCAGTAGAACAAATTTTTATCAATAGAAAACAAGAGTTGTTAAAAAGGAAACAATTGTTGTCAGGAATAACTGTACCAATAAGAAAAAAAGGGGATGTTCCTCAAACTTTTTCAATACCAAATGTTAAAGTAAAAAAGAAAATAACCGTTAAACCAACACCAAAGACAGAGAATTATGCACCAGATCCAATATTAGATGATGAAACATACAATGATATATTAAAGATTGTAAATGATATGGGTAAGGAATTTGAAAGAAAACCTTCGGTATATAACAACAAAGGTGAAGAAGATTTACGTGACCATTTCTTAATGTTATTAGAACCTCATTTCGATGGAAGTGCTACTGGAGAAACGTTCAATAAAAGTGGTAAAACAGACATTTTACTTAGACATGATGGTGGTAATGTGTTTGTCGGAGAGTGTAAGTTTTGGACAGGAGCAAAAGGCTTTTTAAAAACTATTGACCAATTGCTAGGATATTTAACTTGGAGAGATTCAAAAACTTCTGTAATAATGTTTGTAAGAAATAAGGAGTTCACAACTGTTATTGAAACCGCAAAAGAGTCAATTCAGACACATGACAACTTTATTAAATTTGTTGATCAAAAAGATGAAAGTTGGTTTGACTATATTTTCCACTTAAACGGTGATAAGAACAAAGAAATTAAAGTTGCAATAATGCTGTATCATATACCAAGTTGATCAAAGGTGAATAACTCTTGTAGTTACTCACTTAAATAATAGGATAGTATTATCAAAAATGAAAAGGTGAGTAGCTCAATCAAATACTCACCTTAGTATTATTTATTAACAAGTCTCTTCACGTAATTTTTCATTAAACTGTTCTTGTTTATCTTCGTCAAAATACAAATAAATTTCATTGATGATTTCAGAGAAATGAGTTAACGACCATCCTTCTTTGATGCTAACAGCAAGAACAATGTCTTCATTTGGATCTATCGTAAAGCCTTCTGAATCCATACCTAAATATTCCCATCCACAATGAAATGATAAAAAGAAACTATCCTTTAAATTAGATATATCGTAAATGTAGTTATTATTTTTTCTAATTATTTTAGGTATGTCTACCTCTGCGTTTTTTCTAAAGTCTTTTAATATTTTTGCAAGAACCTTTTGGTCGCCAATAGTTAAATCGAAATAATTTTCAATAGCTTCTTTAAACTTTGAATATGCGAAAATTGAACCTATACGTCTATGAAGCGTTCGTGTTTTAACATCATTTAGATTAACTCCATCCAAATCGTCATAATATGTATCATTTGGTGTTTGCGAAGTAGTGATGGTATTTTCTCTTTCTTTCTTAACAGTTTCATACCAATCATCTCTGTACCTAATTACCAATCCTGCATTCAGCTTTCTACCAAAACCACCTTTAATCATTGTTTCATCATGGCATTGTAAACACAATACAGCTATATTGTCTAAATTCTTACTATTTGATGGATCATCGTCTATATGATGAGTTTGAACAGCTTTTCTAGGCTCTCTACATTTACAACAAGTATTTTTTGACAAGAACATCGCTTCATTTGAGATTTCTAGTGGTATTTCAACACGTTTTACTTTTTTCTTTTCGGTCATCTTATAAAACCCCCATAATAAATAATTTCTAAATCTATATAACTAGTATTATACATATTTAAAAATAATATTCATCTTTAAGTATTAAAAATAAATTAAAAAAATACATAAAATATATTGTAGTAAATAACTCATGATGTTAATATGAACATAAGAAATAAAATGATAAAAAATAAGGAGGTAAATAAATTGAGTCTTGTGAAGTTAACAGTTAGTCAAATAAGGAACTTGGGATTATGGGAAAAAGTTTGTGAATTTAAAGGTTATGATGAATGGATGTTAAACGAAGGTAGAATATCAGAGAACGATTACATAGAGTTTGAAGATGAGTTTAAAAAAGAAGAAATTAAAGAAGAGAAACTTTTTAAGTTCAAATGTCCTGAATGCAGTGAAGACAATGCAAGTATTTATAGAGAATCAATTCAATGTAATAATTGTGGGTTTGTTGAGAAGTATTAAGTTTTATTTAATAGAACCGTTTTATTAAAACTAAAGGAGGTCTAAGCACTGTATAAAGTTAGGGACAAGGTTATTTTAGATGAAGAGTTAGCAACTCATCCGTTAATTTATATTCGTGAATGGGTAAGAAATAGAACAATCCTGACCATAGTGGAATGCAATTTAGACGACAATCGCTATACTGTGACAGATGATTATGGATACACAAAAATTGATGTCGAAAGTGAATGTATTGCTAAGTATAGCAATTAAGTAAAAGAGGAGTTTTATTAAAAATTAAATGGAGGAAATACATAATGAAACGTAAATTATTATTAGTTGGAGTATTAGGATTCACAGTGTTATTTGGATGTAATCAAAGCAATAACAAAGTGAAAGCCAGTGTACCAGATGGATTCGAACTGATCTCAAATAATGAATTAAAGCGTGATGACTATAGTGAAGTGAAGCATATAGAAACAGGTTGTCATTACATTGTTTATTCAAGAGGTCAGTCTATGGGTATAACTCAAATGTATAACAAAGAAGGATTACCGTATTGTGATTAAGATTTTTTTAATATGATTCTATTATCAAGATACCAAAGTGTTGTTTAAAGTACTTTTAAGTGTTAAAGTAATACCTAAAGGAGTGTTTAAAATGAAATTAAACCTTAGAGTGTTACTAGCAGAAAGAAAACTGAAGATGACTGATGTGATTAGAGATACTGGACTATCTAAAACTGCAATCAGAGGAATTTTCCATGAAACATCTAAAGGAATACAGTTTGATACTTTAGAGACTTTGTGTGAATATCTAAATTGTGGTGTTGAAGAATTATTAATCATAGAAAGGAAAGATTAGTGATAAGCAAATCTTTCTATATTAGTAAATACATAATAATGAATTGAATAATAGTCACGTTTTATGAAAACTAAAAAAGGAGAGAATTATTGTGAAAAAAGAAGAAATTATCATTTTAAAGGACTCAATGAACAACCTTAAAAATAAGTGTGAAGCAATTATTAAGTTTTATAATACTGAATACAAGAATCAAATCAAATGTTATGAAGATAAAAACAAACCACTATATAGTCATCTATATGTGAAAAATTTCGGCAAAGATCCTTTTGAAGAAGAGATTATAACTGTAATGTTTGAAGATGATGAATATATACTAGAAGAAAAAGGAGTAAAAGTAAGTGGGGTTACTGCTAGGGGGTATGATGTAAATAGGTCTGAATTCATCGTTCCATTCAAGTGGTTAGAATTAGACACAGAAGGATTCGAACGAGAAATTACATTTACATTAACTCAAGAAATAGGTCATTTAGTTGGACAATGGTATGAAATTCAAAAGGAGAAGTCAGAGAATGAATTAGAAAAAGTAAAGAATATTTTAAAAGTAATTCCAAAAGATCAGCTAATAAATTTTATCAAAGAATTAGAAGTTAAATAATATATTTGTTTTGTAAAATACATATCAAGACATTTTGAAGCAACCAATTGATGTAATTATACAACAATCATTGGTTGCTTTTAGAAATTAAAATGAATTTTGAACAGCATTATTTTCTTCAATTTCATCAATAAATTTTAATAATGTTATAACATGATTACAAATTAACTTACTTTCACTTTTATTTAAAATAGCGTTATCATGTGCATAACTTTTGTTGTTTCTAACGTTATTAAAGTTATTCAATATATTTATATTTGTCTTTAAAATTTGTATTGTCATATCTGACTGTATAGTATTAGATTTTTCTAACGACTTCCTATATATAGATAGCAAAGAATGTAAAGGATCATCTTTTTTAAATTGCAAATCATGCTTTATGCAAAGCTCTCTAAAGAACTTCACACTATATGTATGTAATCTATCTAAAGCTAATTCTGGATTGTTGTCTAACAACTTTTCTTTAATTTCGGCAGATAATAAATCAACTCCTTGAGTATTATTAATTGCTGAAATATTATCAATATCTTCTATTGCATTATTATCATTTAGTGTAGTTAGGATCTTTTTACACCTTTCGAAAGACTCGTCATTATTGAATTCATAATCATAAGCAACCATTTTTTTATACCAGATTGAGAGTAATTTCGACAATAATTTTTGTACAACAAAATTACTTTCTGTTTCTATAAACAAACGTAATCTGCTTGCATCTGACATTCTAATACCAGAATAGTTGCCGTCATAAATATCAATGCCAGTGGTTTCAAGAACAAAAATCCCAAATGGTAAATTGTTGAAATCTAACACACGTCCACTTCTGACTAAAAGTTTTTCGAACAATAGTCTATCTTCACTACTTAAAGAACTCACATAATCATCCTCCAACATATACAAATCTTTTATCCATTTTATTATACAGATAAATTGATAGATTGTAATAAAATACAAAGAGTAATAAATTAAATTATAAAATACATAAAATTGGTTGTGAATATTTTAATTGTGTGGTAAAATTTAGTTAAATAATAAAAGGAGTGGTTGAAATGAATGAACAAGAAAGAATTAAATACCTACAAGGATTAGCAGATAATGGATTAATAACTGAATTTAATAATGATGATATTAACTTCCTTCTTGGTATTGCAGGACGATTAGAGCAAGTAGCGAGCGAATTTAATTCAATGCTTTCAGATAGACAGATGAATAATTATGCTGAAGCATATCAAGAAGCTATGATGGAGGGTAATTAATATAAAAAAATACGAAAATGAACTAATGGTTATGTTCGATAAAGCTAAGAAATATGAAGAGTTATCATTTTTGATTAAAGAGGTGATTTTACCATGACAACAAAAAGACAGTCACTAATTAAATTAGAAGATATTCTAGTAGATTCTAAGAAAGTAGATGTAATGTCTACGTTCGTAGTTGACCCTGAGACTAAAAAAACAGTTAAGTATAACGAATACTTTGACTGCACTCAAGTTGAGAAGCTAACTCTTGAGCTATTCAACGATATGCAGTACGCAATCGAAAAAGAATACAGTTTCTTTGAAAGTGAAGAACAACTAATTAAATATGAGCTATTGCTTATTATTAAATACTTCTCTCACTTTAAAAATGAAATCGGTGACACGTTCGAAGAAAAGATTATGGCAATGGAAGCATTAATGAAGATTGGTTTATTTGACCTATTCTTCGATGAAATTTTTGACCAAAATCAAGTTGGAGAAGTAATCGAACGTGTAAACAAGGTTGCTGAAAAAGCTGTATTGGCTCAAGAAGCAATTAATGAAGCATTAGAAACAAAAGGAGATTTTAAATAAGTTAGGGTGATAAAACCAATATATTATTAAATGTAAGGAGTGGTTTGAATGAGCAAAAACGCAATTATTGGTGTAGGAAAAAGTACATCTGTAGATGAATTAGCTAGATCCTTAATGGAAGTGTATAAAAATGAGGATACCAATCCTATTAATTTAGGTATCTCGATGGAAGAGTTTACTCAAATGAATGAAGTTATGTGTACTAAATCCGAAAAGAAATGCAATGGATTTCTAGAAGGTAAGAAGATGAACAGGATTTTAGGTAAACGAAAGTGAGAGTTTAATTATGAGTAAGTTTGAATATGCAGTGTTAATAGAGAGATATGAACATGGTCAACGTTTGTATTCATTTGATGGGGAAATTATTAATGAAAAGGGATATAAAGGAGACTCATATTATGAAATCAGGTTTATTGATGCTTTAAACAGTTTAGGAAAAGATCGTTGGGAGTTAACTATGAAAGATGGAAGTGAGTACATAATGAAGCGTGAAATTAATTAGTATCATGCTTTTATTAAAGTTAGATAGGAGGAAAGATGATGAATGGGTTTTATTCAAAAGCCATTGTAGAAATTACTGTTGGTACATTGGATGCAAATACTAATGATTTTGTTTCAACTGTACAAGTAGAAAATCGTCTTGTTGAGCTAGATACAGCAAAAAGAAATATTCAATTTGCCATAGAATTTATAGATAATGAAGAAAAAGTGCTAAGAATGCTTTTAGAAAGAGGTAGTGATTAATGAATATAATAGGAGTTGACTTTGGAACAAGGAATGATATTTCTATATACGTAAAAAGTATAATTATCAACGGAAAAATACATGTTTTAGAAACTGGTAATATTGAAGATTTAAGATCTAAATTAAAAGAGCCGTTACCAGAAAGTAATTTTCATATAGAACCTGAAACATCGACATATTGTAATTTTGGTGGAATTATAGAAGGTGTAAACGATTAATATAATAATATACATAAAGGTGGTATTTCGGTGGGTTATTTTAAAGGAAATTTATTAAATAAGCAGAGATTAAATGAAGATAAACTTATTCACGCTTATGAGGAATTAAAGTTATATTGTAAAATTCATGAACAAGAATTAATGACTTTCCCAAAACTTCAGGAGACTGTAGAACAGGTAAGATTAACTAGTAAGTATGATTTTGATGAATCAATGCAAGTTGTATTGAACGATTTAATGCCATACAGATACTCATATTAAATAATACTAAACTTTTATGAAAGGAATATGTAGATGAGAAAGAAGTATAAGGGTAAAGTTGCTGTAAGAATTAAAGAATACTGTCAAAGTAATTACAATAAAGTTCCTAAATCTAAAATGAAAATGGGAAAGGGGTTGTTTAATCATAGATGTCAATTGAATGCCGTACAAATGGTTAAAGATGGTTTGATGAAGAGTGTTTATTCATGTATCTGTATAAATGAAAGTGACTATCCAATTGTACATTTTATCAATTTGTCACATGACAATAAATTTATCGACAATACTCTTGGTTTTGACTATGAGAATTACGACTATTACATAATTAGAAAAATCGATGAATCTGAATATAAGGACATGAATGATATGCTTATGACTACTAAGAAAACGCTGATCGCACAGCATTCAAGTAAATTGTTGAATTTCACACTTAGAATAAATGAATATAATTTGGGCATTTAAATACATAAAAGAGACTTATCATTAAATGAGGTGAAAAAATGAGCGTTATTGTTTGCCCACATTGCAAAGCAGAAGAAGGGTTTTACGTTAGGGAACGTATAACTGGAACAGCAACTATCCTTTATACAAAATTAGGTGATTATGCCGAAGAACAAAGTAGTATGTACGATTATTTGAACCATAGTGCTGGTAAAAACGCTTACTGCGTCAAATGTGAGAAGTACATTGGAAAAGCCGAGAAATTACAATCTGGAATTGCAGAAGAGGATAGGTTGAAGAATTAAATAATATTGGATTTTTATAAAAAAAAGAAAACGAGACAGAGAAATAAATCCCTACCTCATTTCTTTAGGAAATCTAACGACATTACATTAGAAGCTCTTGCTTCTTTATAATTATATGGAACTTTCTTAGGTTTTATACATTTCATTTAATTATTTCTTGAAATAATAGTGAAAGCAGATACTTAATGATACAGTCATTTTAAAGAAAGGATGAGTGCGTGGATAGATGGTATGTGAAAGCTAAACATAATAATATTAAGCCGAAATTTAATGAAAAATACTACAAAAACACAAGAAATAATAGGAATTGTAGAATTGATTACCCTACTGTATATCAATACTTCGGACATATTTCATACGGTATTTATGTGGATTTAGAATATAGTGAAGAGGATATTTATTTTGAATATCAAGGAGATAAATTGATTGTAGGGGACAACCTAATTGCAAATGGAATTAAATATAAAGTGAAGAGTATTGAGTATAACATTGATGATAATTATGGTGTATATGTCACGGAAGCCATAATTAACGATGGCAATTCCTCTAAAGACTTGTTAGAAGCTGAAATGGAAAAGTTGAATCAGTACATACCTAAGTTCAGAAGAATGATTGAAAGTAAACTTGCTAAACGAACATTTTCTGAGGTGATCAAAGATTGGTTCAGATATTAGAAGATAATTACATAAAAACAAAGTATTATTAAAACTTAGAAGGTGGGATTATGCTATCTTATAACGAATTGGAGAACAGACTTAAGGAAATAGAAATTAAAAATAACGATATATCAAACAGGATTAAAACTTTTGGAGATTCGGTTAATGAAAATAAAGATAGAATAAGATTACTTTCATTAGATGCATCAATAGAATCTAAATATAAGACTAAAGAATTAATAAGTGAGAAGAAGATAGAGAATGAAGTTGTGGAACTACACGGTGATAATGAATGTACAGAATTGGATTTATATATAGCGTATGTCAATAAATTATCAAGAATTGAAGATGATAACGGAGACAAAATAGTAAACAGTGATGGATTATCAATGTACAAAAGGTATTCGTTCATTGAAAGAATTAAACAAAAAATAATATTATACATATTGAGATACGTTGATGACGACTATTTATACGATAAACTATGGAATAAAATAATAAAATAAGGGAGATTAAACAGGATGGGATTAGAAAAAGCAGAAGTATTATTAGTAGACAGTGAAACAAATGAGGTATTACTAACAGCAAAACCACTTCGAACTAGTAGTATTGAGCAACTACCAAAGAAAAAGTATAAGGTTGAAATTAAAACTGAAGATGGACAAGTCTTCACAAGATATACTGATTACTTTGATATTAGTGATGACGGTAAAACTATTCATATGGAAGGTATGAAAGCTGAAGGATGTGAAATTAATACATAAAATAAAACGAGCCTATTATGAAACAAGGAGAGATGATGATGACAAGTTATAAATTCACCTACACAGAAAAAGAACGAATTAAAAGTATCGCTAGGAAGATTTTAAAGTCAGTAGTTTCTAATACTGATACTAAATTAACGGACAAAGAACAAGCTATGGTTTTGAAAATGGCAATGTTGCATCAAACTAATAATTCTATATTGATCGATATTTGGAGAGACGCTAATCCGAACATGACAACAGAAGAATCAAAAGAAGTATTGGATCATTGGTTAAGTAATTTAAAATGGCAAACTCATGATACATCTGAATGGATTAGATAAATATGTTTATGAACCATACATAGATGAAATTTCAACATGGTTGGCTAAGAAATTTAAGTAAAATGAGAATACTATAAGAGAGGGTGTCAGATAAATGTCATTAGAGTTTGCAGTAGAATATGAACATAAATTATCACTATTAATGAGAAGAGCAATGATGGACGAAAGATGCAAATACTATTTCTTTTCATCGTTTTATAGATATGATACGGACATTCCAAGAGATAATTGGAATCATTTACAAATGGTAAGCGTAAAGAATGACAAGGTAATAGGAGTGTTAGGGGCATATATAGATAGAGAAACTAGGAATGTCACTGATTTATATGTGATTAATTTTTTCGAAATAAATTACACATTCTCTAAAGATTTTAGAAAGTTTTTAACAGACTTATTCGATAAATATAACTTCAATAAAATAAACTTCAAAGTAATTAGAGGCAATAGAGCTGAAAAAATGTACGAAAAATACATAGATAAATATAATGGTAGAGTTGTTGGTTATAGAAAAAATGAAGTGATGTTATCTGATGGTAAGTATTACGATGACAAGATATATGAAATTCTGAAAGATGATTATTTACGAGCAAAAGGAAATTAGTTTACAAAAATACATAAAGAAGGTGAAATATGAAGAAAACAAAATATGAATGGTTAAAATATCACATTGAATTATCATTAGACCAAATTTACAATAGCTCAAGATACGATAAGAAAGGAGAAATCCAAGCAGAAGTATATGAGAGTTTACTTTATTTTACTGATGGATTAGATAAAATTAAAAAGAAGAAAGTACATAATGAGTAAATGAGATAAATAATAGTTATCTTTTATTGAGCATATTTGATCTTTTTATTGCATAAATTAGAACATTAGTTCTATAATATATAAAAACAAATGTTCTTATTTTATGTAAGGAGAGATACTATGTTAAAAGACCGTAGTACTAAAAAATGGACAGCTATGATGTTACCTGAGCATTTAGTCGAAATTAGAAAATGGAAACAGGAACAATTTCATGATAAAAAGCGTGAATTGACTGAATGGGAAATAGAAGAGATCGAACAGGTAGTGCAGAGAGCTTATAAACTACATGAAGAGGTAAAATTAACTTTTTGGAGCGACAATAAAACACATGATGTTGTAGGAATGATTACTGCTATCAATGTATTTCATAAGGAATTACTTTTGGATATAGATATTTCAATCAAACGTATTACATTTGATCAGATACAAAAAGTATCAATGGTAAATATAGATGATTAATTCAGAGCAACGACAGCTTGTACACAAATTTTTATTGTTGGACTTAACTGTTAAATCGTTGCAAGTTGATTATCTAAAGGTAGAACAATTTAAGTTGGAAAATGTATTTATTCCGTTAATGGATTCGTTATTGAAGGATCTACGCAATGAATGCTTTGATTTGAAACGACAGCTTAAACAACAAAATATAAGAGTAGTCGGATGGACTAAGATAGATGAAAATTTTAGTGATGTGCAAGTTGCTACCGCAGGAAACGATGTAGAACTAAGGTATGCTAATCAAGCATTAAAGACAAAAGTAGAAAACCTACTCAATGATCACATAAAAGAGAAAATGAAATTGTAATTACCACCAATCCCTTGATTTACATGTATTTTTGTCTTGTTTACCGTGAGATAATGGGTTGTGAGGAGGGGATACTTATGTTGTTTACTCCAATAAAACCTATGTTACTCTCGATGGGTAATAATGATGAAATAATAGATGATCCTGAATGGATTTACGATATAAAATGGGATGGTTGGCGCATTCTTTTACACAAAGATGGAGAAAGAGTAGAGGCTTTTACACGTCATGGAAACAATGTAACTGCTAAGTTTCCAGAGTTACAAACTGTAGGTCAATCCATTGCAGAACATAGAGCAATTATTGATTGTGAAGGTGTAGTTTTACGTGATGGAGTATCTGTATTTGATGATTTTGCATATAGAGGCAGACTTTCAAATAGAGATAAGATTAAACAAGCAACGATAACTCATCCAACTACATTTATTGCATTTGATGTTATAGCAACTGATAAACAAGTTGTAAATAAATCACTAGTAGAACGTAAGGAAGTATTATCATCGATAATTGAGCCTTCGAATAATTTGTTGGTAACACCATCTGTAGTAGGTAATGGCGGTGATATCTTTAATTTGACTAAAGAAAAAGGTATGGAAGGTATCGTAGGGAAGCGTAGCGATTCCACTTACAAAACAAATCATAGATCACATAATTGGTTAAAGTATAAGCACTTTAAAGTAATGGATACTGTTATATTAGGTTATAAAGAAAATCCATTTACAATGGTAGTAGGTACTCAAGCAACTAATGGTAAATATAGACCGATTGCAAATGTTGAGTTTGGCTTTAAACCAGCTGAAAAAAGAGCATTTAGAGAAATTGCTAAACAAATAGTAATCAGCGTAGAACGAGATGTAATGTGGTTAGAGCCTAGATTGTTCTGTAAGGTACAGTATCTTGAGAAAACAAGTACAGGGTCATTAAGAATTGTGTCGTTTAAAGGGTTCAATTTCGATAAAGTTCCTGAAGAAAATGTTTTATAAAATAAAGTATTTAAAAAGTCACCCACATAAAATAGTGAGTGACTTTCTTTTGTTATCATCTATCGCAAGCTATTCCATCACCATCTCTATCTAGTCTAGATGAGTATCCTGGTTCTCCTCTTCTAATGTTGGAGTAACCTGCGGATTTGGCTTCTTTGCAACTACTGAAATTTACATTTTGTTGAGGAGCAGATGTCGGAGTAGAAGTCTGTTGAGTAGCCTCTTGTTTTTGTGCCTCTTCCTGCTTTTTTTGTTCCTCAAGTTTTTTCTGCTCTTTTTGCTTTCTTATTTCCTCTTGTTGTTTCTTTTCTTCAAGTTTCGCTTGTTCTTTGATTATTTTCTGTTCCTCTTTCTGACGTGATTTTTCCTGTTTCTCTATTTCTTCTTGTTTTTCACGTTCATTTTCTTGTTCATCTAGCTTTTTATTTTGTTTATCAAGATCTTTCTTACAAGCTTCTAATTTCTTATCCAAATCTTGTTCTCTTTTAACTAGTTCCTTCTCTAGCTTGACTAAACTTTTTTCTTTATCTTTTAGTTGCTGTTCCTTCTTAAGTAACTCTTCCTTTTGAGCACTATTTGTATCACTAAAACAAGATACAAGTAAAACTATAATTATGAAAAACAGAGTTACGAGAACACGTACTTGTTTAGTAAAGTGTCCATACTTCCACATTAAAAATAAACCTATCGGAAAGAAAATTATTAAAAAGAAAATAGTCCATAACTTACTATCCATTTACCTTATTCCTCCTAGAAAATAGTTACAATGCATAGTATACCAAATAAAGTATAATATTTTATAAAAATTTTCCTAATGAGGATAATCATGTTTTTGATCCAAACCTTTATATAATATTTCCCTATTATAAAATTAAATAAAGAAATACATAATTAATACTTGATTTTATGTATTTTGTTATTTATACTTAGGTTAAGAAATCAAACATTACTAAATATTAGGAGGTGTACATATGAGTAAGGTTATTACAGTTAATGATTTAATTGAAATTCTACAGAAGGTAGAAAATAAAGATAAAGTTATAGAGGTTGTCGCTGATAATTTCACTGGTTCTGGAAATGCTTGTGAGGTTAAAGAATATGATGACTGTATCTTTATAGGATAACATTTAATAATATTCGTATTTTATAGGAAGGAATATTAACTTAAATATTGAAGAATATAATAAACAAATTAATTTGAAATTGGAGGCTCAGTAAATATGGATGTTAGAGATATTCTTGCTACAGAAATTATGAAGTGGAAAACAGATGAAGATTCTGGAAAATGGATTACAGATAATGGCTTGATAAATAAATCAAGTTGGCATCCTGAATCAGATATTGAGGATGCATGGATTTTATTGGAACAATTTGAAGAATGCTTAGTTAGAAAAAGATTGAACGGTTTAAATTATCGTGCGTGGATTTTATTGGACGGAAAAGAATATAGTGAGTTTGGCTATTCTCCATCTAATGCGATAGTGAATGTAATGATAAAGTATTTAGAGTCTAATGGAATTATAACTTAAATAATAATTCGATTTTATGAAAGGAGGTACATAAAAATGTTGAAGAAAAAATATTTTAACATTTACGCAAAAGTAGGAGATACAGTAGTAACGACTTCTAATCCGTTTAACAATGGAGATTGGGTCACTGGTTATGAATATGAAGTTATTGAACTAGGACATGGCTACATTGTAGCGACTAGTGATAGACTACCTTCATATAAAAAAGAAATAACTATTGGAGATGCATATTATCAAGTAGTTAAAATGGTTGAAGTACCAGATCCACCTAAAGTCAAAGAAAAACAGGTTAAAGTTTATAAATTTTTAGGAATTCCACTTGGGAGAAGAATTACTTATACATACGAAACTAAATAAAAAGTTGATATTATGAAAATAGATGTTAAATTTTAGTTAGAGGTGAAGACTATGATTAAATGTCCAGAATGTAACGATGGGATTTTAGAAGTGTCGGCAGAAAGAATATTTGTTCAATCTGTTTCATTTGAAAATAAAACTAAAGGTAAAGGGATAAAAAAGAAAAATATAAAACTTTCATCTAATTCTCCTTCAGAATTAAGAATTTTTCTTGGATGTGATACTTGTAATTATACTGTTGATAATTTATGGAGTGGGTCATGTAGTATAGGTTCGAATTATCCAGAGTTATTGCCTTATGAGGAAGAAATAAATTATATTATGGAACAAATAAATAAAATGTAATTACTAAGTATTATATTAAAACAAAACTATAAGAACATTCTACTACTTACTATATACAATAATGATTTTTCAGGAGGGTTTTGAATGAATATAAAATACGAAATTGGCATATATGATAATGACAATGATTTAATGCATAATTATTTTGTTGTTGAAACAGATGACGAAAAGGATAAAGTTCTGAAAGAGTTTTATCATGGAGACAAAGAAGCGAAATACTGTACAGTAGAACGAATCGAAACGTACAGTCAAACCCTGATCAAAGAAAATTTTGGGGTGGATTAAAAATATAACGAATTTATAAAAATTAGGAGGAATTTAAAATGGTAGAAGTTAGTTCAAATGTAAAAGGTGAATTAGAGCATTTTCAACGAAACGAGGATTTAACATTTAAAATTAAAATTTTAGGCGAAGATGGACAATTTCATATTTATGATAAGCTAACTCGTGCTTGCAAGTCATCTATGTATGAGATTGGAGACTATATTGGCGAAGCAGAAGAGTTGAACTATACGGTTAGAAAAAATTCTTTGAATTACATTAAATAATAGAACGCTTTTATGAAAAGGGAGTTGTCTTAATGAAAATTAAATTGAGCGAGCTGATTAAAATGTTGCAAGATGTAGAAAAGAAAGTTGATAGTGATGAAGTAGAAATTCATTTACATACAGGTACGTGGACTGCGAATTATACCTCATCACTTCATATTGAAGATATTGGATTTTCTTATGGTGGAGATGGAGAGAACGCATATATCGATGTCATATTGTTAAATATTGATTTTGATAAGGTAAAGTTGGGCATAGAGAATTATGAGAAGTACGGTATTACTGACGAAGAGGAGGAAGTGTAACTGTGATTAATTTTGTAAATACAGAAATAGTAGAAGAGGGTTTGCATATCGGAGTAGCAATTTATTATATTAATTTTGAAAAGGCTAGTACGTTAATTGATAAGTTAAAAACAAATGAAAAAGTTCTATATGAGCGTAAGTATAGGAATCATCATGAAGTAGGTTTAGAAAAAGACGGTTATGAAATTAGGATTTTAGCATTACCTATGAATGACTCAACACGAGGAAACAAACATCATTATTCATTTATTGATAAATACTCATTTGGCGATGATCGTGGTTTGGAATTTTTAAATACTAGAATCCTAACTTCTACTGTTGATTACAATATGGAGCGAAAATACAAGTCGGAGGATCATTATGAACCAAGATTTCTTTTGTATTAAATAATAATTTCATTTTATAAAACAAAATACATAAAACGAGGTGAATGAAATTGGTCGATACTGTGTTAGGTAGACTGAATGATGCAATTGATTTTTGTGATAGTGGAAAAGACTGAAGTGCTGTTATCTTATTCAGATTTAAATTATTTACGAAGATTAGTACTGACGGACGAATATAGTCATTCATTGGCTGTACATAATTTAAAATGTTCTAGAGAAACTCGTAAAGATTAAATGATAGTCGCAGATTATTAAAAGGAAGGAGATCGCATATAAGTTGAATAAAAGTTGTAAGACATGTAAAAATACCAAGGACGTAAAGCTATTCTACACAATAAATTATAAAAATAAAAAAGGAGAAAAGAAACAAATTTATAGTTCTGAATGCAAAGAGTGTCAACGAATAAGGACGGCTGAATGGATAAAGAACAATAGAGAAAAGCATAGAGAATCTGCTAGGGTTAGAGATAGTAGAGAACATTCTAAAAAGAAGAGGCTAGAGTATAATAAAAAGAAATATGCAGAAGGATGGTATAAGCAATATAGAAAGGAAAATTTGGATAAATTTAAAGAGTGGGCGGAGAATCACAGGAATCACGATATAACGAAATCCGAATGGGATGAATGTAAAAAATACTTCAATTATTCTTGTGCATACTGTGGATTAACAGAAAAAGAACATAAAGAAATATACAAACAAAGATTACATAAAGAACACGTTGAACACGATGGAATAAATGATATCACTAATTGTGTACCTTCTTGCAAAAGCTGTAATAGTAGAAAAAGGAAGCAAAAACTAAGTGACTGGTATAACGAACAAAACGTTAATTTTAAACAAATTAGGCTTGATAAAATAACTCAATGGTTAAAAACTGACTGCTTGCAAGTAAAAGAAGAGATTGAATAAAAGCCGTCTATTATGAAAATTAAATACGAAATAGGAGAAAAAAATGACCAGAGAGTTCAATGTCAAAGTAGTGTTTGAAACCTGTTGTGAAAGTATGACTCGAGATTGGTATGTGGCTTTTAAATACACTCACCCAATTTTAAAAACAAAAGAAACTAGTTATTACTGTCAACAAATGGGGGGGTGGGAGAAATGGAATTTTTGAAAAACGCATATAACTTTATTAAAGATGCTTTCTTAGTAGAAGAAAATATTAAAAAACATGCGCTTAGTGTATTAGAAGATCATGAATCTTGTATGTCTAAAGATGACTATATAAATGCTATCAATAATATGAAACATAATGTAAAAATTAGATTATGAGAAAACAAAGTATGATGGGTTCATCTAAATATGAGTTCAATCCAGATCAATTTGATATAGATATACATAACAATAAGAAAAGATATTTAGATAAACGTGAATCAATCAAAACAGAATTAAAGAGAATTATCTACCAAGATGCTTCGCAAATTAACGAAACTTGGGAAATGGTAATTGATGTATTGAGAGAAATGAAGGAGAAAATATAATGAGCAGAGATTACTTTAGGTATTACGAGATAGCAACTACTATAGCTAACTCTACTATTGCTAGTATTAATCAAAAAGAAAAAGTTAGAGATTTGATTTTTGGAATGGTGGCAGAAGCGTATTTAGATAAGAGCGTAGAATATGATAGTGCCATGAATGACTATGTTAAAAATTATAACAAGAAGTATGTTAAATAATTAATTACATAAAACAGATGTATTATTAAATATTTGGGAGGAATAATTCGATGGAAGCTAAATTGATTGCATGTTATGGAGAGTGTTGGACACCACAAAGGTATTGGGATTGGATTGTATGTAGTCAAGAATTCTTCGATAAAAACTTAAAACAGCATGGTTGGGTTAATTCAACTTGTAAAAAATACTTAACCAAAAAACAATTAGAATATTTGCAAATGGATTTATAGTAAGGACTCAATTATTAGCTATTATAAAATAATGCTGAATAAAAGAGATACATTATTGAAAGCTAATGTGGTTATGAGAAAAACAATGTTTCTTGGTGATAAATTATATAGTATTTATAACACCTAAATGTATTTGTAAGGAGTACAGAAATTGGAGGGATTGATTATGTTAGTTATTGAAACAAATATTTCTTATGATGACAATGGCAACTTTCAAGATCATCAATCAAGAGTTATTGAAGTTGAATCATGGGATACATATATTGAAGAAATCGTAAGAGGGGTTACTAAAACTTACAACGGTACTTTATTAGGCTGTAATGTTCCACATCATAGTAAAATTGAAAATTTAAAGTATGATGTGGAACATTTGTCTTGTGATGTTTATAGTTGGAAAAATGCGTTGATTAAGAAGTTGGCTTACAGGGTTAATAATTCGTATAAATTAGAATTCAGTAATAACTAAATATTATTAAATACATATAAAGGATGATGAAATTGAAGGACACAGTAGTTATACAATGTAGTAATAAATTAATAATTAACGGTGTGGAAATTGAACGTCCAAAAGGTGTTTCAGGCAATAATGTAACGGTAATCAATGAAAAGGTTTTTATTGATGGATACGAACTAAAGGGTGACAAATGGAAAAGAACTTTAAAAGCATTTTGGCATAAATTATTTTAATAAAAAATACGACTCTAAATAAAAGGTAAGTATTATTGAAATAAATACATAAAAGGAGAATAAAAAAATTGAAAACAACTATCTTTTTACCTGAGAAAATTAAAGTTGGATATCAAGAACGTAGTAATACCTATACAAAGAAATTAGCTTATATCATCTATTATGATGAGAAAGGTAAATTACGTAAAGAGACATCGTGGAATTCATGGCGTGATCACAAGGTTAATTTTGACGACTTCGAGAATGAACCATTGGAAGGATTTGTTCTAAACAAAAAAGTAGGAGATTACGTTTCAGATTGGAATCACAGACAAGCATATGTACGAGTATATGATCCAAGAGGATTTGAATTTGAAATAACAATAGAGAACTTATTGTATATTTTAGAAAATACGAATTCAATCAAAGGGAAGGGGTTAGAAGGGCAATTCACTTATGGATGGGACGGCAAAGAACTAGTCTTAATCCCTACTGATTCTCCAGATTACATTGAAATTAAAGAGTATGCAGACACAGTGAAAGAAAACTTTAAATTAAAAGCTAAAGAATTAGTTGTCGGTGCTACTTACTTAACCAAAGATAAAGAGGAGTGGGTTTATCTAGGGCGATTTGATAAGTGGGTAAGCGATTATGAAAATAAATATGAAGACGAAAATGGGAAAATGATATATCCAAATATCACAAAAGGAAAGACATATTATTTCTATAACAAAAGTAATAATTCGAATTGGAGAAGTGGAATAGAGAACGTTAAATCTTTTAATAAATTCATTGCACTTATTAACGGAGAATGCGATGAGAATTACGCTGAAATGTTTGATAAATTAGAACGAAACACTTATTACTCTCCAATTGACGATAGTAAAAATGAATATTTACCATATACATACGAAGAGTTTGAAGAAAAGTTTAGAAAGAATAGTTGGGGAGAAACTTTTTATACTTCTAGTGGCGAACAAATTGAAATTCGAAGAGATAATTATGGTACGAATAATGAGAACCTTGAAAGACGAAAAAAAGTAAAACGTATGAAAAATAGTTGGCATGGATATGACGATTGGAAATGGGAAAAAGAATTAATAGGTAATCTAAAAGAGGTGTTCGAAAAATATCCACCTCATTATTTAAATAAATACTTAACAAACGGAAAATTATATTCGGAGGGCAAATAAATATGACAAAAACAAATGATGAGCGTATTCTGCTATTAAAGAAACAAATTGAAGATAAGAAAGTGAAGCTAGGTAAATCCATGCGATTTGCACCCATTACTAATTGCTCGATTGAATTAGATGGTGAACGACATAATATTAACGTATCAGACAAGAATGGCTTAATGATGTTCTTAGTGCGAGTAAATTCACTTAAATTATCTGCTGTGGATTTAGGATTAAATCTGGATGAGTTTATTATTAGTGGATATCCAATAGAAGATTGGATCACTGACATTAATTCTAAATTAGATGTTATTGCTCATAAGGATGAAGAACGAAAATTGAAGTTGATGGAAGACAAATTGGTGAAACTCTTATCCGAAGGAAAGAAAGTGGAGTTAGAAATTGATGAAATTGAATCTTTGTTGAATTAAATAAAAGGAACATATTATAAAACATTAAGAGTCGATTTAGGATGGTCGACTCTTAAAATTAAAATAATAAAATACATAATTTACTTTACAATTAACAAAATAATGGATATACTATTATTAATAAAAGGAATCATAAAGGTGGTTGTAAATTATGGTTATGAATAATTATAATACTTCATATATGAGCAACTATATAGGAGATTACATTGAAGAGTTTTTAAAAGTAAAAAGTAAAAAGTCAATTAACACAGAAAAAACTTATAGATCCAGTTTGAATCAAGTATTTAAGGATATCTTAGGTAGTAATGATTATACTTATATAACTGATAAAAATATTGAACATGACCTACGTTCAGAAGTTTTATTTGAATACTTTGATTCGTTATATGACGCTGAAAAAGAAGATGGTTCTAGGATGTATGCTAACCAGACGATTAATAATAGACAATCAGCAATTAAGTCATTAATCACTTATTTAAAGACGAAGAAAATCAATGGAGAAAATTTAATAAAGTATGATTTAGATGATTTAAAAGTAATTGAATCGCTTAAGAATATAGGCGAAGAAATAGAAATGATACCACTTGAATTAGCAATGGAATACATTAATTACTTCGGTAAAGAAGAACATGGGTTAGAGAAGTCATTAATCATTGAATTAGCTATAGATTCTGCACTTAGAGCATCTGAATTATTAAAAGTTGAATGGTCAAACTTTACACCAGTAGAAGATGGAGTTATTATGAAATCTCACGGTTATAATAAGGGTAAAGGAAATGAAGAGTGGATAGATAAGATATCTTTTGAATTATATAATAAATTGTTAAGATTAAAAGAAATTGGAAATACAAATAGACTCTTTACTTTGACTTATAAAAAGTTAGTTGGGATGATGGAAAGAGGTAATAAAATATTAAATAATACGGAATTAGAGTATTCTTTCCATTCATTCAAAAAACTATCTGTTACAATGTGTTACTTAACTAATGGAAATTGTATTGATTCTGCAATGAAAAAGGCTAGGCATAAAAATGTTAATACAACGATGAGATATTTGAGATTAACTGATTTAAACGTCACGGGTATTATATCTGCAAAAATGACTACGGATGAAGAATTATATAAAACGGCTTCACACGAATTATTGTTAGAATGTTTAGAAGAAATGCGTGCAGAAATGTTACTTTTACTAAATAATAAAATTAAGAATAAAATAACAAAATGAATAAATTTATGTGACATCACAAATAGAAAATGGTAAAATCAACATAGTAGTGAAAGGAGTTTTTTAAATGAAAATTAATAAAGATAGAGAATCTTTAGAGACAGAAGTCAAAAGTTTAATTTCTTTATTTGCTAAAACCTTGGATAAGGGAGAAGTAGAGTTAATAGTAACACATTTAAATGGTAAACACGGAATTAAAAAATCCAATGTGTATATGTTGTTTAATAATTCAAACAATGTAAGTAAATTAACTTTGGAAGAATTAGCGCTATTCGGAAAACAATTAACTGTAAAATTAGGAATTGATAATATCGAATGGATGAACACTTGGTTCACCGAAAGAGAAATCAAAGAATTCGAAAGATTTCAATTCGTTGATACACAGTTAATTGACGATTTAGATTTTCCTATAACATTAGAAAATGTTAATTATCTTGGAAATGGATATTATAATGCAACTATCACAAGACAAATGCTTGGTAGATTATATAAATACGGTAAATTAAATTATAATCCAAATGTACAAAGAGGTATGAGAAAAGTTTATCGTTATGGCAAAGAGATGGAAGAGCCGATTGTATTTAAAAGTAAAGTAACTGAAATGCGTAAATTAATATTAGAAGATAAGTTAGAACCTTCAACGATCACATTAAATGCGGCACAAATGTCATCTGACGAAGGAGAAGAATTAATTTACGATGAGAGATCACACAAATTGACAATAAATTCAGGAACAATCTTAGATATTGTAGATGGTATGCATAGAACACTGGCAACATACAGCGCATATTCAAAAGACAAAGATATTGAAGGTTCTTATCCAATTACTATTTCTAACAAATCGGATGAAGAAATACAGAGATATCAAGTAAATATGGATAAACAAACTCCGTTAACAAGAAGTAAAATTGTTGAGTACTCTGGAGGCTATGTTAGTAATGTGATTAATATTCTAAAATCTAAAGGTGAATTAAAAGACCGGATCAGTTCAGTAGGAGATAGTAAATCAACTTTACGTGGTAGTGATATTATTCCTTATAAAATGTTACATGACGCTATTAATAATGTTTATAATATTGATTCTGTACTTCAGTCAAGAAAAGTTGCTGATGAAATAAATGAGTACTTAGTATATTTATTTGGATATTTCGGTAAACATGAAAGAGACGAATATAAAGTATTGTTTGATGCAGATTTATTCGAAGCTCATTTAACTTTAGCTAGTAAGATGAAAGAGAACAAAGTTCCATACGAAAAACTGTCTGAAATAATTAAAATTGAAGCATTTAATATAGAGAATAAGTTCTGGAAAGATACAAATGTAGTAAATAATGAAGGTAAGGTCGTAAATAAGAAAATGCGAGGCAAGATAAGAGATTTCTTTGAAGGTATGTTAGAGGAGGCAAATTGTGATGTATAACAAAGAATATAAAATGAAGTTTATTAAAACTTTAGATGTTAAAGAAATAAGTGAGGAACGTTATATATATCTTTTTGAAAAAACAGCAGAAGTTGAATTTAAAATTGATAAAGATTTGTTTGATATGAATTTTGAAGAT
The DNA here is from genome assembly GCF_058791335.1 of Lysinibacillus sp. EB271-A1-10B. NCBI lineage: Bacteria > Bacillati > Bacillota > Bacilli > Caryophanales > Bacillaceae > Lysinibacillus > Lysinibacillus sp. EB271-A1-10B. The sequence goes on from NZ_JBYTDL010000002.1 coordinate 202,842, forward strand.
TTGGAAATTGTTTTTTATTCATCTAAGAGAAGTAAACATCGTTCCCTAATTTCTTTTATTACTACTATAAAAAATTATATTACTTGGGCTAAAGATAATGGCTATAGTTCATCGTCAGTTCATCCAATAGTAGAAGCTATCAACACTGCTTTTGTTGATAAATACTTATATAAAGAAGGGTTAACTTATTATACGAGAGAAGAATTATTATCAAATATTGATAAGTTAGTTAACGTTCGTGATAAAGCAATAGTCTTAGCAGTATTCGAAGGTATTAGAGGTAAAGGATTATCAGAATTAATTAATTTAAGATTTGAGGATTTATCTAAAAAAGAAGATAAGTATTATGTATCATTACTTTCTGATGAAATTAATTTTAGTAATCGCCAAATTGAAATATCTAAAGAGTTATATGAACTACTAGAACAAGCTTACAGAAAGACCGAATACGTTGGAAAGAAAGGAAATATTACTCGTGTTGCCGATGGAGAATATGTATTAAGAAAGAATCGAGTAGGTGAAGGCGATATAAGATTTACAGTAAGCATGATCAATAGTTTATTTTCAAATGTCATTAAAAATGAGTTTGAAGATTCTCAAATAACAGTAACATCATTATTAGAATCTGGGGCAATGTGGTATACAAATTCATTGTTAAAAGAAGATAGAATTATAACTAAAGATATAGCTACTGATGTAATGAATAGATATGGCTTATATTCGTTCAAAGGTGAAAAGAAAGATTATCCTTCGTTTATGAGATATAAAGAAATTATAAATGATGAGTTTTTTGAGGATAGTTATGGTAGCTTTAAATATGGATTTAAATAAACTTCAAAAGGACTGAATGTTAATCATTCGGTTTCCTTTATACATAAAAATAAATAAATAAATGTATTGTGTTTGATTTTTGCTAAATTTATTTAAAGAAATAGAAATGGAGAATATTTCTAGGAACAATCAAACAAAAACAAGAACAAATGTTTGTATTTCGATATTGACAATACTGTATATGGTTGGTAAAATTGTATCAACGGAGATGATAGCGGATGCTACATCTATACTAAAATTAATGGAAAATGGAGGAATATTACAATATGAGCGCACTTTTGGTATCATTTGAAGCAAATCTAGTAATAAAAGATAAAAGTCCAGAAGAGTTAGGTGAGTTGTTTGATGGAATGATACCGTCAAATGGACTCCATATAGAAAACATAAAAGGTAGAAGATTAGTAGTTGAATGTATGGACTCGCAATTTACAGAGATTTTAGAAATCGATGAAGATGGTGAAGAGGTAACTTTTTTAAATCGTAAACCAGAATTAAAATATTATCCTTCAACAAATAAAACTTTTAAAACTACTGATATAATTAGGATTAATGGGAAAGGCGATTACAGCATCATACTAACTCCTATGTTTGCATTTTTGTACAATAGTGAGTTGCAGATTACTATTGATATGGAAAATGTGAAAAATATCAATGATACGAAGCTATATTTAGAACAAAATTACCCAGAATACATAGTGCTTCGTAAGATTACCTAATTAAATTAAATAAATAATATTGTTTAATGTTAGGGTGTGGTATTGGTGGTGATTCTAATGTCGCACCTTGAAATTAATATATTAAAAAATACATAAAGGTTGTATTTAATGATTAAAAAATACAGTAAAAAACAATATGAAGATTTTGGATTATTTATTTCTCCCAATAGACGAGGAGAGGGTTTTAAAATAATAAGAGATGATGATGGGTGGATATTCGACAAAACGTATAAAGATAAACAGTCTGCACTAAATTGGATAGATGAAATGATTGAGATTATGGATAATTCTAAAGCAAAGTGGAAAGCAAATTCACAAAATACATAATAGAGGTAATGCATATGATTAAAATATATACTGACAGTGGTTATAAGGATGGAGCATCTACTCATCATTACTACGTCATGAAAGGAAACAAGAGAATTAAAAGAAGAACGTTTATTGGATTTGATGAGTCTTCAACTAAAACAGAAGCAACAACTATAGTCAAAGCTTTACAGATGGCATTAAAGAAAGGTTGGGAAGGTGTGACAATACATACAGATTCCTTAGTCACTGTATTTGGAGTTAAACATGGTAAGTTTAGCAATGAAGATTTTCGATACATATCTCATTTACTCAAAGTAACAAAATCAAACATAATGTGGAAGAACAGAGGACATTACCGAATTAAAAAAGCAGATACGGAATGTCGTAAGATGATGCAAACAAAATCAAGAAGATTAGTTTAAAATTACATATACATAAAGGTGAGAATGAAAATGAATAGTGATATTACAAATTTGAAAAATACATTTGATTCAATTATTAATGAGCATGATAAAGGGATACTTTTTAAGGATATTGATACTATGACATCTTGGATAGCAAGATGTGGCTGGCTCATAAAACAGATGGTAGATCTTAAAGTAGGGGCAGGCTTCGAGTATTTCAAGACTCAGAAAGAATTCAATCCACTCCAAGAGAATAATAAAGTAGGAGAAGGTGAAGAGACTGAATAAACTTAGCGAGTATAATGTAATTGGTAAGTGTGCAAATAAAGAATGTGCAAATGATTTAACTAGAAAAGATGAGTATCTGTTGGATGAACATAACTTATATTGTGATTCAATTTGTTACACTAAGTGCATGTTAAACGTAGGTGTAGTTAAAGAAATTAAATATTAAAATACATAAAATGTAAATTTTATATAAAAATTTTATACATAACAGAGGTAAAAAAGGATGAACTATAATAGATTTAACAGAAAGAAGATTGTTAAAGCAAGTAACGAAATTGAACTACATGAAAATATTTTAGAATGTAATGAGAACGGATGGGAAGTAGGTAGTGCTATGCAATATGTATCTAACGATAATCGACCATTCCAAATATTAATGGAATATGTAGGGATGTGAGCAACATAAACAAGAATCCTGAATTGCTAGGTGGTGCTATTGAATGAAATATTTAATTGTTAGAGTCTTGAAACCTTTTGGCTATTATGACGAGCATAAAGCAGGTGAAACATTTCCAATTCCAATTTCAGAAGTAACAGAACTGATACAAAAAGGATTAATTGAAATTGCGGTTAACAATAAGGGTAATAACGCTGATTATGATGAACCTAATGAAGAAAATCAGTGTGAGGAGATGATATTTTAAATGATTTCCTACCATTATCCAGATGAAGATCTAAACAAAATCTAAATAACAATCATGATTATGGTAGTTTCAGTAAAAGTGGAATATTATCGAAAGGAGCATTGCATGAAAGAGTTCGTAGTAAGAAGTATTTTGATATCAAGTTGTAGCCTGTTTTTCTGGGCTTGGTTTTGGTACTTCGTAAATTACCATAGTATATATGCAGTTATAGGTACATATCTAATAGGTGTTATCGGTGTCATTGTTGCTATTATCATTGATATCATTAAGTTAGATGCAATCGAAAGATGGGTTATTAAGCAAATTAATTAATAAAATACATAAAATAAACTTGAAATTAATTATTTGATAGATTAATATATACCTATCGAAGAAAACAAATAAATGAAAACTATAACATTCTCATTATAAATAAATAGTTGTTATGTAGCAAAAGTCGGTGATTAATTAATTAAATACATAATAATGAAATGGAGATGTTGATAATGTTTGAAGAGATAAAGCAGATAAGTAACGATTCCATAATAAACGATAAACTAAAACAAGCCATGATCGAGCAAATGAAAATAGGTTATCAAGAAATGGGAAAGCTAAGTCTTCAAATATCTAATGAATGGAACATCGCAGAAAATGAAGCTGAAACGATTAATGAAAAGATAATAAGTGAATGGTAAAGCAGGAGAACGTTACTTCAACAGCAAAAAAGGTAATATCTGTTGAAGTAGTCTGCTTCAATAATAAGATGTTTTTATTTAAGAATATACAAAAGAATTGAGGTGAAATTATGATAGATTTGTTAGACGAAATGCAATCCAATAGAAATAAATCTCAGCAATACATAATTACATACAAAGACAAAAAAACGCTTGAAGAATTATCTAAACTTGGTTCAATCACATATAAATCGGCAGTAATTAATATCTTATTTATTGATACAGATAAAAGTAAAAGAGAGTTAATGAATTTTGAAGGAGTTGTGAGCGTGACATTACCAAGAAAAGGTAGATTATTAAATAACAAAGAAAAATATTGATGATGACTAATCAAGTAAAGAAGAAAAATAAAAAAGGATGATATCATCCTTTAGGTTTAATATCAGTATTCTTATGGACACGTTCTAAAGCTTCTATATACTTTTTAGCAGTTTCTAACTCATCATCAGAAATACTGTTTATCAAATTCTTTAATGCACGATGCTCATCTAAATTAACTACTTTGGAATTTTGATTTTCAGACATACTTGATCAATCCTTTACAACTTATATAGTGATTATGTTAGCACTTTGTTTTAGTCTGTTTCAAATAAAACGATTGTTGAGTTTAAATAAATATTGAAAGGGGATTTTAAGGGTGGATAAACTAAAGGGCAAGCATATAGTTACTGTATATTTAAAAGGGGGACATATTATTGATGTAGAATGCGATGATTGGAAGTTTACAAGCAATCGTGACGGCTCATTTAGTGGATATAGTTTCAAGGGTATGAAAAAAGGTGAGGTAATTAGTTTCAGTATTCCAGACATAGTTGCATTCAAATCTGTTGCATTAAATTAAATACATAAAAAGGTGGATTAACTTATGAATGAGGAAACATGGGTTAATAAAAATAAAGAGGTTTTCATCAATTTGTTTAAAGCAGAAACGGAAAATGAAATTAAAAGATTGTTTATTAAGTTAAACACTATTGAATTTGCATGGTCAAATCAAAGTATTAAAATGTTAGATATAGTTAATCTATGGAATGAAACAGTGAATAAGAATCCTATAATGCCAAATAAATTGTTAGATTCTTATGCAATAGCATCTCTTACGGCTAGTTCAGGAAAATTTTCACTTGAAGATATGAATAGGTGGTTTCAAGAGTGATTACACATAAACGGAAAGATGGAACTGAAATAGGACTTTTTCTAAAATCATTATTACATCGGATAAGCACTGATAAAGTAAAACAGTATTTGTTAGAAAATAATATTACCGTTAATGAGAATAATGAATTGATTGATACATTAGAAAAGATAAAGATTCACCTCAACGCCTATAATGATAGAGAAGAGAAGGCAATGAAAACTGTTGAGTTTGCAGATATTTTAGCGGGTAAAAATAATAGAGTGAGCATGGTGGCATTGTTAGCAGATTAATAAAATACACGTTTTATAAAAAAGAGGAGTGATAGTATGGATAGTATATTAATTAAGGTAAATGATTTTAAAGTTAAATATAAACAAGCAGAACACAATTCAAATGTAGAAATTTATGTGGACGGTAATTTAAATGAGGATTCTCAGCACACATGGTACTTACGTGAATTATTAGATGAAGCAATTCGCTTAAAGAAACAGGTTAGTGAATGGCGCTCTGAGTATGAAAAGTTGGAATTAATAGCTAAGGATTATATTGATGAGCAAATTCTTGACGAGTTGTTAAATGAAGATTAAATAATATAATATAATATTTTTCTTTTATGAAAGGAGTACATAAGTGAATATAGAATATTTAAAAGAACAGATATGCAATATTGAATCTTTTCGTGATACATATAAAACATCAAGTACAGAAGATAAATATTTACATAATGAACTTTCTAAGGTAGTAAGAGTGATCAAGAGCAAAATTTGGAATGAAGAACATGATGAGTGGAATAAAAACAGATTAAAAACAGAAGTGATTGATGATATAGAAATTGTAATACCTGAATTTATGAACGGTTTTGGTGAGGCGTACCAATATAAATTAATTGATAGTCATTTATATGTAATCCCAACTAATTATAAAGAGGAAAAAGATGGTTCATTTCATCAATGGGCATATGTGTACATAAAGGAAAATGAGAATAAACATGTCAGACTTACAGTAAGCGTATTAGGTAACGATGAGTACGGAGATCGAATTTTTTCTGAAGCTGAGTTTTATAAGAAAATAGAAAGTGATTTTAGATATTCTAGTAAGAACTATGGTAAGAATGACAGATTCCCAGAGAAGTTTAGAAAACAAGTAGAAACAATTATTGTCGAATACAACAAACTAGAAGGAGTTAATGATTTTAACCCACTCAAAGGAGTCGGTAGCTGTGATTGAGTTAAATTACGCGAACGAAGACAAGTCATTAAGTAGTAGTGGTTGGCTAATTGATTATGACCAATTAGAAGATATATCAAATCAATTAGCCTCAATAGGGATTAATTGTGGTAAGGATGTAATTGAATCTGTTCTATTGATTGCTAATGGTGAATTGAACTTGTTGAAAAGAGTTCTAAAGGAATTAGAAATTTTCTAAATAATATTTCAGTTTTATTAAAACTATTTACTTGAAAGTTTTTGTAATAAAAAAGAAACTAAAACATTGGGAGGTTGTATATTATGACGAATCAAGAAAAATTAGATATTTTAAATAGCATGAAAGTAATTGACGAAGATTGCGGTGGAGGTGAAGTGGTATACGTACACGTTGAGTACAGTACAGAAAATATAGAAAAAATATCAAAGATTGTACCTGATGTTGATGAATATCTAAAAAATATCGGTGATCCAGATGGTACAAGAGAATATATTGACGTTGCTATTATGGCATTTGAACATGCTAATGCTGACTATTATCACAAAGGTAAATTTGTTATCTTCACAAAAGAGCAACTGCTAGAAATGTATGAAGATGAAAAGAGTAAACGTAGACAAGTTGAAAATGAATTGAAGAATTTCACTACGCAAACTAACTATGTGAAGATGCAAATTCAAGAAACATTAAAGGCTCTAGAATAGTATTTTATAATAATCACATTTTATAAAAATTGGAGGAAGATTTTTTGGATAAAAAACGTAAATACTTAGAGTTAATATTTCGTAGACAAGTATTAGCAGAGGCGCTAAAGAAAAGCGAAGAAACCATGCAACAAAAAGGAATGTTGCTTCTAATGAAGTCACTTGATCAGGATATTGAATTGAAAAACGAATTCAGTGGACTTCTCTTAAAAACTTGGATTAAAGAGATTGATGATGAAATCAAAGAACTTCAATTTGACTTTGATAGCTATTTATTAGAGGGAATTGATAAACAGTGCCAAGATAAGCTATATGAGATTATTGAGTTTTATAATAAAAATAAAGGGAGTGAAGCAGTGGATGCATAAATTTTATAAGGATTTAAAAGAGTTTATTTTTAATCAAGAGAAAGCAACTAAAAAGACACTCATTCCTTACTTTGAGACGTTATTACAATTAGAATCATATTCAGAAATGAAAGAGCTACTAAACAATTATCAAGGTAATGATTATACTATTGATTTTAATGAAGCTGATGAAGGTGATTATTACTCAAATGGATGGCTGGAGATTTATGGACAAAACAATACAATCTCTTATACAATTGAGTTATATATTGGCGATATCGAAGGTGGATGCTTACCAACGGTTTCTATTTTAAAAGAAGTAAAAATGTTAAAGTATGAATTTCAAGGACATGAAAGCGATCTATCGGCACTAGAAGAGAAGTGGCTTACAGAACACGAAAAGGAATTATTACATAAGAAAAAGTTGGAAAAGGTAAACATTATAGAGGCAAAGATTGAACAATTACAAAAAGAATTAACTGTAGTAAAATCACAGCTTAAAAATTAAATAATAAAATACATAAAATACACTTGAAATATAAAATTGAGATGTTATAATAAATATATAAGTTAAGAGAGGGAGTGATTACGATGGTCAGGAGATTGACTGTTACAGAAGAACAGGAAATTTTAAACGAACTAGATTATATGAATGATCAAAAAGAATTTACTCGTGATAATGCTGTTTGGTGTAATAAGACAATCAAGAAACTGCTACTGGAACTACATTTTATAAGAAATGAGATTGTTAGTAAATAAATTACATAAAAGAAAGGTGATAGAATGATTGAACCTCCTTTAGAGGATAATGAAGTACAGATCACATCACAACATAGAATTGCTATAGATAAGACGAACTTTGCAGTAATGAAACGTTATGAGAAAAAGGTTTCCAGAGGGAAAAATGCTGAAGGTAGTGGAGAATTTGGCTACAACAAGCAAGGTGCAAGTTACTATGGAAACCTAAATATTCTAGGTAAACGATTAATCGAAAAAGAATTCCTTGAAAATTTAAGTGAGCAAGATTTAAGTAAGGTTGAAGATCTGAAAGAAGCGATTGATAAAGCTTTAGTGCATATTGATAAGGTTGGGAAAGAAGTGACTGAACATCTTAATGAGCACATCACAGTTGATTTAGGAGAATCTACGAAGGGTAAAGGGCGTAGGAAAGTAAAAGGTGTAGAAATTGCTGATGATGAAGAGATTGATGACGGTGATGCTGATTGACCATACGATATGTTGGAATTGACCCATCATCAATGACAGGTTTTTTCATACAGGATGAAAAAGGTAAGATTATAGTTGAAACTGATTTATTTTATACATACAGAAAAGACCCAGAAAGAATGATTTACATTGCTGAAGAAATAATCAAGAAATTAAACATAGAAACAGACATCATTTGTATTGAAAACTTTAGTTACAATTCAGTTGGACAAGGGATCGATTATCAATTTGGAGTCGGTTGGATAATAAGAGAACATCTTCATAGAGCAGGATTCAATTATTATGATGTAAGTCCAAGTGGATTGAAGAAGTTTGCAACTGGTAATGGTAGAGCTTCAAAGAAATTGATGGTGACACCTATTGAAAAGCGATGGAGTTACAAACATCCAAGTGATAACGTTACCGATGCATTTGTTTTATCAGAGATTGCCAAAGCCATTGATAAAGGCATTGAATATGAAGGATTGAAATTGCACGAAAAGCAAGTGATCAAAGTTGTAAAAGATGGAATAATGAACAAAGAGCAGTGGAAAGAAATTAAACCTCCACCTTGGATGAATCCAAGAAGTAAATATTACTTCAAGCGTGAAGGTTTGGATGAAGAAAAACAAGCAAAATAAATAATGTAATACATAATAAAAAACTATCGAACCTTGAGTGATGTAAATAATTAAAATTTATACATATAAAGGTGAAATATTAAACAATCGCATGTTCTCAAGTAATGAGTTTCGCCAAAGCTTATTACAGTGTTCTCAAAATAAAATCCTAATATTATTAAACTTTAGTTAGGTACATTGTGATCGGTTCGATAGTTAAGTGATAAAATACATAATTGAAATGGAGAGATTTATTAATATGGCAAAAACTACTCATGGATTACCAGAAACAAAAGGATTCTTCCGTTTACGTGGACTTGTAACAGGATTGAAAAAAGAGGATGCATTAAAGTCACATACGTTTACATCAGGATCAGAAAAAAATACTGCAAAATTCGGTGTAAAAGTTGACCAAGAATCGATTGTATTTATTAATGCAGAAGGGTTTAAAACAAAGGAAGCTCACTTGTTCAAACAGTCTGAAGTTAAAGGAGAAAAATCACAGAAAAAAATCGTACCTTGGGATGATCGATACAATCACGAAGAGGAAGGGTTTAAGGTTATTGGTACTCGCTTAGGATTAGAGAAAGATGAGAAAGGTAAAAATATCATCTCTACATTTGCTCAATACGATGCACCTGAAGCTTTAATTAGCGGTTTAAGCGACGATACTTCAATTTATGTACAAGGTAAAATTGAGTATTCTTCATTTAAAAATCGTGATGGTGATGCTATTCGTAACAAAAAGTTGCTTGCTGATGCAGTATTCTTAAACTCTAAGGATATTGATTTTGAAGAAGATGGGTTTGAATCACTATCAGACTTTAAGCAAACTATTGTATTCATCGGAATTGAAAAAGCAGAAAGTGGAGATAAGTTCTTAGTTGAAGCAAAGATCATTACTCAAAACTCAATCGAAAATGCAGAGTTTGTAATTTATGAAAAGTCTCTAGCAAATATGATTAAGAAGAATTTAAAGCCATACACATCTATTGATGTTAGTGGGAAAATTATTAATAAGGCTGACGTAGAAGAAGTAAAAGAAACTGACTCTTGGGGTAAAACAAACTCATTTGATCGAGCAAATACATCTTACACTCGTGAGTATGTAATTGAAGGTGCTAACCCAGAAACGATTGACGTTGAAACGTATACTCAATCAATTGTAGATGAAGCATTAGAAAAACTGAATGCTGAAGGTCAACAAAAGTCATCTAACAATTGGGGTAAGCAAGATTCAAATGGTGATAAAAAAGAAGTAGGAGAAGACGAATTACCTTGGTAGTAGCTAATTAATACATAACATTGTACAAAATAAATGAAATGAAAAATACATAATTTAGAGGAGAGTAATTTATTCATGGCAAAAGCTAAACGTGGAAGTACAGTAAAAAAAGGTTTGAAATTCTTTAACTTTGGTGAAGCAGGAACTTGGAAGTCAACATTTGCATTAGACTTCATGAAGATGACAAGTGAAAATGGTAAGCCATTGCGTGTATTATATATCGACTGCGAAGCAGGTAGCGTAGATAACTACTTAGAATCATTAGAAGGACAAGGAATTAATTTAGACAACTTATTGTTAGTCTATACTACATCTTACTCAGAAGTTGAAGAGTGGGCACAAAAAGCAATGCAAGAAGAGACGCTTTATATTGAGGATGATGAAGGAAATCTAGAAGAGGTGTTTGACGCTGATGGAAATCCATTCGTTGCAGACGTAATTGTAGTAGACGGTATTACTGTAATTAGCGATAATGTAAAATTTGCGGCAATTAACGTATCTGAAAAACGTGCTAAGTTAAAAGCTAAATCTCAAGATAAGACAGCAACAGAGCAATTTGTAGCAGAATCTACAGCAGGATTAGAATTTAAAGATCACGATAAAATCAAAATGAAAGGTAAGAACTTGTTACGAAGCCTTATTACTGGTACAGATAAATATGTAGTAGTAACTTCTCGTGAGAAAACTAAGAAGCAAATGGTTGATGTTGATGGAAAAATGCAATTAGTTGAGGTTGGCAAAGTTCCTGATACATGGGATGGAGTTGAATATGAATTCTTTACAGTATTACGTCATTTTGAAGATGATATGGGTCAAATCAAAGCGCAAGTAATGCGTAAAGATAGAACTCAAGTTTATGCTCAAAATGTTGTAATTGATGATCCATCGCCTCTACTATGGCAAGAGGTAATTGATAAAAACAAAGGTAAAAAATCAAATGTAGTTGGAAATAGCATGTCAGACTCAATAAAAAAAGACGAAGATTTGTTATCTGAGACAATGACAAATCAAAAAGAAAAAGTTCAAGGAGAGGTAATCAAAGAAGTTACTGTTGATGGTTTACGTGATGAAATTGGAAAATTAATTTCTGCCTTAACTCCACTGAAAAAGAAATCATTAGGTGCAAAAATTAAGGCTTCTGGATTAGATACTGATTTTAATCAAATTGAAGCTATACCAGACTTAGAGAAATTCTTGAAATTAGTTAAAGAATAGTACATATAACATCAGGGGATTGAATTTTTTCTTTCCCCTTATTTTATAAAATGAGGTGTAACTATTATGAAATACAAGTGTAATTCATGCGATACAAAAAAATTAAAAGAGTTAAAGTTGCAAGGATTAGATAGAGACAGTGATGGAAAGCTAATAAGATTACAGTCAATCGATACTGAAAAAGATTCATACTTAAAAATAAATAATAGGTATTACCATGAGGAGTGTTTTAAAAATGAATTAAATAAGAAAGGCAAGATGTCTAAGCAAGAAATAGAAAGAATGATCATTGGTTATCAATTAGAGCAACATAAAGATAAACAATTAGCAGAATCTAAAAATAGATTTTATGAATGGATCAAAGAGCATTATCAAGTTACGTTGCCAAATTATTATTGTATGAGGATCGATAAGATTACACAGGGAAAAGATGAAAAGGTTTATGGCTCTATTTCATACGATGAGTTTCTAGAGATGTATTCTATGTTGGTTAATTACTTAGCTAAACAGACATTAAATAAAAAATTCAAAAACACTTCCCAGAGAATGAATTATGAGTTAGCAATTGTTATTAGTAAATATGAAGACTACAAGAACTACAAAGAAAGACTAGAAGAAAAAAATCATCAGGTAGTTGATATTAAATCTAAAATTGAATCATCTAATAAGTTTAATCAGGTAGTTGAAAAAGCCAGAAAGGATGCTGAAGATTTTAGAGTAGCAGACATTCATGATGAATTGATTTAGGAGGAAACAGATGGTTGAGAAAAGAAAAGATAATGACTATGCGTCTGAAGCATTACTAGTTGGTTCATTATATAAGAATGTAGATTTATACATAGAATATGCAGATTTAATTAAATCAAAATATGATTTTCATGATGAAGAGCTTAGATACTTGTATGATATGTTCGAGTTGTTTTATATGACATTTTCACAAGAAATGAACGAGTCAAAGTTTACAATTTTTATGAATCAGGATAGTGAACGAGCTAAGAGATATAAGGATATAGGCGGTTGGCGAACAATTGAGTATCAAATGAGCCTAGCTGATGATAAAGATGTTGACAAGTATTTTGATACAGTAAAAAAGTATTCACTAATTCGTGAATTTACTAGAAAAAACTTCCCAACAGACAAGATGTTACAGCATCCGAAGTTTCCTCAAATGAAGGCAGAGGATATTATTAGTACAATGCGTTATGCAGTGGATAATATTAATACAGTAATCGGTGGCGGTAAACAAGCAACTTTATTGGGTAGTAAGTTTAAAGATAAATTAGAGTCATGGAAACAAACTCCAGATATTGGACATCCATTGCCTTTCCCTAAATGGGATGAATACTTTAGAGGATTACGTAAAAAGAAAGTACTCGTTGATGGTATGTTATCGAATGAAGGTAAAAGTAGACGTATGGCAAAGGTTGTTAACTTCATTGGTGTATTAAAACGAGTTCCTGTCTTAGTTTTAGTTAATGAGCAAGACGAAGATGAGTGGTATGCCATGCAAGCATCAACAGTCTGTAATAATTATGAGTTTAACTTCTTAAATTCGAATCATGATAACAAGGAGTCACTAACTAATATCACTGAGTCAGATATATTAAATGGTGTCTACGAATCAGAAGATCAATATCACTTAATTACTGAGATTGTTGGAGAGTGGATCAAAGAAAATACAAGAGTTTATTTTTTGGAACTAAATAAATATTCAGATGAAGATTTACAACGTGAAATCAAAAAGCACGTATTAGGGTTAGGCGTAGAAGTAATTTATTACGATACATTAAAAGGGTACAAGGGTGATCAGTGGGAAACAGTAAAGCAGACAACGACAATGATTAAGAATGTTTGCGGAGAAATGAATGTAGCAGGATATTGTACGATTCAATTAACCGATGAGACTCATAATATTGATATCTTTGATTTAAACTCTAATAACATAGCTAACGCCAAGCAGTTATACCATGTAGTTGATCACATGATTCTGGAGAAACGATTAAATCCGAATGATTATCATAAATATAGAATCACTAACGAATGGGGTACATATGAATTAGATAAAAACAAAACATACTATGGACAAAAAATAGCGAAAAATAGGGGTACAGGTAAGGGGACTGTCTTAGTTACAGAGGTTAATTTAGATAGAAATACATGGTATGAAGTAGGCTTTCTAACTAAGGTATTTAAACCGAAGAACGATAAATAACTTTATGTGTAATTGAGGTGAATACTTTGGATGCTTTAGATTTAAAAGAAAGGATTATTGATGATGATAAAATTAGATTAATCCTAGAAGAATTAGGTATGCATTCAATAGAATCAAACAGCAGGTATTATTCTTGTGGTATGCCTGACGGAGACAACCAAAACTCTACTGTTGTATATAAAGATAATTTAAAAGTAGATGCATATACAAGAAATATAAAAGATGCATATGGTAACAGCGACATTATCTCACTAGTGTCATTTGTGAATGAAAGCTACTTTTCTGACAGCTTAAAATGGATATGTGATGTTTGTAACTATGATTATTACGAAAAGCAAAAACCAAAATCAAAATTAGCATCATGGACTAGAGATATGATGAGAATAAAAAATAGGGAAAAAGATTCTGTTGATGAACATCTTGAACCTATAGACGAAGGTATCCTAGACTATTACGGATTGTATGTAACAGACTTATTTAAAAATGATGGAATAGGGTATTATACACAAGAAGAGTTTGAGCTTGGTTATGATATAGAATCAAATATGATCACCATTCCGATTCGAGATGAATTAGGTAATTTAGTGGGAATCAAAGGAAGACTAAATAGAAAAGATGTGCTTCCACATGAGAATAAATACATATACTTACACCCTTGTGCTAAAACAAAAATTTTATATGGGTTAGACAAGGCAAAACATCATATTTTAAAACATAAAGAAGTGATAGTGCTAGAGGCTGAAAAGGGGGTTCAGCAATTATGGGACAAAGGGATAAAGAATGCAGTCGCTATTGGCGGTCACAAACTATCAAAAACGCAAGTAAAGAAATTAACTTTGTTAGGCGTAAGGATTGTTATAGCTTATGACAGAGGCGCAGAGATAGGTAGAGGTGGACTTGTAGATAAAAACTTCTATCCAGATGAATTTGATAAGTTTATGAAAAATCAAGAGCTGTATTGTATCTATGATACCAAAGGTTTACTCAAAGATAAGGAAAGTCCTAGTGATAATTTTGATAACTGGTGTAAACTCTATGAAGAGAAAAGAAAGGTGAGAGGTTGATTGTTTAAATACAAACTAATAGGAGACAATGATTACATATTTGATATTATTGGTACACTCTCACAAAACAGAGGCGTATCAAACCTCCACGACTACCTTGATTTAGATAAATCAGTCACTCAAGATTGGAGAATATTAAAGAATATACATAAAGTTAAAGATACAATTGTTAAACATATTGATAATGGTTCAAAAATACATATAGTAGTAGACTCAGATGCAGATGGTTATACCAGTGCATCGATATTGTATCAATATTTGAAATTACAAAATGAAGAATTAGATATTACTTATCACATTCATGATAAAAAAACACATGGCATTGCTGATGTAAATGATGCCTTAGATATTGATCTACTGTTAATTCCAGATGCGTCATCAAATGAAGAAGATGATCATAAACGATTTTACGAAAAAGGCATAGATGTAGTGGTAATTGATCACCATGAAATTGACTGTGAAGAAAGTAAATATGCTACAATTGTTAATCCATACTTAAACAATGAAGGTAACTTGTCATTAAGTGGTGCAGGAATTGTTTATAAAGTATGTCAGGCATTAGATGATTATTACGATACTGAGTTTGCAGACTACTTCTTAGATTTAGTGGCAGTAGGGAACATTGCAGATATGATGTCTCTAAAAGAATTGGAGACTCGCTACTTAATTAATGATGGTTTATTAAATATTAATAATTCATTTCTGCAAGCATTAATAACTAAACAAGACTACTCAATGAAGAGCAAACTAAACCCAACCACAATAGGATTTTATATTGCGCCACTTATAAATGCCGTTACTCGCATTGGCACATTTAAGGAAAGAGAGGATATGTTTAAGGCTTTTATCGAACATAAAGAGCTTGTTGAATACAAGCCTAGAGGAAAAGATAAATCAGAACTAGTTCCTTTTATAAGTGATTTCGCAAGGCAATGTGTAAACATAAAGTCTCGACAAGATAGAGCAAAGAACAAAATGGTTGAAAGTATTATGGAAAACGCTAATGTTAATGAAAGCGATAAGATTATTTTGTTAAAAGACATGAATATTGATAACGGTTCGAAAGGTTTAATTGCCAATCAATTAGCAAGTAAATTTATGAAGCCCATCATTATTGTTGATTTTAACGAAAAAGAAGGTTTATATACTGGCAGTGGACGTAGTTATGGTGGATTTGATGAATTAAGAGATATTTTAAATGATAGCAAACATATTGAATATGCTAAGGGGCATGGATCTGCATTTGGAATAGGGATTAGCAAAGAAAACATTAAAGATGTTACATCACATTTAAACAAACTATTGTCTAAAGTTGATTTTAGCAAAAAGTATAAGGTTGATTTTTTAGTACCTTTAAAGTCAATGAATTCATCTATTATTGAGGAGATTAGCGAGTTGTCACCTATATGGGGAAAAGACATCGTTGAGCCGAAAATTGTAGTTAATGATTTTAAATTGAATGATGTAAACCTTGAAGTTATTGGATCTAAATTAGATACGATTCAGATGCAACGTGGAAATATTACATACATAATGTTTAAGCAGAATGAAGAAGTTATTTTAAAATTAAAAAATACAAAAGAGATTGAAATTGTAGGAACGTGCAATGTTAATACGTATAAATGGATCAAACAATATCAATTTATTATTGATGATATAAATATTATTAAATAATGGAGGTTATAACTTGAACAACTATACTATATATCACCTTCATAGTGATATTTCAAATCTAACCGCAGGTACAGGGGCAGACAGTATAACGAAATTTACTGATTACCTTGATAAGGCACAAGAGCTTGGAATGAACTCAATAGCATTTTCAGAACATGGGAGTGTAATGAATTGGGTGAAAAAGAAACAAGAAGTAGAAAAACGAGGGCTAAAGTATATCCATGCCAATGAAATTTATTTAACTAAAGGGATAGGAGTAGAAGAGGTAAAAGGAAAAGATAAATTAATCCTTCAACGTGATAACTATCATTTTATGACCATTGCTAAGAATTATGAAGGCGTAAAAGAATTAAATGATTTGACTTCAAAATCCTTTAATCGTGAAGATGGACATTTCTATTACAACCCACGTTTAACATTTGATGATTTAAAGAGTACATCTGATAACATCATTATGACATCTGCCTGTTTAGCTTCGCCTATTTGGAGATTATATAACAATGCATATGAAGTTATAGGTGGAAACAAAGTAATTAAAGATAGTAGTTTACATATTGAATACGAAGAGTTGATGCAATGGTTTATTCAGAATAAACATAGAATGTTTTTTGAGGTGCAATATCATACGCATCCAGAGCAAGTTAAGTTTAATCAAATGTTATCACAACTATCTAAAGAGACTGGAATACCGTTAATAGCAGGAACGGATACACACTGTTTGGATAAAATTCATGCAAAAGGTCGTGAAACGCTTCTTAAAGCAAAGGGTGCTAGTTATGGTGATGAGGATCAATTTGACTTAACAATGAAATCATTTGATGAGCTAGTAGAGATGTTTGAAGTTCAAGGTGCTTTATCACGCAATGAATACTTAGAGGCTATTGAAAATACAAATGCGATGTCAAATATGATAGATGTTTTTGAATTAGATAGAAAGCCTAAGTATCCTAAGTTGTATGAAAATCCAATTGAAGTGTTTAAAAGTAGAATAAACGATGGATTTGTAAAGCGTGGGTTTAATAAGTTACCCAGAGAAGAGAGAGAGGTGTACTTAGACCGTGTGCATGAAGAATTTGATACATACGAAAAGCTAGATGCTGTTGATTACATGTTATTGCAGACTAACATTATTGAATGGTGTCATGAAAATGATATTTATCAGGGATATGGTCGTGGTTCTGTAAATGGATCATTGATTGCTTACTTGTTGGGTGTTACTGAAATGGATAGTGTTAAGCATAACTTAAACTTCTTCCGTTTCTTAAACCCAGATCGAGTTTCCATGCCAGATATCGATGTCGATTTTGAGCCATCGCGTAGGCAAGACGTTATAGATTATTTAGCATCTATTGATGGTATCGATTTTGCAGAAATTATCACATTTAATACTATAGCAACTAAAGGAGCTATTCGAGATGTGTCTCGTGCTTTAAACATTCCTTTAAATGAAGTTGATGAAATATCTAAAGCTGTAGATAGCAACACATTAGACAGATATCGAAGTAAGTACAAAGAGCTGTTTGAATATGTTGATCTACTAGAAGGCACTATTGTTTCAATGGGTAGTCATCCATCAGGATTTGTAGTTTCTCCTATTGACTTGAACAGCAATATATCAACTATTTATACAAAAGAAAGTAAGTATAAGGTAACTGCAATCAACATGAAGGAATTAGACGGTCAATCATACGTAAAGCTTGATATTTTAGGGCTTGATAATATCGAGATAATAAATGAGACTTGTAAATTAGCTAATATTGAGCGACTTACACCAGATAATATTAATGTGAATGATATGGATGTTTGGAGATCGCTCCGTGATTCTACTCTTGGTGTGTTCCAATTTGAATCGGATACTGCGTTTGATTATGTACAACAGTTATTTAGTGACAAGACATTATCGAATATAAAGAACGACATTGGTGAAATTGATTATATCAGCTTGCTAAGTTTAGCCAATGGTGCAATCAGACCGGCAGGTGATTCTTATAGAAGTAAATTATCGAATGGTATTACAAATGATAATGGACACGCATCATTAAATGAATTCCTTAAATCAAATTTAGGCTATTTAGTTTTCCAAGAAGACATTATGCGATTCTTAACTGATTTCTGTAATCACTCAGGTTCCGAATCTGACAGTGTTAGACGTGGGTTAAGTAAGAAAGAGGGAACAGAACAGTTTCTGCCAAAGATCAGAGAAGGATTTTTAGAAATAATGACATCTCAGTATGGTGAAACAATTGAAAAATCAGAAGAAATACTACAGAGCTTCTTAAAGGTAATCGAGGATGCTTCAGATTACGGATTTTCTCTAAACCACTCTCAACCATATTCTTTTATTGGTTATGTATGTGCATATTTAAGATACCATTATCCACATGAATTTATAACAACCATACTAAATGTACGTGAAGATAAGATGGATAAGAGTGCAAAAGTAATTGCTTATGCTAAACAAAGAGGAATTAAAATTAAGCCAATCAAGTTCGGAAAGTCTAAGTCTAAGTATGAATATAGCAGTAGTGATAAGTCTATATATAAAGGGTTAAAATCTATCAAATACATTAATGATAATATATCTGAAGAACTGTTTGAGTTAGCACAATCAAAAAAACATACAGATTTCTTAGAATTATTAATTGATATAACAGAAAATACATCCGTTAATACTAGACAGCTCAATATTCTTATTCGATTAGGGTTCTTTAGTGAGTTTGGAAATAGCCGATACTTAGAGCTAATAGCAGAAAAATTCAATGATCGATATAAGAAAACTCATAAAGACAATACAAAATCTAAAAGGATTGAAGAGGTACAGGAGTTTATTTCAACTTTAATTAACATCAATGACTATTCAATCAATGAAAAAATAATGTTTGAAGTTGAGGTGCTAGGGTATCCGCAAAGTGTAGATGAGGCTTTCGACAAATCGTTTGCTGTAATTTCAGATATAGAAACTCGTTATTCACCAACCATAAAGCTATATATTGTTAACAATGGTAGTGAGGTCGAGGTCAAAGTTAATAAGAAATTATTCACTGATAATAAAGGCAATCCACTTTTAATTAAAGGAGACTTAATAAAGGTATTAAAAGTTGAGCGTAGACCTAAACAGCAATTGCTTAACGGTAAATGGACGCCAACTGATGTTATGCAAAACTGGTTATCAGCATGGGAACTAACTAAAAAGGCTTGATAATTAATAAAATACATAAAATAATTTAAATAAAAATTAAATATTATTAAAAAGGGAGATGTTAGTTATGTTAAAAGAAGCTAAATTACTCGGAGAATTGACAAATAAAAGTGGAGAATTGATTGGGATATCATTAAAGGGAGTCAAAAAAGCTATAAAGAATCATGTCGTTAATCGGATCAACTTCTTAGAGACAGCAGTAAAGTATGCTAATAAAACAACTTCAAAGAATAGAATTAAGAAAGAGCTTATATACTTAAATACACAACTAAATGAGATGAATTTGAGCGATAAAATGAGTGAGTATCTAGATTTAGCTAATGAGTTCGCCAAAACAGGAACTAAATAAAAGAAAATATTATTTAAAAACAGGAGGAAATAGAGATGGAATTAAAGCTAAATATTCCTTTTGAAAAGAAAGGTGAAGGAATTGAACGTACTGAAACGCTAGTGTTATCAAGGTATTCCGAGCATAAAGAGTTCATCTATATTGATTTTGGAGAATATGAAGCAATTTTACTCGCAGAGGACGTTTTGGAACAAATTAAGTCGTTTTTACTTTAAATAATATTCATCTTTTATTTAAAAAAACATAAGAAGAGGAGATAAAATGCATACAGTATCTTACACAAAAGAAGAATTACGAGCGATATTAATCCAATTAGGTGGTCGCATAGATGATTTAAAAGAGCTTCAAGTCAAGGCAGGTAAAAATGGTGATGTGTCAAGAGTATTAGAATTAGAGAACTTTATGAAACCTATTCTAAGTGGAAAAGAAAAAATGGAAAAAGAATTATATAAATAATACTAAAGTAAAATGGAGGAATTAAATTATGGGAGTAGATGCAAGTTATTTATACGGTTATGGTGCTGAGGTAAGTAAAATTGAATGGGATTTAGACTATTTACGAGAAAAATATAAAAATAAATTAGAAGAAAAAGTAGATGTCAGATATGATCATCGACCAACATGGAAAGTATTCATTTCTAGTATGGAAGAAGCTATTGAAGATGAAGATTACAGTTTAATCACTGAGCATCTAGAAGATATCGATTATTTACTTGACATCAATTATGACGATGAAAACTATTTAACATTTGATCATACTCATATTGCTAAATTGTATCCAGACACTAAATTAAAAGATTTAGATGAGGTTGCAAAGCAATACGCTAAAGAATTAGGCATTAAAAATGTAGAAGTAATTGAATGGATTGAATGGGGTTATTTTAGCTAAATAAAACACGCATTTTACTTAATTAAATACATAAAAAGAGAGGTTGATTGTATAATTTGAAATATTTAGGAAGTAAAAATAAAATAGCAAAGCACTTAAAGCCTGTGATTGAGTCATACATAACAGATGAACATGAATGGTATATTGAACCTTTTGTTGGCGGAGCTAATATGGTTGATAAAATTAGCTTTGATAAAAAAGTAGGTTCTGACATTAATGAATATTTAATTGAGTTATTAAAATACATACAAGATCCAATCAATGAATTACCATTTGAGATTACAGAAGAAGAGTATAATAAAGTGAAAAATAATAAAGATGATTATCCTAAATGGTACGTTGGATTAGTTGGGTTCTGTGCAACATTTGGCGCAAAGTGGTTTGGTGGTTATGCTAGAGGGTTTAAATCGGATAAAGTTACCCCTAGAAATATGAGTAATGAAGCTATTAGAAACTTAGAGAATCAAAGGAAATATTTACAAGGAATTAAATTTATACATAGAAGTTTTGATGAATATGGCGATGTAAAGAATGCTGTTATTTATTGTGATATTCCTTATCGAGATACCACTAAATACAATAAAGAGACATTCCCTTATGATAAGTTTT
The DNA here is from genome assembly GCF_058791335.1 of Lysinibacillus sp. EB271-A1-10B. NCBI lineage: Bacteria > Bacillati > Bacillota > Bacilli > Caryophanales > Bacillaceae > Lysinibacillus > Lysinibacillus sp. EB271-A1-10B. Next base: position 224,459 of record NZ_JBYTDL010000002.1, read on the forward strand.
ATAAATGGTGTAGAGAAATGAAAGCCAAAGGAAATAAGGTACTGGTAAGTGAGTATAATATGCCAAGTGATTTTGAATGTATTTGGGAAAAGGAACATACAACCACAGTTTCATTGGGCGATAAAAAGCATGATAAAAGAATTGAACGTTTATACATATTGAAATAAAGAATACATAATTAAATAAAATCACACTATTATAAAAAAGAAACGGAGAGATTCATTATGAAAAAGGATATCGTAACAATTTATTTACGCTCAGGACAAACTATAGAAGTGGTATGCAATGATTGGACTTTCGAGAAAGATAATTTAACATCGTTTTCTAGTTATTCATTTGAAGGATTATTAGATGGGCATTACATTACATTACATTTCATTAGATGTAAAAGAAATAGTTGGTTATTATATTAAACCATTAGTAGAAAACTATTGATAAAAGATTAGTATTATCAAATACATAAAAGGAGATGAATTGATGAAAGGTAGTCTGAAATTAGAACACGAAAGAAGTAATGGTGGCTCATCTGTATCGATACCAGTTAGTAATAATGGGACTTACATTTCTTTAATTAAAGTTGAGAATGGTCTTGTGGATAATCCTACTATCAGTTTTATTAATAGTGAAACATACAATGAAATTTCAACAATAGTCAGGAATCATGATTCATTTGTAAAAGATGAAATGAAAAGATACATTTCTGATCATCCTGATAAAACAATTGGAGTATTCGATAAGAGTGTAAAATATAAAGTTGAAGAAGTGGAAATTCCTGAATTAGAAGGTCATATTCCAGACAATCAATTTATTGGAATGATAGATAAAGTGACAGTAAATCATAAAATGGTCACTAGTAGGTTCAGTTCAGGTAAAAATTAATGTGAGTAATTTTAAAACTAAATAAATTTTATAAAATAAATTACATAATTGGAGTTGAGTCTTATGCATGATTGGGAAACATTAACTGAACAAACTGTATGGGAACATTATAAGAAGGTTGAAGCCGAAAATTTTCACCTCAAGAAACAACTCGTTAATAAGAATAGGGAGATTAAACAACTTAAACGTGTGATCAGTACATGGAAAGTAAAGTTTGAAAAGCTTACTGAAAATCGTAAGCCAAAGTATAAGAATACAATTAGAAGAAAATAAGGAGATGGATAGATGTCGAGTATCAAATTACTACTTAAAGATATTCATGGAGAAACTGTAGAAGAAGACACTATTACATTATCAAATGATGATACCTTACTTGTTAATTATCCTAAAGAAATGTCATTAGAAATAGCTCGTAAAGTGTATGAAAATATTAAAAAGTCATTAGAGAACGGATCAAAATTTTTAATGATTCCAGAAGGTATTACGTTGAAAGTATTAAATAAAATAAATGTAGAGGAGAATGATTAATATGAATAACTTTTTAATGGACGTATTGGATTTAAAAGTATTTGATGAGTGTGGAAAGTTTGTAACAAAACTTAATAAAGCTACTGAAGGTAAATTAGTACATAACGAAGAAGTTGGATCGTATTTTGCCATTAACATTGTAAATTTTGATATTGATCTAATTAAGGCTATTGGAGAGGTTGTACAAAATGATAATTTATCAGATTTCGAAAAAGAACTAACCCCTAGAACAACAAAGATTAAATTTAAATCAGCATATTCTAGTAAGAGTATAAAGAAATTTAAATTAATTGCTGAAGGAAATTTATACAATGAAAACCAAGAAGTTTCTCATGCTTATAAATTAGTAATTAACAATGCATCATTAACTTCTGGATTCAATATGGATGTAAATAATTTGGGTATCAGTGAATTTACTCATGTATTTAGAATCGATGTAGATGATAATGGGGATAGCTTTGAATTAGAGTTAGAGGAAAATAAGTAGTAAATATATTAGGAATATGGTTAAAGTCTTCGTATATTATCATATTCCTAATATAGAATTTAGATAAAATGACAATATTATCGAAAGGATTGATAACATGTATATCTACAGTTTATCTAGTGGGGAATATGAGGATTACCATCAAGTATTACTAATGCATGAAAAGCATTTTCCAAACATTAAATTTGCTGTTATGCATAATCAAGTTGTTGGTGAGAACGTTCCAATGGACAAAGAGGATATTGTTAAAGGTATGATTGAAAAATTTGGATTTAAAAAAGTTGAAATAAACTCTGAGATCATGACTGGATATGTAACAGGAGAAAAAATAAATCTATTAGAAGTTGATAATGAGAAAGATTACATAATGGTTTAAATAATGAAAATACATAAGAGGAATGGAGAAAAGTACTAATGACAATTTTACAAAATGCTTATAACGCATATTTAACAACGAAATATGAGAAGGAAATTAATGAATTTAAAGAATTAGCTTTAACGGTTATCGACAATGCTGAAAGTGAATTGAAAGAAACTTTATATGAAAGCTCAGTAATCTTAAATCACAAAGAACGTTCAAAGAGAGTGTCCAATGATTTGCTTCATTTAATTGAAATTAAGAAGCTAATCAATAGCACTCCTTTAGAAATTGAAAGTAGACTATTTAATAAACAATATATTAACATACTGGTAAATGAGTATCAAAAGCTGAATAGCTTAATTGTAAAAGGTGAAACAGTTACAATTGATGAAAATAAATACAAATGGGATTTGACTAATGACGGTGCAGTAAGAAAGCTTGAAGGTGAAATTGATCATGGGATTGACTGTTGTAAAGATAAATTAACGGAATTTGTTAGATTGCCTCAAGGTTTAGAAGTTTTCATTAATATTAATGATTCCCATAACAAAGAGGACATTAAAAAAATTTCTGATACTATCATGAATAGTCTTAAGAAAAACAAAGGTGTACACATTTAAATAATATTTTGATTTTATAAAATATAATAAGCAGAAAAGAGGTAAATATTTATGAAAAAAGAAGAGAAATTTAAAATTAATATCACTGGAAATTCAACATTTACACTAGACATTTTAAATCAATATAAACTGAAGGTTTCTCCACGAGTAAAAATTGAATCGATTGCAATTGACATTACTTCTCCTAATGACGCTCCAACGTATATCACTTTATTAGGGAAATACTTAAATCAAAACAATACATATGTAAATACATTAAATATTAAAGATTTCAACTTTACGGAGTTAGCAGATTTAGTTATAACTATGATAAAACTGTATAGACCAACGAGTATTAAATTAGATACTAATGGTATTGGGCGTGGGCTTCTTGATTATTTAATGATTGAATTGAAGAAGGATAACATTCAATATGAGGATAACGGATTACTTACATATGAATATAAAGAAAAAGAAGAATCTAACTTAAACTATAAGAAAGTAAAAGACTTACTTGATTTTTCAATTGAATACAAGATGTTAGCAATGTTAGGAAGTGACTGTTTACGTGGATACGGTAAGAGCAAAGCGTTAGATGAAAAAGCAAATGAATTAGGAGTTAGGGTAATTCGCAAATATTGGAATGATCTTAGTGATAATACAGTTATTACCTCAGAACTACAGACTGGAAGATTTAAATTTGGTACTCAATTTCTAGTAGATGAGTGTGTTTCTTATGAGGATATTAAACGTATTGAGAAACAAGGCTATTTAGTTATTGGTGGATTTCACAAAATTAAATAATAGTTTGCTTTTAAAAAAATAAATATAAAAAGGATGGTAATTAATTATGAAAAACATTTTAGTAATTGCAGAAAATTCAAACGTGATTGATGAAGTAACAAAACAAGTGAAATTAAGTGTACCTTTAGTTAAATTACTTCAAATCAATAGCAGTAAATATGAAGCAGAAATAACTGGTACAGACTTCAAAATCAAAGTAGTTTTAAAGGGTAAATTAATTGATGCATTTGTATATGATGAGGTTTATCAATTTACATTTAATTCATTGTTAGAAATACAATTATTCGGTGTAGTAGAAGCAATGACAAAGGAATTATCACCAAAAGAATCTACACCGACAATTTTCGGACAACACATATCTAAAATTGAAAGTGAAAATCCTGTAGAAATCAAGAAAGAATTTGATATTAATACTATTCCATTAAAATTACTTACTAATATAACTAATCAATTATCTAATAAGGAAATCGATAGCATTCTGACAACAATTAGAAATATCAATGAAGATGGATTCTATTCAACAAGTAAAGAGGGTTCGGAATTATTACGTATTGAAAATTTACTTGAAGAAAGAATTACTAAAAGTTTAAATGGTGGGGATTACAAGACTATAGAAAGTAGCGTTCGATTACTTCAAAGAATTATAGATGGTTATCGTAAAGTTAGTCTATCTAGCAGTATTGAATGATGAGATTAATTAATAACCATATATTATTTAAAAATATACATAACGAGGGGTGATTCTATGGTAATTATGAATGTTCTAACAGCAGATGATATGTCTTATGTGACAGTGGAAATCAAAAACGTTTCAGTCAAATATTATAAATACGATGAGAATGTAGTGAAGAACTTATATGAGCGTTTCAAATCTGAATCACCTACTAAAATTACTTTCGGCAGTGAAAATGCATATACCATGAAATTCACAAAATTACTGTACACTAATGGATTTGAATTAGATGAAGATGGTGCAGTATTGTCTAATCGTAAAAAGAATATTTGTTATAACTCAATAGAAAAATCTATAGATAATATCCAACAACATCAGTATAACTTAACGCTTAAATCGGGATATGACGAAAATAAACTGATCGAAGTGTTATTGAATAACGGATATATAATTTCAACAGTTAATAATTCAGGTGAAATTGATGTGTTAATCTATGGAAATATAAATGTTTGACAAATAACAATTTAGTAGATTATGATATTTAAGATAATAAAATACATAAAAAAAGAAAGTGAGGGAGTTTATTTCTGCGAGAGAAGCGCACAATATCAATTGTCATTAAGAGCTTCAAATGAGATAGTTGTATGGAATAAGCGAATAAATGAAAAAACCAACTATATTTTTAAAAGTACCATTTCTAATTACATGTACTTTAGTATGGGCTTGGTTTGCAACACAAGTCATAGAAGATAGTAATAAAAATGATATGAAAGAATCCTCAGATATCATTAAACGTATGGAAAATATTAAAAAGAATTCGATTGCCTATCAAATTGATTTATCATTCAGCGATATTCAAAAGGAATATGGACGTTTGAAGGAAGAGGAAAGAAAAAGGTTAGAGAAGTTAGAACAAGAAAGACAGGCTAAACTTGAGCAGGAGAGATTGGCTAGGATCGAAAAAGAAAGGAAGTTAACTGAAGCTAGAAAAGCTGAACTAGCTAGGGTAGCACAAGTTGAGGAAAGAAAAAAGCAGTCTGAAGCAAGAGAAAAGCAGATAATTAGTAGAGGTAGTAATGAAAGTGTAAACAATAATTGGATGACTTTTAATGCTTCATATTATACAGCTTACTGTGCAGAAGGTTGTACTGGTGTAACAGCAACAGGTTATAACGTGTCTAATACAATTTACTATAATGGATTACGTATTATTGCTACAGATCCAAGAGTAATAAAACTAGGTACAATTGTAGAAGTTAAAACGCCTTATGAAACGTTCAGGGCAATTTCTCTCGATACAGGTGGGGCGATAAAAAATCACAAAATAGACGTGTTAGTTTCTTCAGAACAAGAAGCAAATAAACTAGGAAGACATAATGTACAGCTTCGAATATTAAAAGAACCAAAATAAATTAATTAATAAAATACATAAAATATAGTTGTAATTAACATTAGTGGTTGTTATAATTAGATTATAAATAAGCAAAGGAGATGAAATTATTTGAATATCAGCGACTCAGCACTAGAGTATTACGGTTATAAATTTGTAAATAACAATGTATTAGAAAATGAAGGAATTACATTTGAAGATTATCTTAAGCGAGAGTTAGGTGATTGAATTGACAAATGAGGTTAGTAGTGAAGTTATTCAGTTTGAAAAAGACTTGACATTCGTAAGAAATTTCTTAGATAAATTACCTAGAGAAGTTAGTAGATTGTATGAATTAATTGGAATAAAGGATCAAGAAAAGATTGACTTATTGCATCATATAGAGTTTCTAAAGTTAGACGCAAGCAAAGGTTGGGGAGCATACAGTAAGTTACATGTCTCACTTAATGAGCGTCGAGAGGCTAAAGATTTACATGAAGTAATGAGTATTGCAAATGACCTAATTAAAGGTAAAATTTCAGCATCCACATTAAGTACGGCAGTCGGAGACGTTAGAAAAGCAATAAAGCAACAAGAGAAACGTACATATAAACCTCGTCAATTCAAGAACTTAGACTATGGTAATAAAGATAAGCTTAATATGTAGTTAAATTAATAATACATATCAAAATACATAAAGAAAGAGATGATAATTATAGAAAATAAAGAAGTATGGAAGCCTGTAGAGGGGTATGAAGACTTATATGAAGCTAGTAGCTTTGGAAGAATTAGAAGTTTGGATAGAATGGTCAATGGTAGAAGTAATAGTGTACAGCTTAAAAAAGGAACTGTTTTAAAACCACAAGAAAAAACACATGGATATTTGGCAGTTAATTTATATAAGGATAGAAAAATGAAGTCACTTGCAATACATAGAATTATAGCAAAAACATTTATTGAAAATAATGATAACAAACCAGAAGTTAATCATATCGATGGAAACAAGGAGAATAATAATGTTGCTAATTTAGAATGGGTGACTTCTAGTGAAAATCAAAAACACGCATATAAAATAGGTTTGCAAAAAACAACCGATCTTATGAGAGAAACTAGAAAGATTACTGCTAAAAGGTTTGGAGGCAGATCCTCTTCACCTATTTATCAAACATTTAAGAAGAATGGAAATAAGAAATTTTGGATATCCAAAGTCAGAGCTAGTAAACATGAAGGAACATCTATTAATTCCATTGATAGAAGTATAAAAAGAATAAGAAGTAATAATAAATGGATATGGGATAACGCTAGTAAATTTAGTAAAGATGGATTTATTATTATAGTAGAAGGGTGCGATTGTTCTGGAAAAACAACACTGATTGAAGAATTAGAGCGTTGTACAGGGTTTAAGGTTTTAAAAGGTAGCGACTTCAGAATAGCAGAAAAAGGAGTAGCTTTCATGTATGATTACATGTCTGAAATATTTTCTACAAAAGACAATATTATTTTGGATAGAAGCTTTATTTCAAATATGGTATATGCTCCGATATTCGATAAGAAATCTTTAACATATCAACAATTTTCAACTCTAATAGAAAAAGCTATGGGAAAATCATTAACGATATACTTACATGCATCTCCTGAAACAATTAAAAGTAGACTTGTAAGTAGAGGTGACGACTACGTAGAAGTATCAAACATTGACGATATTATTAACTCGTACAAAGAAACAGTAAAGATATTACAAGATGACTTAGAAATATTAAATTATTCCACAGAAGATTATAGTGCAGTAGACATTGTTACTATACTTACTCCGATATTACAAAAAATGAAATTAATATCGTAAGTAAGATTGAACATTTAGAAGTAGTTAAATTTGATACAGGTAAGATGACAACAAAGGAAATTGCTGAGCATATTCTACTTAACTATTAATATAATAAATACATAAATAATACATATGAATAGAAAGAGGATGGTATTTTGAAAAATAAGTTAACATTAATTAAGCGTTCAACACCGACATGTCCTGCGTGTGAGACAATGCAGTTCATATTAAAAGAAGAGGGAGTTCCATTCGATACAATAGACATTGCTAAAGATGAAGATGCAATTGAGAAGTATGATTTATCAAGCGTACCAGTAATCCTAATAGATAGTGATGCAGGACAAATAAAGCTAAATGGAATTCAGCCGATAGAAGTCATCAAAGAACTACTTGAAGATGAATAATTTAAATTATAAATAAATAAAATCAGATATATAAATCAAGGAGGAAATGATTTGACACTATCAAAGACCATTAAGAAGCGAGATAATTCGATCGTAGAATTTAAACTAGAAAAGGTTGCTAGTGCTATTAGTAAAGCAGGAAGGGAAACTGGAGAGTTTAATAATGAAGTATCAGCAACACTTGCTCAAGATGTACTAGATGTATTAAATGAATCAAATGAGAATAATTTGTCGGTTGAGCAAGTACAAGATGTTGTGGAAATGATTCTTCTTAACTCCAAGTACAAAGCAACGGCTAAAGCGTACATCCTTTATCGGGAAAAACGATCACAAGAAAGAAAACCTGATATTTTTAAGAGACGTGTAAACTTAAAGCCTTATGAATATCCTCAATTAAATGAGTATAAAGAGGCTATTCAACACTCTTATTGGTTACATACAGAATTTAATTACACTTCCGATATTCAAGATTATAAAGTTAACATTACAGACAAAGAACGTAATGTGATTAAGAATACAATGTTAGCAATTTCACAAGTAGAAGTAGCTGTTAAGAATTTCTGGGGAGACTTACATAATAGGATGCCAAAACCAGAAGTAGGATCTGTGGGAGCAACTTTTGCAGATTCAGAAGTAAGACATAGTGATGCTTATTCTCACCTTTTAGAAATTTTAGGATTGAATAATGAGTTTGAGAGAATTCAACAAATTCCAGCATTAGCTAATCGAGTTAACAGTTTGACTAGCGCTGTTAAATATTTAAAAACAGAAAGCAATAAAGATTTTACATTATCACTTATTCTATTCTCATTATTTATTGAACACGTATCTTTATTTTCTCAATTCTTAATAATCATGTCATTTAATAAGTATAAGAATTTATTTAAAGGTATGTCAAATGCTATTGAAGCTACATCTAAAGAAGAACAATTACATGGAATGTTTGGTATTGAATTGGTCGATATTATTCGAAATGAAAATCCTGAATGGTTTGATGAGGAGCTTAGTAATAAAGTTTATGAAGCTTGTAAGAATACGTTTGAATCAGAAGTTGCTGTAGTAGATTGGATATATGAAGATGGAGACTTAGATTTCTTACCTAAAGAAGTTGTTATTGAATTTGTTAAAAATAGATTAAATAATTCATTAATTAGTACTGGATTTGAACCTATTTTTGAAATCAATGAAGAATTAGTGGAGAAGACAGAATGGTTTGACGATGAAATTCTTACTACTAAACATGTAGACTTCTTTGACAAACGTAGCGTAAATTATGCGAAAAGACAAAAGAGTATTGAAGCAGATGATTTGTTTTCATAATACTTAAATTAGACAGTTTTATAACATTTCTAATTTACTTATAAAAAGGAGCTTGTTACATATGACATTTGAATGGTTAAACGAAAATAGCATAAATTTCTTAAAAGGCGGATACTTAAAAAAAGGAGTTACGCCTGAACAACGATTAAAAGAAATTTCAGACCATGCTGAAAAAATTCTAGGAATTGAAGGATTTTCAAATAAATTTTATACATATTTAAGCAAAGGTTATTATTCTCTATCTTCTCCTGTATGGTCTAACTTTGGAACTAAAAAGGGATTAAGTATTAGTTGTTTCGGTAGTAATATTGATGATAATATGGCTAATATTTTATATACACATGGAGAAGTAGGAATGATGAGTAAATTTGGTGGAGGTACTTCTGGTTATTTTGGAAATCTCCGTCATCGTGGTGCTGAAATAAAAGATAACGGAAAGTCTTCTGGAGCAGTTCACTTTATGGAGATGTTTGATAAATTAGTAGACGTTGCTTCACAGGGTAGTATGCGTAGAGGTGCTTTTTCTCCATATTTACCTATTGAACATCCTGATATTGAGGAGTTTTTAAAGATTGGAAGTGAAGGAAATCCTATTCAAAAACTAACCCATGGTGTAACAGTTACTGATAAATGGATGAAAGAAATGATTGCAGGAGATAGAAAAAAACGTTCTATTTGGGCTAAAGTAATTCAAAGCCGAGTAGAAATTGGCTATCCTTATATTTTCTTTACTGATACTGTTAATAGAAATACAGTAGATGTATATAAAGTTTTAGCATTACTTATTAACCACTCTAATTTATGTACTGAAATTGCATTACCAGATAATGAAATTTGGTCATTTGTATGTTGTTTAGCTTCTATGAACCTTTTACATTTTGACGAGTGGAAGGATACTGATGCAGTAGAAACTATGATTTACTTCTTAGATGCAGTTATTTCTGAATTTATTAGCGATTTAGAAGAAATGCGAGATTCTGAAGAAATTGAAAAACGTAATGCATTTACTTATATGGAACGTACCTATAACTTCGCTAAAGACCATCGAGCATTAGGATTAGGTACTCTTGGTTGGCACTCTTATCTGCAATCCAAAATGATTCCATTTGAAAGTGTTGAAGCTTCTCAATTAAACGTTCGCATCTCTAGATTTATTCAAAAGAAGTCATTACAGGCTTCTAAAGAATTAGCTGAAATATTTGGAGAACCAAAGTTATTAAAAGGTTATGGTAGACGTAATACGACTCTGTTAGCAATAGCTCCTACAACAAGTTCAGCATTTATTTTAGGTCAAGTCAGTCAGTCGATAGAACCTATTTGGAGTAATAATTACGTGAAAGATGTCGCCAAAGCAAAAGTAACTATTCGTAATCCTTATCTTAAAAAAGTATTACAATTCTATGGTAAAGATAATAGAGAGACATGGAATAGCATTCGTGTCAATGATGGTTCAGTACAACATTTGGACTTCTTAACACAACATGAGAAAGAAGTATTTAAAACCTTTGCTGAAATTGACCAATATGTAGTATTAGAACAAGCTTCTATGCGTCAAAAATTTATTGACCAAGGACAATCTTTAAATATTATGGTAAATCCAAAAATGTCAGCTAAAGAAATTAATGATTTGTATATTTTCGCATGGAAGAATGAAATTAAAACTCTTTACTATCAACATAGTACAAATGCATCTCAACAATTCAGTAAAGATAAATTATGTAGTAGTTGTGAAGCATAATCTGATAAACCATTATACAAACAAAGATAATACATAAAAAAGGGGAAATATAAATTATGGATTTAAATAACACATTATATTTTGCAAAAGTTAAAGAGGAAGCGATTATTCCAACAAAACGAAAAGAAGACGGGTGTTATGACATCTATGTACTCTTTAATGAAGATGAAGTAACGATTAAACCACATGAAATTGTAGGCTTTAATACAGGTATTGCAACAGCAGTAAGTTATAAATATCGCTTAGACTTTAAGCGTGAACGTGGTTCAACTGGATCAATTGGATTAGTACCTCGTTGTGGTCAAGTTGATAGTGGATATCGAGGAGAAGTGTTCTTGAAGCTACAAAACACTACCAATAAAAACATTGTAATTTCAAAATTAGTTACTGATAAAGTAGAAACTGAAAATGAAGTTAAATATCCAATCACTAAAGCAGTATGTCAAATGGCAGTTGAAATTGTACCAGAGGTTGAAGAAGAAGTAATTTCGTATGAGGAACTGTTAAGTATTCCATCTGAACGAGGTACGGGTGCTTTAGGTAGTAGTGGAAAATAACACACTTTTAATAAATCATGGATATTATTGAATGATAAAGTAGAAGGAGAGTAATGATATGAATATTTTATATGTAGTAAATAATGATAAACTCGTACGGAACTACCTTTATGAAGGATTCGATGTTGATATAGGTTCACTCACTCGTGGAGCAGGTAGTTGTATTAGTAAGGTATACGATGTGGTTAAATTTATTGATGGGGACATAGTGAAAGATAATAAGAATTTAAATGAACACCAAAGACTACTTTCTAAGTTTTTGATGGAATTGAAGGAACGTGGTTTAGTTCATGAAAATACAATCTATATTTAAACAAACAAAATACACAATAAAAAGGAGAATATATATATATATGAAATCACGCAAACAACGTAAATTAGAAGCTAAACAAAACGGAGTACCATTTGTACCTCAATATAATGGAAATGGTGTAATTTCTTCTGAAGATTTCTATGGATCAGGTAATGAACGATTTAATAATAAGTTTGTTGAATTTGATAAACCAGTAGAAAAGATTGCAGATAAAGTAGTTGATTCTTATAAAGAACATGTTCAAGAACGTAGAGATGAGATTGACGAAGTTAAGTCAAGTAGAAACAAAAGTGTAATTGATAAAGAAAAGATTGAAGTTGTTGAAATAAAGTCAGAAAAAGAAATTTCTAAAAAGAAGAAAGGTAAGCTTAAAAAAGCACTTAAGAAACTTTTTAATAAATAAAATACATAATTATATATGAGAGTGGATTAATTTCTACTCTCATTACTTTTATACATAGAGGAGAGTTTAGGTTGACCGAATTAAATAAAGCAGAAAAGTATCTGATTGAAAACTTAACTAGATTGGCTAATGAAGGATGTATGGACGATAATCCTAGGGGAAGATATGCATCAGATAATAGCCCATCTCATTCTATTTCTATTAGAGGAAGTATTTTTGAGACATATAATTTACAAAATAATGAATTTCCAATCACAGAAACTCGTCGTATTGCTGTAAAAGGGGCAATAAATGAGATTTTAGCAATATATCAAACGCAAACTAATACAAATGAAGGATTTAAGTATCACGGAGTCTCATGGTGGGATTCTTGGATGAATGAATACGGGAATATAGGAAGAGCTTACTCGTATAATCTAGAAAGCCATAGACCTGGAGAAATGAAGAGGGAGGTGGTTAAGATAAAAAAGAGGTTAGTAGATAAAAAAGAAAAGTCAAAAATGTTTGATAGTGAATTACTGTATCCGATAGAAGATGTTTACAATAACAGCTTGCCTTCATTATACCTAGGTAAAGTAATAAATGGAAAATATGGTGATTTTAAAATATTAAGCAAAACAGATAGCGATAGATTTCTGGTTCAGTTTTTAGCTACTGGATATAAGAAGTATTGTGCATCTAAACAAATAAGGGAAAGAAATGTTAAAAGCCCTTACTCAAGGACAGTGTGTAATTTTGGATATTTAGGAGAATTTGAAAAAGTTAAAGGGTTCTCTGACAATGAAATTAATGAATTGAAAAGAAAATGGACTCAGATGATAGAGAGATGTCATTCCCTGAATGAAAAATTATCAAATTGGTCTTTAGATATGATATGTACTGAATGGCATTCTTTCGAAGGATTTTTAAGAACAGTGAAATCAATACCACAATACTTTATAGCTAGGGACAATGGTTTTAAGGGATATGTTCTTGATAAGGACTATTTCAGCTCTGGATTTTATAGCCCAGAAACATCAGCTTTTATAACAGATCTAGATAATGTGCTCTATAATAACAAAGCTTTTATCGATAATAAAACTTCTAAGATATATATTTCACAAAAAGAATGTGCAAACGACCATGGTTTAAATAGTGCTACATACATTAGTGATTTATTAATAAGCAAGAGAAACGACTCTAAGTATGATTTTAGTTATATCGAAGATGAGGATGAATACATATACCGATATGAACTTTCTCGTAATCAAATGAATGAGTTGTTGCATAATCTAAAGCATGACCCCTACTCAAAAAGACATTTGGTTTCATTCTATAATTGGGCAAACATGGATAAGAAAATGTTAGTAGAATGCGCATATGAAACTTTGTGGACGGTTTCCAATGTTAATGGCGATAAATTTCTCGACTTAACTTTAGTACAACGTAGTAGTGATGCATTAGTTGCAGGGACAGGAATAAATCAAATGCAATATGTGGCATTGCAAATGATGGTGGCTAAACATTTAGGCATTAAAGTTGGATTATTTGAACATTTACGTAAGAATTGGCACGTATATGATCGTCATACTGAACAAGTAGAAGAAACAATAAAGCGAGTAGAGGAATTAAAATCTAGAGAAGTTCAATCTCAACCTAAGTTAATTCTAAATGTCCCAGACGGTACTAATTTTTATGACATTTCAGAAAAGGATTTTGAGCTGATTGGATATAACCCAATCTTGCCACAACTTAAATTTGATTTAGCTGTGTGATCATACAAAAAAGGAAGTAATGTCAATTGATAATTAATGAATGGACAGTTAATCATTACTTATGGACGGTTGTAGTGGCAGTTTTATTACTAATGATAATAATCCCAATAAGCATTTATTTTAAAAATCGTTCTATTTCAAAAATAAATATATGTATAGGTATAGGAATATTAGTTTTTGCAGTATTAGTATCTTCATTGTCAACAAAAGAAAAACATATCTACTACAACTACAAAACCTACAGTGAGGTAGAACAATTGGAATCTGATGGATGGGAAGTAGTTACAGAATATAATAACAAGCAGATCATTCATGCAAAGAAGGAGAAATAAAAAAAGAGCGAACGTCAACAAGACACTCGCTCATACGTGACTTAGAAGTGAATCAGGAAAATTCGGTTTAGTCACATCTTGATTTTACTATCAAGTCACGTATTTAGTCAACGATAAGAAGGAGGAGTATATGTCAATCAATATGATAGTTGCAATCAATGAAACAAATTCTATAGGTAAGAATGGACATCTCTTATATCGAATTAAAAAGGATTTACAACGTTTTAAACAACTCACTCAAAATAATAGTGGACACCCTAATATATGTTTAATGGGTAAACGAACATTTGAAGAATTACCAGAACCACTACATAAGCGTGTAAATGTAGTTTTAACTTCAAATAAGAATTACAAAGTTCCAAACGGAGTAATTGTTGAGTCATCATTAGATAAAGTGTTAAATCATTACTTAGAATCTGGAGATCAAGACAAAGACCTCTTTATTTGCGGGGGACAGAATTTATTTGAACAAGCATTACCTTTTGCAGATAAAATCTATATTACATATATACAAGACAATAAAAAGGGAGATACCTTTTTTCCTTATGAAAAGGTAAAACAACAATTTAAAATAATACATAAAGAAGAACAAGAAGAAAACGAATTGAAATTTGAATTTATTGATTATGTAAGAAAGGATGATGCAGATGAGTAATGAAAAAGGGTTAACAAAAAGTAGTTGCATCATACAAAATGAAGAACTCAACAAATTATTTCATGATGCATTATTGAAATATTTTAAATCATTACCTGAAGAAAGATTACTAGAGATAGAATCATATATGTCATGCGATTAATTACAATAATTAACACTGATGTTGTATTACGTCAGTGTTTTTTGCTATTATGTCTTTATAGAATATTAATATTTTGGAGTGGTGGATTTGAGTCGTATCAGATGGTCACAAGAAGAAAGCGAATTACTGAAAAAGGTTTATAAATATAAGACTGCTAACCAATTAGCTGAAATATTTCCTCAATATACAAATACCCAAATATTAAGAAGGGCTAAAAAATTGGGACTAAAGAAAGACCCATTAGTTGCAAAAGAATCTCGTGAACAAAATAAAATTATTCAACGTCAAGACTTATGGACAGATGAAGAATTAAAAATATTAGCAGAAATGTACCCTTTTGAAGGGGCGATTGGCGTTCAAGAGAAGCTAAAAAAAGAAAGAAGTATACAATCAATAATTTCTCAAGCAAATAAATACAAAATTTGTAGAGTCCAAAAGGATTTATTATGGAAACAGAAGACTTTTGAAATTAATGACGGAGATATTTTTTCTGTAAAAATTACCTTTAAAGGTCAATAAGGAGAAAATTATGAAGGAATTAAAAGATATAAAAAATGTAGCAATTTATCTTAGACGTTCTAGAGGCGAAGAGAATGAAGATCTAATAAAACACGAACGTAGCTCGACTCAAATATGTGAAAAATATGGTTGGGGTTATACAATTTATAAGGAAATCGGTTCAGGTGACTCTATAGAAGCAAGACCAATAATGTGTGAGCTATTAGATGATGTTGATGGAGGAATGTATGATGCTGTTGTTGTAACATATTATGACAGACTAGGTAGAGGTAGTGGTACAGACCAAGATATAATTACAAATGTATTTCTAAATAGCAATACATTGATCATAGAAACTACTCCATTCACAATCTATAATATGGAAGATGAAGCTTCAGAAGAAATGTTAGCTTTTAAACAATTTATGGCAAGAAGAGATTATAAAAATATCAATAAAAAGTTAACTCATGGTAGAAAAATGGCAGTGGAAATGGGTAGGTGGGTGTTTTCATCTCCGCCTTATGGATATGACTATAATCGAAAAACTAAAAAGCTTGAAATAAATGATGAACAAGCTAAAGTTCTAAGAATGATTTATGAAATGTATCTTGATGAAATGATGTCTAGTAATGATGTTGCTTGGTCATTAAATAAACAAAAAATACCATCACCTAAAAACACTCTCTGGACAGGGGCAACAATATTACAACAATTAAAAGCAGAAGTTACTCTAGGTCATATTGTTTACAATAAAACTAAAGGTAATAGAAAGTCTAAATCTGCTGTAAAAAAGAAATTTGAATATGTGTCTAAAAGCGAATGGAAGACTGTTTATAACGCTCATCCTGCCATAAAGACTCAAGAAGAGCATGAAAAAATCTTAGAAGTAATTAAAAATAAGAATACTCATACTAGAAAGAATAACATCAATATACTATCTGGAGTAGTTAAATGTTACAACTGTAATTCCACATTAACAATAAGAAAATCGAGTCATGATGGGAGAGATGAAATTTCAAACTGTTCTAAATGCAAAGAGTGTAAGGGTGGTAGAGCTGAATTAATAATGGATTCAATCTATAAATCAGCAGAAGTAATAAAGGTTGCTCTAAACGATATAAAAAGTGATCATTTAAAAGATAAAGAAAAGACAATGTTACTTAAAGAGATAGAAAAATTAGATGTTAAATTAGACATTCAATACAAAGCAATTGAAAATATTGAACAGTGGTTTGAGGAAGGTATGTATTCTCCTGATAAAGCTAAAACAAAAATCAAAGAAAGACAAGAAAAGATATATGAATTAGAAAATATAGTTAGAAAGAAAAGAGAAAAATTAGACTCATTTTCCAATATGACTAACAATGACAGAATTAAAAGAATAGATGATTTTATTGAAAGTATGAAAAAAAGTAGTGATGAAAATGATAAAGCAAAACAAAATGCATACATTAAAAATATTATATCTGAAATAGTTTGGAAACGAACAGAATGGGATGAAATTGAGGTAACAGTAAATTTTCTTTAAGGGGATAGACTGTAAAAATAGATACTGTGCAACTATTGTAAATAGGTAGTGAATTAAGAGACGTATTGAGAAATTATGAACAATGTAATAAAACATTCAATGTGCTTGTTTTTGTAGTATTAACAGCAAGGTGGACTTCGTCATTCATGGCAACGAGAACACCTTTCTCGCGAGCTTCTTCATCTACAGCTACACGAACGGCTTCTACTAAATTATAAACACCATCTGCACCAAGTTCGTTTGAGGAGCGCATGGCACCTGTTAAAACAATAGGAATTGATAAATCGGTCGTTAACTCTAAAAAGTATGCTGTTTCTTCTAATGTATCAGTACCATGGGTGATGACAACGCCATCAATTTTCTCCTCTGCAACTTTTTCGATAATAAGATTACGTAATTTAAGCATTTCTTTTTGAGTAATATGTGGTGATGGGAGGTTAAATGCCTCCATTTCAATAATTGTTGCGAGCGCATCAAGTTTACTACTTTCCTTCATAAGAGGATTTTCCTTGTTAGGCATAACGGCACCTTCATCGCTCATCGCCATAGATATTGTTCCACCTGTATGAATTAATAAAATTGTTTTTTTCATAAAAAATAATATCTCCTTTTAAAAAGTTTTGTGTCATAACATGGTATAATAATAGCAGTTTATCTTCATGTAACAGATGTTTTTTGTCGGAAAATGTCACAATAGTTTTCCGCCTATGACATACGATATACTTTTTGTCTAATAACCGACAGAATAAATAAACATAGGCTATGAAATTTTACATCCTGCAAAATGCTAAAGTTAACCAACATTGTGAGGCGGACGCTTCACTTTCGTATAAAAAACATTGTTGGGAAAGTCAGAAGGATGTCACGAATTTTAAAATCTTAACATCATTATGTCAAGGTGAAATTGATTTTTGAAAGGGGCCGGCATCATGATCATCTTATTATCAGCTGCCATTGCTCCCGGTTTAGCGCTTTTTAGTTACTTTTATTTGCGCAATCAGATGGCAACGGAGCCAAGAAGAACCTTACTTCAAACGTTTTTGTATGGCGCATTTTTAACGTTCCCAATCTTGTTCTTACAATATGTACTAACAGAGGAAGGGGTCTTTCGATATCTTTATCTACAAGATGTAGTTTTTTCGAGTGTAGTTGAAGAGTTTTTTAAATGGTTTATTCTGTTAATCGCAATCTACAATCATGTAGAATTCGATGATCCTTATGATGGCATACTGTATGGTGCAAGCATATCTCTTGGTTTTGCCACGATTGAAAATGTGCTTTATTTATTTTCTTTCGGTTTAGATACTGCTTTTATGCGTGCATTATTACCTGTATCGAGTCATGCTTTGTTCGGTGTTGTAATGGGCTATTATTATGGACGTGCCAAGTTTTCAAAGTTTGCAAAGACGAAAGAAATGATTGCTATGGCGCTTTGTGCACCGGTAGTATTACACATTTTATATAATACAATTTTATCATTTAAAGGCTATTGGGTATATTTAATGATACCTTTTATGCTATTTTTGTGGTGGTTTGGGCTACGAAAAGTCAAGCTTGCTCACTATCACCTAGTACAACATTTGCATATGCATAAAAAAATATAAAGCGTAGAAATCTAAAAAAGATTTCTGCGCTTTTCTATTTTTTAAATGTATAAAAAGTGTCGTTTGTTTCAAGCTATGAAAAAAAGGAGTGATGATAGTGCGTTTAGTAAGCATAATTTTTGCTTTGATGTTGGGGATTAGTATATTCGCTATTCCGCAAAATGACGCCATTGCATTTACCGAGCAACAGATTTCTCGTGGTGCTTATGGAGATGATGTAATTGAGCTACAGGCAAGGCTACAATACTTAGGGTTTTATAAAAGTAAAATTGATGGCAAATTTGGCTATAACACATATTGGGCTTTACGAATTTTCCAAGAGAAATATGGTTTACCAGTAGATGGAATAGCCGGTGCTAAAACTAAAAAAACTTTATCAGGTTATTCAGATTACGATGAAGGATGGGTCAAAGCGCAATTAAATGCAGGAAATCAATTCACCTATTATGGTGGTACGCCACTTGAACAGCAAGTGAAAACAAACACTGGCGGCGGTGGAGGTGGCGGTAAAAGTAGTGGTAGTAGTAATAATAATGGGACTAAAACTCAACTACCTCCAAAGTATACTGACAGAGATGTACAGTTAATGGCGAATGCGGTTTATGGTGAAGCTAGGGGAGAGCCTTATGAAGGTCAAGTGGCTGTAGCAGCTGTTATTTTAAATCGTTTGGAAAGTCCTGAATTCCCAAATACTATTTCAGGTATTATTTTCCAACCGCTAGCGTTTACTGCGGTGGCAGATGGACAAATTTGGCTTGAACCAAATGAACGTGCAAAAGAAGCGGTTCTTGATGCTATGAATGGATGGGATCCTTCAGAAAATGCACTTTATTATTTTAATCCGAAAACAGCTACAAGTAAGTGGATTTGGTCACGAGCTCAAATTAAACGAATTGGAGAACACATTTTCTGTTCATAAGAAAGGAGGAAAAAAATGAGAACTATGCTCGTTATACTCACTGCGGCAGTTATTGGCTTAGGGGCATATAGCATTAATATGCACGGAAAAAATGCAAGTTTACAACGTACTGTGCTAGCTCAGTACACGGATAATTTAACGGATGCATCTGAGAAATTATCGCATCTACAAAGAGCTGTTTCACAATCTCTATTGTTTCGAGATGATCAAGCGATTCACAATGAGTTAGATTCTGTTTGGCGACTAAGCTCTGACGTTCGATCTTCTATGTCGAATATTCCTATCGGGCAAGAAATGTCGAACGACTGGCTAAGTTACCTAGGGCGCCTAGGAGATGAGGCTAAGAAAACATCTAAAACAGGTGATTACCAAGCTTGGCGAGAAAAAATGCCACAAGTCTCTACAAATTTACAATCACTTTCAGATGAGTGGTCAGCTGCAACAGTAGATTTTTATAAAAATAACGGTAAAATGGATGTCTGGTTACGACAAGTAGATACGAAGAACCCTAATACAACATTTGATAATGTACAAAAGACATTAAAGGATTACGGCGAAAAAGATTTCCCACTTACATTAAGTGAATCGGATTGGCAGAAAAAAATAGAGCTTAAAGCATTACAAGACTCAGTCATTACTGAAAAAGAAGCATTGGAAAAAGTAAAACAATTATTCCCTATCATAAAAGATGCAACATTTACTGTTACAAAAAGTAGCGATACTGCACCATATCCGTTTTATCACATCCAATTCCACCAAGGCATTCGTTTAGGATATGTCGATCTAACAGAAAAGGGAGGGCATTTAATTTCCTACTTAGTGGAACGTCCGGTAGATGAAGCTAGGGTATCGCAGGATGAAATTATGAAAAAAGCTGAAGAATATGTAAAGCGACTTGGAATGAATGACGTTGCGTTTGTGGAAACTCGTGAAAATCATCAAGCATGGCATGTGACATTTGCGCGGGTTCACCCTGGTGATAATGCATTGGTTTATGCGGATGGGGTGCAATTAAAACTTGCTAAGGATACAGGCGAGTTACTTGGTGCAAATGCGATGGAATATATTCAGGAAGAGACGATTAAGCAACAAACAGCAAAACCAATTGATTGGAAAACTTTCTTTGATGCCGACGTGAAAGTAGAAGAAGTAAGAAAAATTTATACAGATAATGGTCAATTTGAACAGCGCCTTTGTTATGAGGTAATTGCGGTACGTGATAAAAATACGCAAGAAACGTTCAGAATTGTTATTGACGCAGAAAATCACAATGTTTTGAAAGTGGAATATTTAACGTAACATAAGAAAAAACTACCAGTTTTTATATAGCCAGAATGGGCATCTCATGCGATAATAAAGTATATTTGTGTTCGAGGAGATGCTCATGGAAATAAAAATTGGTACTCAATTAGAACTTGAACCAACTTATACAGAGAGTGTTGAAAAATTTCGCTGTAAAGTTGTAGAACAAACTGAAAATATTATTTACATCGATTATCCAATAAATGTTGCCACAAACAAAACAGCTTTTTTAATAGATGGATCTGAGTTTAGAGCAACTTTTCGCACGGATGATAAGCAATCATTTGCTTTTAGTACTGAAGTGGTTGGGCGTAAAGCTGGTAACATTCCTATGATTATGTTGCATTGTCCAATGGAAGATGACTTTATTAAAATTCAGCGTCGTGAATATGTACGTGTGGAAACGCCTGTAGATATAGCGATACAGTTTCAAGATGCCAAATATCAGCTAGTAACAACGGATATTAGCGCAGGTGGTCTGGCAGTTCTCTTGAAAGGGGCAATTAAATTTCAAGCTGGTGATGATGTTCAGTTAACAATCGTTTTACCATATGCCAACGGAGATGTTAAATACGTGATTACGGATGCGACGGTTGTTCGTATATTCGAAAAAGATGCCCAAAAAATGGCCACTATACAACTATCAGATACTGATGATGTAGACCAACAGCATATTGTTCGTTTCTGCTTTGAACGTCAGTTAGTGAATCGTCGTAAAGAAATAAATCCTTTTGATGATTGATTTTTTCGCTTATTAATTGATCAGTGAGATGAATGCAGATTTAAGTTGCTTTTCAGCGGATGTCCAAAAACCCGCTGAAATAGAGGAACTCGGTCTAAGAACGCCACGTCCTGTGGCATTTTTACCGAAATGACCGATATCAGTCGTCCCTCGTGCAGGACAAATCACAAAGTAGATTCTGGACGCAATTATGCCGAGGAATAATTGATAGGAAGTTTACACACCTTCAACTCGAGTAGTAATTAGATTTTAGAAAGCCCTCTCCTTGAAGAGGGCTTTTTTATGATACAATATGGTGTGATAGAAAGTAGGGGGAAATATGAAGAAAAACATTCAAATTGCGATTGACGGACCTGCTGGCGCTGGGAAAAGCACAATCGCAAAAATCGTTGCAGAGGCACTTAAATTTACTTATATCGATACAGGTGCTATGTATCGTGCTGTCACGTATAAAGCAATGCAACAAAACATACATTTAGATGATGAAACAAAATTAGCAGAAATGCTTGCATCTAGCACAATTGACTTAAAGCCTTCTTCTCAAGGACAATTAGTCTTTTTAGATGGAAAGAATGTTTCTGCTGAAATTCGATCAAATGAGGTAACTTCATCTGTTTCACAAGTAGCAGCTCATGCTAAAATACGCGAACTATTAGTAAAGCAGCAACAAAAGCTTGCAGCTAATGGCGGTGTAGTGATGGATGGGCGCGATATTGCTACACATGTATTAAAAAATGCAGAACTAAAAATATTTATGTCTGCAACTGTAGAAGAGAGAGCAAGACGTCGTTTTATTGACAATCAAAAGCGAGGAATTGAATCTACCGTTGAAAAGCTTCAAGAAGAAATTGCCCTGCGCGATAAAATGGATAGCGAGCGTGAAGCATCACCACTAATTCAAGCAGAAGATGCCATATTTTTAGACACGACAGCATTGTCAATTGATGATGCAGCACAGGCCATTTTAAAATTAGCGCAAGAAAAAATGCTGTAAATCCAAAAATTTCAGACATTTTTTGAATTTAAAGGATTTATTTTTGTCTTTGTCTTCAATATCGAATAAAATAGTAAGGGAAGATGCGAAGGAGGGTTACATATGTCTGAAGAAATGAACAATGTAGAACAAACGTTTAACGAAGGTGATATCGTCAAGGGTATTGCTGAGCAGGTTGATGAAAAAGCGGTAACTGTTTCAATCCCAGGTGCACCATTTGACGGTATTGTACCGATAAGTGAGTTATCAAGCTTACACATTGAAAAAGCGTCTGACGCCATCTCTGTCGGAGATGAGTTGGAATTGATGATTACAAAAGTTGAAGAAGAAAACTATGTATTATCAAAACGTAAAGTAGATGCTTTAAAAGCATGGGATACACTCGAGCAAAAATTCAACGCTGAGGAAATTTTCGAAGCGGAAGTAAAAGATATTGTTAAGGGTGGTCTTGTCGTAGATTTAGGAGTACGTGGCTTCGTTCCAGCATCCCTAGTAGAAGACTACTTTGTTGATGATTTTGAAGACTATAAAGGTAAGTCTCTTAACTTTAAAATTGTTGAGCTTGATAAAGAAAAAAATCGCTTGATTTTATCACATCGTGCTGTAGTGGAAGCTGAAAAAGCTTCTCAAAAGAAAGATGTTATTAACCAAATTAAAACTGGCGATGTTTTAGACGGTAAAGTACAGCGTATTGCATCATTTGGTGCCTTTATTGACCTTGGTGGTATTGATGGCCTTGTGCATATTTCACAAGTGTCTCATGAGCATGTGAGTGATGTGAGTGAGGTTTTATCAGAAGGACAAGAGGTGAAGGTGAAAGTCCTTTCTGTAGACCCAGCAAATGAGCGTATTTCGTTATCTATTAAAGAAACGATTCCTGGTCCTTGGTCGAACATTGAAGAGCGTGCAGCTAAAGGTACAGTGTTAGATGGAAAAGTAAAACGTCTTACTTCTTTCGGAGCATTTGTGGAAGTTTTCCCAGGTGTAGAAGGTTTAGTGCATATTTCGCAAATCGCGCATAAGCACATTAATACGCCTCATGAAGCTTTAAAAGAAGGACAAGAGGTACAGGTGAAAGTGCTTGACGTAAATGCTGAAGATGGCCGCTTAGCATTAAGCATTAAAGATTTACTTGAAAATCCTGAGGCAGAGGAAGTAATCGACTATGAATTACCAGAAGAAAACACAGGTTTCTCTTTCGGTGATGTCATTGGCGATAAGCTGAAAAACTTTAAATAAACATGACAAGCGAGGATACAGTTTGTGTCCTCGCTTTTTTATGGAGGAAATGGCTAGAAAAGCCAAAGCGACGGAAAGAACAATCAAAGTAAAACGGATACAATAAATCAGACTCGAAGATGATTACATCACATCGAACATTCAAATAGCTCAGCCGAAATGATATAAAAATTTCTAAATAGACGGAAAGAACGGTACATAGCGCGCACATTCATGGATATGATATGATATAATGGCATTTTTCGTGTATAATAGCGAAAGACAAGAAGTTGGAAGGATGAACTACAGATGACGAAACCAGTAGTAGCCATCGTAGGTCGTCCGAACGTAGGTAAGTCGACGATTTTTAATCGTATCGTTGGAGAACGTGTTTCGATTGTGGAAGATATTCCAGGCGTTACACGCGACCGTATTTATAGTTCGGCAGAGTGGTTAACACATGACTTTAATATTATTGATACAGGTGGTATTGAGATTGGGGACGAGCCGTTTTTAGAACAAATTCGTCAACAAGCGGAAATCGCCATTGATGAAGCGGACGTTATTATCTTTATGACGAATGGTCGTGAAGGTGTAACAGCTGCTGATGAGCAAGTAGCTAAAATTTTATACAAAACAAAAAAACCGGTCGTTTTAGCAGTTAATAAAATTGATAACCCGGACATGCGCGAAATGATTTATGATTTCTATGCGCTTGGCTTTGGTGAGCCTTGGCCAATTTCTGGTTCTCACGGCTTAGGCTTAGGGGATTTATTGGACGAATGTGCTAATCATTTCCCTAATGAAGATGAAGAGCAATATGGAGACGAGGTTATTAAATTCTCGTTAATTGGTCGTCCAAATGTGGGGAAATCTTCATTAGTAAATGCATTTTTAGGCCAAGATCGCGTTATTGTGAGTAATATCGCGGGGACTACTCGAGATGCTATTGACACGCCGTATGAGTATGATGATCAGGAATATGTCATTATTGATACGGCAGGTATGCGAAAAAAAGGGAAAGTATACGAAACGACAGAGAAATACTCTGTATTGCGTGCGTTACGAGCAATTGAACGCTCTGATGTTGTTTTAGTCGTTCTAAATGTGGAAGAAGGTATTCAAGAACAAGATAAAAAAATTGCAGGCTACGCGCATGAAGCAGGAAAAGCTGTTGTCATCGTAGTTAATAAATGGGATGCTATTGAAAAAGACGAAAAAACAATGAACGTCTTTACACAACAAATTCGTGAGCATTTCTTATTCTTAGACTATGCACCGATTATTTTTGTATCGGCTAATACAAAGCAGCGTGTACATCAAATTTTACCGATTATACAACGTGTAAGTGAAAACCACGCAATGCGAATTCAATCATCTATCCTTAATGAGGTGATTGAGGATTCTGTAGCACGTAACCCTGCACCAACTGATAAAGGCCGCCGTCTTCGCATCTACTATGCTACCCAAGTTGCGATCCAGCCCCCGACGTTTGTGGTGTTTGTTAATGAACCAGAGCTAATGCATTTCTCTTATGAACGATTTTTAGAAAACCGTATCCGAGAAACATTTGATTTTGAAGGAACGCCAATTCGATTAATTACCCGTGCACGTGCTTAGGAAAAATATACACATACAATACGCCAGCCCGACAATATTGTTGGGTGGCGTCTTTTTACAAGAGAGGAAAGTATAATTTTCTCTAGCATTTTTCGTAACTAATAAGAGTGAATTGTCTTTTCTTAACAAGGGAGGATTTTGAATGGAAAAAGTTTGTGTGTTAGGGGCAGGCTCGTGGGGGACAGCACTTGCGATGGTACTTGCAGAAAATGGGCATGATACACTTCTTTGGACTCATCGAACAGATCAAGCTGAAGAAATTAACAACCTGCATACTAATAGAAAGTATTTGCCTGAAACTGTACTGCCGACAAATTTGTATGCGACAAGTGATATTGCTAAGGCAGTTGACCATTCGGAAACAATTATCGTAGCAGTGCCAACTAAGGCTATTCGAGAAGTATGTGAAAAAATGTGCGTAACACTCGATAAAAAAATACTGTTTGTGCATGTATCGAAGGGAATTGAACCCGATACATTAAAACGAATTTCGGAAATTTTAGAAGAAAGTCTACCTGCAAAATTTGTAGAAGAAGTTGTTGTACTTTCGGGTCCAAGTCATGCAGAGGAAGTTGTCTTACACCACCCGACAACGGTCACAGCAGCTTGTGCAAACATTGAAGCCGCAGAAAAAGTGCAAGATTTATTTATGAATCAATATTTCCGTGTCTACACAAGCAAAGATGTGATTGGCGTAGAAATAGGTGGCGCATTAAAAAACGTAATAGCATTAGCGGCAGGTATTTCAGACGGCTTAAATTATGGTGATAATGCCAAAGCGGCACTTATTACTCGAGGTTTAGCTGAAATTTCACGTCTTGGTGTTGAAATGGGAGGGAATCCATTCACATTTTCAGGACTTTCAGGCATGGGGGACTTAATTGTAACATGTACAAGTGTACACTCTCGTAATTGGCGCGCAGGTAATTTATTGGGGCAAGGAATGAAACTACCAGAGGTACTCGATCAAATGGGCATGGTTGTTGAGGGAGTACGCACAACAAAAGCGGCCTATCAGCTAGCAGAGAAATATAACGTTGCTATGCCGATCACAGCGGAGCTTTATAGTGTTCTATTTAATACTATCGAACCTAAAATAGCGGTTGATACATTAATGATGCGTATGAAAAAGCGAGAAATCGATGACATGATATACTAAATTAATGAAAATGGATAAATAAGGTTAATCGACAT
The DNA here is from genome assembly GCF_058791335.1 of Lysinibacillus sp. EB271-A1-10B. Lineage (NCBI taxonomy): Bacteria > Bacillati > Bacillota > Bacilli > Caryophanales > Bacillaceae > Lysinibacillus > Lysinibacillus sp. EB271-A1-10B. The sequence continues at coordinate 251,221 of NZ_JBYTDL010000002.1, forward strand.
ACCTAATCTATTTGATTAGTTATGTCATAAAATGGACATAAATAAGGTGTCTCAGAGAATATCTGAGACGCCTTATTGTGTGCTTTTAATTAATTATTTAATAAAGGTTGTCCATTTAACTTCTAGAAAAAGTCTCCTACCTCTATAGGCGGTGGTATGATGCGGTCTTTAAGCTGCTTTTCAGCGGGTATCCAAACACCCGCTGACATAAAGGAACTCAGTCTAAGAAACGCCACGTCCTGTGGCAATGACTGAGTGTCCAACATCATGTTGTTGCTGACGCTTCGCTTTCGCACAGGCAAAAACCTTTGCTGACGCTTGTTAGCACTGCGCTTTCGCACAGAAAACATTTGTTGGCCCAAAGCCGATTACGGACACAATTATGCCGAGGTATAATTGATTGATAGTTATTGGACAACTATTTCTTTTTAGTGAAAGCACATAGTATAATATATTTTGATTGTTTCGTGACGTTGTAGAAAGGTGGTTGTTTTAAATGGGTCCGTTAGCACATTTACCTGCGCTTGATGTAATGTGGGTATCGTTTTATTGTATTGGCTTTTTGATTATATCTATAGGTTTAATTTATCTCGGTCGTAATAAGATTTCGAACGTTTTTTTACGTACAATCGTAAATTTAATTGCATACATACTGTTTGGACTTGGCACATTTTTAATGGTTCTAATTGTAGCCACATGGCCAGCATAAAAATGATGAGGTGGAAGTGACATGAAAAAACTAAGTGCTTTTCTTTTGGTAATTGTAACCGCTGTACTTCTAGTAGGTTGTGCATATCCAGAAGACGAGAAAAGGGCAAAAGTAGTGCCGGATGCTGATAATTTAGCTGCGGTTCAGCGTGCGGTTGATGAATATCGTGAAGCAACTGGTGGACTAGTTCCAATTAAAAATAGCGAGTTAGATACAGATATATATATAAAATATTTAATTGATTTTGAAAAACTAATGCCTAAATATCTTGCGCAAATTCCTGGGAACGCCTATGAAAAGGGTGGGATTTTCCAGTATATTATTTGGGATCCTGAGAATGAAGCTAAAGTAAAATTGGTAGATTTAAATGCCGCAGAGCGAATTCGTGAAATTAATATTCGCAAACTTTCAACCGAATATTTACCAATAAAGGGTGTAGATTCTGATAATGTATTTAAAATTAACTTTGAAAAATTGGGCTATAAAACAGAAGTAACTGTGAAGAGCCCCTATTCTGGTACCGAATTACCAATATTTATGACAGGCGATGGCGAAATGCATGTCGACTATTCAGTTGATTTAGGGCAACTACTAAAAGAAGATAAGCCTGATGTAAAACCTGGAGATGATATTCGTCAGCTACTTATCGATAAATATCCAGTAGTGCCAGCTTATTCTTTACCATATACAGTAGATGAAAAAGGTGAGCCGATTTATTATATGGACGCCTATAATAGTGACGCAAAAAAAGCTAGAGAAAAATTAATTCAAGAGTATGAATCCAAAAATAAAAAAGATTAGTCAATAAGCTCCTTACATTTGTAAGGGGCTTTTCATATTTATCTAACCGCTCGCATATAGTGAAAAAGCGTAGATAAAGGAGGCAGAAACCTTGAGTGAAGCAGTATTTAGAGAAATTGCAGAGCGCACAAATGGCGATGTTTATATTGGTGTTGTCGGTCCAGTACGTGTAGGTAAATCAACATTTGTAAAAAAGGTTATGGAATCGGTCGTGTTACCAAATATTGTGGATGATACAGAAAGAATGCGAGCACAAGACGAGTTGCCACAAAGCTCGCCGGGGCCAGTCATTATGACTGCTGAGCCGAAGTTTGTGCCTGCCCAAGCAACACGTATTGCGGTCGGTGAAGATGAAATGACATTCCAAATTCGTTTAGCAGATTGCGTTGGTTATGTCATTGACGGTACAAAGGGCTATGAGGATGAAAATGGTCCGAAATTTGTGCATACACCTTGGCATACAGAGCCTATCCCTTTCCAAGAAGCGGCGAAAATAGGTACGGATAAAGTAATTCGTGACCATGCCAATATTGGAATTGTTGTAACAACAGATGGCACGGTCAATGGTATAAGTCGTCGTGCGGCAGAGAAGGCTGAAGAGGAAATCGTAGAGCAATTAATGGATATTGGAAAACCTTTTGTTATTGTATTAAATTGCCAAATGCCGGCGCGGGAGGAAACGGTGCAGCTCCGAAATGAGTTATTTGAGCGCTATAATGTTCCAGTAATTGCTATTTCGATTGATCAAATGCGCGCATCTGATATTCAGTATATTTTGCAAGAAGCATTATTTGAATTTCCAATTCGAACAATTGAGGTGGAAAAACCAGATTGGTTAGATGTTTTAGATGCAACACACCCATTAAATGTTGCACTAATCGATTCGATGGAAGAAGTGCTGTCATCTATTATGAAAATTAGAGACGTGCAGCAGGCGTCAGATGCTTTTAAAGCTATTGATTTTATTGATCAAAGTGAAGTGGTACATGTGGATGCTGGTATTGGAACTGCAGTCATTCGAGTATCATTACAAGGCGAGCTATATAAGTCGGTGTGTAATGAATGGCTAGATGAACCAATTGAGACGAAGCGTGATTGGCTACTCTTTATTAAAGAGGCGGCAGAAGCAAAAGAGGCACAAAAACGCTTTAAAACTGCTATTAGTCAAGCAGATTCGACTGGTTATGGTGTAACATTGCCGATGATGCAGGAGTTTGAGCCAACAGCTCCAGAACTCATTAAACAAAATAATTTTTATGGTGTGCGTATGAAGGCAAAAGCGCCATCATATCATATTATTCGTGTAGATATGGAATCCGAATTCGCGCCACTAATAGGCTCAGAATTCCATAGTCAACAATTGCTTAAGGATTTAAATCATGCTTATTTACATGATCGTGAAGCTTTATGGAACACGCAGCTTTTTGGAACTCCATTACATGAAGTGTTAAAAGAAGGAATACGCTATAAAATGGATGCAGTTCCAAATACAGCTAAAAAACGGATGCGACAAACAATTGAACGTATGGTGAACGAAGGCGATAGAGGATTAGTTACATTTATTTTGTAGTGATAAAAAGAAAAATAAAGCGCAAAAAAATACTACAGGTCTTTTCGTTTTTATGCGAAAAGTCCTGTTATTTTTGTTTTTTGGGTGAAAAACTAATTTTTTGGTTATAATCATGAATGAATACAGTTGCGTAGCGGTTTTCTATGTGTTAATCTTTTTACAGAATTGGTTCATGACCCTTTGAGAGGAGGTGAATGGTGTGAATAAAACAGAATTAGTAAACTCTGTTGCTGAAGCTGCAGGTCTTTCTAAAAAAGACGCTTCTAAAGCAGTTGAAGCTGTATTTGATACAATTCAAGATGCTCTTGCAAAGGGTGACAAAGTACAATTAATTGGTTTTGGTAACTTTGAAGTACGTGAACGTGCGGCTCGTAAAGGTCGTAACCCACAAACTGGTAAAGAAATCGAAATCGCTGCTAGCAAAGTACCTGCTTTCAAACCAGGTAAAGCGCTTAAAGATGCTGTAAAATAATACACGTCTAGTAGTTACATAGAGCAGTCTTCATGTATACGAACATGGAGGCTGCTCTTTTTAACTTATTTCAGCGAGTGTTGCATAGTTAACTGTACATAGAAAGATGACATAAACGTCAGTGTAAGCAATATAGATTTCCTATGCAAAATTTAGGTATATCGATGAAAGTCGAGATTTATTTTTGAAACTTGTAGATATATTTAGTTGGTTGGGGTGGAGATAGGGCATCTCCATTAGAGGGTCACCGTCACTGGAACGCTAGCGAGTAGGGGACGAATGCTAAAATCATCATATTTGTCATGACCTTTCGCAGAATAAAACTGTCACCACGACTCCTCAAGAAAGAAGCGCCCTGTTGGGATGGTCAGCCTGACGTCCTTGTGATGAGCTAAAATTTACAAAATATACTACTGATTAGTAAGTGTGAAGTAGCGATTTTGCTTATATAGTGTTGAATTTCTTTTGAATCAAGTAAGTCATTTTGCGCTTACCTTTTGGATATGCTACGATGCATAAGGAAATGTGTAATGTATTGATACGCAGGAGGGTTTTTACGGATGTCGAATGTTGATTTATTGAAAATAGAAGAAGCAGTAAAAATGATATTAGAGGCGGTAGGCGAAGATGTAAATCGTGAAGGTTTACTCGATACACCAAAACGTGTAGCAAAAATGTATGCAGAAATGTTTAGTGGCTTACATGAAGACGCAAAAGATTATTTTAAAACAGTGTTTCATGAAGACCATGAGGAATTAGTACTTGTAAAGGACATTCCATTTTATTCGATGTGTGAGCATCATCTAGTACCTTTTTACGGAAAAGCGCATGTCGCATACATACCAAACGATGGCATTGTTGCTGGACTAAGTAAATTAGGACGCGCAGTAGAAACTATTGCTCGTCGTCCGCAATTACAAGAACGTATTACCTCTTCAGTAGCAGAGACAATTATGGAAATGCTCTCTCCGAAAGGTGTTTATGTAGTGATTGAGGCGGAGCATATGTGCATGACGATGCGAGGGCTTAAGAAGCCGGGATCTAAAACTGTGACATCGGTTGCACGTGGTATTTACGAAGAAGATGAAGTAAAACGTAGAGAAGTTTTATCATTTATTCAAATGTCTTAATATGCATGTCTAATTATGTTATGATGGACTAAGAATTTGTCGGATTTAAGGAGTGTAAAGACAATGTCACAAGATTATATTGTTATTCAAGCAGAGGAAGATGGCGTGCATGTAATCGGTTTAACGCGAGGTACAGATACAAAGTTCCATCATTCTGAAAAATTAGATGCAGGCGAAGTTATGATTGCTCAATTTACTGAACATACATCTGCAGTGAAAATTCGTGGAAAAGCACAGATTCATACAGCTCATGGTGTTATAAATAGCGAATCGAAAAAGTAATGAAGAACAATGATAGGCAAAAGTGCTTTAAAAATGGTTTTGTGTTGATGGCAAATTAGTGATGCACATATAAATCGACTAAATGTGTAAAACTGTTTTTAACTTCTTTCAGCAGATGTTTTTTGTAGCGAAAGCAAAGCGTCAGCTTCAAATGTCTTTTGGAGAAAGTGCAACGGCAGGTACAGAAACGTTAAAGCTTCCGGCGGATGCCATGGAATCGGAATGGAGTTCAATACAGGCTGTTAGCCCTAAGGTCATCGTATTCATGTGATAACGGCTAACTGGCCTGCATCGGTAAAAAACCACGCCCTGTGGTATTACCGAAATGATCGACATCGTGTTGGACCTCGTGCAGGACTAAGTACAAAGCCGATTCTGGAATCAATTATGCCGAGGCATATTTGATTGGTAAGCTCTACTGCCTATCATGTTGAATAAAGCAAAAAATTTTTATTCCGAATCGTCGCGTGTGCTATAATGACTCAGTAAGCAAGCGTTAGATCCATGAAGTGGCTAACGTATTTGAAAGTGAAATGGAGTAAGGTCTATGAATGCAACATACATTCAAAATTCAATTGCACAATTAAAAACAGAGATTTTCATGGATGTTCGTCATAGAACTTTGCAAAAATACACAGGAGTGCCTGTGCTCGATGAAAATCAATTATTTTACTTGTTAGTTCCCTTTTTGAATGGTGAAGAGTGGCAACAAGAGGAAAGAGAAGCTGCAATCACGGTTGGGATTGTATACGCAGCTTTAGCGGCGCACGATCATATTAAAGAATTAGATGCCACATCAAAAGAACAGCAGCTAACCGTTTTAGCTGGGGACTTTTATAGTGGTCGTTATTATGAGATTTTAGCGAAGTCGGGAAATGTCGCATTGATTAGAAATTTGTCGCAAGGGATTGTGCAACGTTGTGAACACCAAATTAAAGTATATGAGGCAGAAAAACGAACACTCGAACAATGGTATACCTCAATTACTAACATTGAATCGGGATTAATCTCAAAATTTTTTGAGCTATATTCGTTTAGTAACTATATTCCAATTGTGGAGAAGAGCTTATTAATCTTGCGTTTAGAAAGAGAATGGGCGACATATCAACGTGGACAAGTAACGATAATGAGTAGGGTTCTTGAAGAAAGTGCGAGATATGCTGGAGTGACCTATGGCAACGTTATACAGGACAAAATTGTGCAATTAAAAACAGAGCTGTTACAGGTGATAGACGAGGCATCATTTTTACAAGTTGATGTGAAACAAGCTCTACAAGCGCATGTAGAGGCATCCATTGCTTCTACTAATGGATAAGAGAGGTTTTTCGAAATGGCTAAAACGAAAGAAGAGCACGTGCACGAAGTATTTGAAAGTATTTCGCAAAGCTATGACAAAATGAATGGTGTTATTAGCTTCCAGATGCATGTTGGCTGGCGCAATGATACGATGAAGCGTATGGCAGTAAAACCTGGAGCGAAAGCACTGGATGTTTGCTGTGGTACGGCAGATTGGACAATTGCCTTAGCTGAAGCAGTTGGTGAAAGCGGAGAAGTAAAAGGGGTAGACTTCAGTAAAAACATGCTGAAGGTTGGCGAACAAAAAGTAAAGCCATACCCACAAATTGAACTAATACATGGAAATGCTATGGAATTACCTTTCCCAGACAATACATTTGATTATGTAACAATTGGTTTTGGTCTTCGTAATGTACCAGATTATTTACAAGTTTTAAAAGAAATGAATCGTGTTGTAAAACCTGGGGGAATGGTTGTTTGTTTAGAAACATCTCAATCTGAAATTCCCGGCTATCGACAATTATTCCGTTTTTATTTTAAATATATAATGCCGGTATTTGGTAAAATATTTGCGAAAAGCTTTAAAGAATATTCTTGGTTACAGGAATCAGCAAATGATTTCCCAGGTATGAAGAAGTTAGCGGCAATGTTTGAACAGGCAGGTTTAGAAAAAGTAACGTACAAAGCATACAGTGGCGGTGCTGCGGCAATGCATATAGGCTTAAAAAAGGTACGTTAATGGGGGAAGGTTTTCACAAGTGGAAAAGATGAAGTTAAAACTACTCTATTCCGATTTGAAATCAGATATCGAAATCATTGAAAAAGAATTAGAAAGAGCAGTGAACTCTTCTTCAGGTTTAATCAATGATGCTTCTCTCCATTTATTGCAAGCTGGTGGTAAACGGATACGACCAATTTTTGTGTTGCTTGGCGCGAAATTTGGCGACTATAATATCGAAAAGATGAAGGATGTAGCCGTGCCAGTAGAGCTTATTCATATGGCATCACTTGTGCATGATGATGTAATTGATGATTCCAATATGCGAAGAGGACGCCCGACTGTCAAATCACAATGGAATAATAGAGTTGCAATGTACACGGGCGATTTTATTTTTGCGCGTGCACTTGAATATATTACAAAGCTTGAAGACCCATTAGTTCATCAAATTTTAGCACGTACGATGGTGGAAATTTGTAACGGTGAAGTCATTCAAATCGAAGATAAATTTAGACTAGATCAAGGCTTAAAGGATTATTTTAGACGAATCAAACGCAAGACGGCATTACTAATTTCTTCTAGTTGTGAACTTGGTGCAGTAGCAGCAGGTGTCGATCCCAAAACAGTGAGACATTTGAAACGCTTCGGCTATTTTGTAGGCATGAGCTTCCAAATTATCGATGATGTTTTAGACATAATGGCAACAGATAAAGAATTAGGGAAGCCAGCCGGTAGTGATTTATTGCAGGGGAATATTACATTACCGATTCTACTGTTAAAAGATGATCCTGGAATGCAACCTTATTTGGTAAAAGTGTTTGCAGGTACTTTGACAGAGGTAGAACGTCAAAATATGTTGCGCTATGTGCGTAAATCCGACGCGATTGAGCAAGCTAATATAATGAGTGATAAATATTTGAAAAAGGCATTACAGGAAATAGATGCATTACCAAAACATCCCGTCAAGAAAAAATTACGTGATGTTGCTTTATTTATGGGTAAGCGTAAATTCTAGCTTTTTGTTGTACAAAGCCCGATTTTTTGTTAATATTTATCGGTAGGTGTAAAACCTGTTATACGAATTTAAGGAGTGTTTTAAACATGGCAATCGAACAAACTTTTTTAATGGTTAAGCCTGATGGCGTAGAACGTCAAGTAGTAGGAGATATCGTAGATCGTTTTGAGCGTCGCGGTTTTGTATTGAAAGGTGCTAAATTAATGGTAATTCCTACAGAATTAGCAGAAAAGCACTACGCTGAGCATGCTGAGCGTCCATTCTTTGGTGAATTAGTTGATTTCATCACTTCTGGTCCTGTTTTCGCTATGGTATGGGAAGGCGAAAACGTAATTAAGCTTGCTCGTACAATGATGGGAGCAACTAAACCTGAAGAATCTAACCCAGGTACAATCCGTGGTGACTACGCAACAACTGTTTCTCACAACATCATCCACGGTTCTGACTCACTTGCTTCTGCTGAGCGTGAAATCGCTTTATTCTTCGGTGAAGATTTAGTTTAATTTCTTTCAGCGTTTATCTCTGACTTAGTGAGATGACAATTATGCTAAGGCATAGTTGAATTTGCAAATAGATTAAGCAATCTCAATTCAATTTGAGATTGCTTTTTTTATTGCTCTGAAAATGGAGTGCGGTTACTCAATAAATAGAAGCCTATAACAAAAATAGACATATAAAATCAGTGGCGGAAATTTTCTAGATACATATAGAATTGTTAAATACTTCTTAGTCATGTAAAATAAAAGATGTAATATTCTGATAATTATAGTTTTTGAATAGCTTAATAATCAAGAATATATTTCATAGCATCTAAATACATTGGATGATAGGAAATGAGAGAATTGACAGCGCAAAGGGGTTTTTTTATGAGAGAAGTGGTAATTGTATCAGCTGTTCGTACAGCAGTTGGCAGAAGTAAAGGGGCATTAAGCAATGTTCGAGCAGATGACTTAGCGGCAGATGTACTGCAAGAAGTGGTACAACGAGCAGGTATCAATAAGGATCAGGTGGAGGATGTTATTTTTGGCTGTGTGACGCAAACTGCTGAACAGGGAGCAAATATAGCCCGTACGGCCCTATTAATGGCAGGTTTTCCGGAGAGTGTCCCAGGTGTGACAATTGATCGTCAATGTGGATCAAGTCAGCAGGCTGTTCATTTCGCAGCACAGGCTATTTTAGCAGGCGATATGGACATTGTTATTGCTGGTGGAGTTGAAAGCATGACGAGGGTGTCAATGGGTTCTAACATGAAGGGGGCTCACGCGGGTAAACGATTACAAGACAATTATACAATTATTCATCAAGGGTTATCAGCCGAAAAAATAGCGGAAAAATGGAACTTGTCGAAGGAACTGCTCAATAACTTTGCTTACAATAGTCATAGACGAGCATTAGGTGCAATTGAGGCAGGCCATTTTAAAAAGGAAATACTGCCTGTCCAAGTTACGCAAGAAGACAGCACAGTGACAACGTTTTCTGTTGATGAGGGACCACGGCCAGAAACGACAGTTGATAAATTAAATGGACTAAAAACCGTTTTCCAGGAAGATGGTGTGATAACAGCCGGTAATGCAAGTCAAATGAGTGATGGTGCCTCAGCTGTAGTTATTATGTCTTTAGAAAAGGCGCAAGAGCTTGGCATCCGACCGCTTGCTAAAATTTTTACAAGAGTTGTTGTTGGCTCAGATCCGACGTTAATGCTAACTGGTCCAATTGAGGCAACTAGACAAGCGCTAGAACGTTCAGGTCTTACGATCGAGGAAATTGACACGTATGAAGTAAATGAAGCTTTTGCGCCAGTACCACTTGTTTGGCTGCATGAAATTGGAGCAGATCCAAATAAATTAAATCCAGATGGTGGAGCAATTGCTTTAGGGCATCCACTAGGAGCGACGGGCACAAAACTGTTAACAACGATGCTATACAGAATGGAACGAGAAAATTTACATTATGGCTTACTCGCAATTTGTGAAGGCATGGGAATGGCGAACGCTACTATCATTGAAAAAATGTAAAAGGGGTTGTGTTTGATGAATGAAGTAAAAGCAGTTGTAACAGGGGGAGCATCTGGTTTAGGAGAGGCGACTGTTCGTAGAATTGTTGCTAACGGTGGCAAAGCAGTTATTTTTGATCTTAATGACGATCGAGGGCATGCACTAGTAGAGGAGTTAGGGGAGAATGTCCAATATGTACGCGTTGATGTGACAAAAGAAGCTGATGTAGCGGCAGGGCTTGAGCAGGCAGTAGCAACATTGGGCTCCATTAATGTCACAGTGAATTGTGCCGGAATTGCCGATGCAAGTAAAGTACTTTCAAAACGTGGTGTACATGCTCTTGGTTTATTTGAAAAGGTGATTTCTGTCAATTTAATTGGTACGTTCAATGTAATTCGTCTAGCAGCCGAGAAGATGCAACTGAATGAGCAAAACGAGGATGGTCAGCGTGGCGTTATTATTAATACCGCATCTGTTGCGGCTTTTGATGGGCAAATAGGACAAGCAGCATATAGTGCCTCAAAGGGTGGTGTGGCAGCGATGACGTTGCCGATTGCTCGAGAGCTTGCTGAAATCGGTGTACGTGTCATGACGATTGCTCCAGGATTAATAGAAACACCAATGTTTGCGTCGTTGCCAGAGCCAGCAAGAACAGCACTTGCTCAAATGACGCCTTTCCCTAAACGACTTGGAAAACCAACAGAATATGCGTTGCTGGTCGAAAGTATTATCCAAAATGGTTTGTTAAATGGTGAAGTCATCCGCTTGGACGGCGCGATTCGTTTGCAGCCAAGGTAATGGTATCTCGAAGGTGCTTGCCTCAAATTCAATAAGCTAGACTGTTCATAGAGTGAAGGGTATGAGCAAAAGCTCCTGTAATTACGCATTTGTGAACCTCATAAGTGAAAAGGAGCTTGTCTGCGATTAGTGAGGGGGAAATTAACTTATTTTATATGGTTCATCAACAAAAATTGTAATGACTTTTGTTAAAACGTCTACTATGTAAATAAGTTGATTGGAGTGGAGGCTGGGCGACTCCTTGGGGATTAGCGATAGGGGAACGAAGGCTAAGAGCATCACATCCTGTGATAACGCCTTCGTGACCGACGTCGTGTTGGCCCGAGACCCTGGAGCGAGCAGAGCGAGTGAAGCGGCTCATCGGACGCCCCCCAGGAAAGCGCCCCGCCGGAACGGAAATCAACCACACGATATGGTAATGATCCTTTTATATGTAATTATTGGTAGCAGCAGAAGCCTTGGACGATTCAAAAATTATATAAACAAAGGGGAGCGTTGTTATGCATATGATGGATACACCTTTATTATTAACAAGTTTTTTGGATCGAGCAGAACGATTTTTCCATGCGAAAAAAATATATTCGCGGACAAGCACTACAACAATTCATGAGTTTACTTATAAAGAATATGTAAAACGAACTCGTAAACTAGCAGATGCCCTTACAAAGCTGGGAATGGAAAGAGGGATGAAGGTAGGTACCTTCGCTTGGAATCACCACCGCCATTTAGAAGCATATTTTGCAGTGCCATGCGCAGGAGCTGTATTGCATATGATTAATATTCGATTAGCGCCTGAGCATATTGCTTATGTTATTAATCACGCAGAAGATGAAATATTACTAATTGATGATAACTTAGTTCCACTTATTGCACCAATTGTCTCACAGCTTAAAACAGTCAAGCACTTTGTCGTAATGGGAGATGATATCGTGCTAGAAAATATCCCACTACCGAATGCTCTGTCTTATGAGGCATTAGTCGATGAGGCGAATGAAGACTTTAAATTCCTAGATGATTTAGATGAAAATACACCTGCTGGTATGTGTTATACAAGCGCAACTACAGGAATGCCAAAGGGTGTTGTGTATACTCATCGTAGTATTGTCCTCCATACTATGGCAGCAGGACTTTCTGATAGTATAGCTATCAGCGAGACAGACGTTGTATTACCTGTTGTACCAATGTTCCATGCGAATGCGTGGGGATTTCCGTTTGCTGGTGTATTATTTGGAGCCACACAGGTGCTCCCTGGGCCAATGTTTACACCACAGCTATTACTTGATTTATTTGAAACATATAAGGTAACGCTGACTGCAGGAGTACCTACGATTTGGCTTGGGCTATTACAGGAGCAACGTAAAAATCCTCGTGATTTGTCTTCAATACGGTTGATTGTTTGTGGTGGTTCAGCGTCGCCGAACGGTCTAGTTCGTGGTTTTGAGGAGGAGCTTAAAATTCCTTATATGACGGGCTACGGTATGACCGAGACATCGCCGCTTGTTAGTATATCGACGTATTTAACTCATATGCAAGATTATACGTTGGATGAAAAAATAGATGTTCGCACTACGCAGGGAATAACAGTGCCACTCATTGAAACACGTGTAGTCAATGAAAACGGTGAAGTACCCTGGGATGGCAAAACAATGGGTGAATTGACAATTAGGGGTCCATGGATTGCTGCTGAGTATTATAACGATGAACGAACAAATGAAGCCTTTAAAGATGGTTGGCTTTACACGGGTGATATTGCGGTAGTGACAGTGGATGGTTATATTAAAATTACAGATCGTACGAAAGATTTAATAAAAAGTGGTGGCGAATGGATTTCTTCGGTAGACCTAGAAAATGCCTTGATGTCACATCCTAAAGTGTTGGAGGCAGCTGTTATAGCTATTCCTCACGAAAAATGGATAGAACGACCTCTAGCGTGTGTTGTACCGAAGCCTGAATGTAAAGATTCTATTACGAAATCAGAGCTACTAGAAGATTTACAATCGCAATTCCATAAAACATGGATTCCTGATGATGTTGTATTTTTAAATGAGATACCTAAAACTTCTGTAGGGAAGTTCATGAAGGTAAAATTGCGAGAAGATTTAAAGGATTATCGTGTAGAGGTTTAGGAGCCTAAAAAAATGAAGGTGGTGACTGACTACCTTCATTTTTTTATTTGAAATATAGGAACATCTCCATAGCGTGGGGTGTGGAAAAAGTATTGGGAATCATGCCCCTGACATGCTAGTGGAAATCATCAATCAAAAATTAGGTTACACAAAGCTAACTATATGGAAAGTAAATACGATAACCTTTAGAGCCAGTCAGTATAGTCATGTGACGGGTCGTTATGAAAAGAAAAAACTACATCAACGTTGGAGTCAAATTGGAAGTCATCTCGTACAACGAGATTTATATAGTGCGTTTTTACTGATGAATAGTGATACAAGTTTACAAAATACTAATCAAGACTTATGCAATTAAACGTTTACTACCTTTTTAGAGTTACACAATCAACATATAGAAGACTTGAAACAAGTAAAGAAAACATTCCCTCTTAGCATGGATATGGGTATCAAACAAATAAAGTGAAGAGTATTCCCCCGCAGGTAGAGCTACCTACTTTCGTTAAAACTCATTGCCAACACAACTTCGGTTGTGTAGATTAGAAAGTTTTATGGAACAGAAGATAAATCAAAGATGTTGTACACAGGACATGGCAACACCATCTGTGGAGAGCTTTGTAACGCTTCTCTTAAGTATATAAGAACCCCGCTGCTTTAGCTGTGGGAGTAGTCAGAAATGAGTTATTCAAGAACATGATACAAATAATGGAATATTTTTTCTGAAATAGTGAAAGAATGAAAAGAAAAGTGAAACTATTTTTTCCATTTTACCGTATAATCATTATTAATGAGAGGATGTGGACGTATTGTCAATTGCAATAGTTGCTATTATTGGTGGAGTAGTTATTAGTTTAGCAGGGATTTTTACTGATGCTCATACAAGAAAGGAAAAAATTAGATTAAAGGCTATTGAGAAAGAAACGGAGTTAGAAAAGCTTCGATTAGAAACGTATACGATGGAAACAGAAAAATTACGTCTAGAATTAGAGCAATCCAAAGTGTTATTATTAGAGGAAAAACAAAACTCAACTAAGTAACTTGGATTACATGTGAAAGAGTATTTCAGGAATGGCACTTTTCCGCTATAATGGAAATACGACGCTAGAGGGGAAGAAGACCGCATGTCTGATTATGAACAGTTTATAGAAGGTATAAAGCGCAAAACAGGAATAGATTTAGCGCTATATAAAGAAGCGCAAATGAAAAGACGATTAACATCTCTGTATGAGAAAAAAGGATATCGTAATTTTGTGGACTTTCTAAAGGCACTTGAACAAGATCGTGATTTAATGAATGAGTTTTTAGATCGCATGACGATCAATGTTTCCGAATTTTATCGTAATGGGAAGCGTTGGGAAGTGTTACAGAAAAAAATATTTCCGAAATTACTGCAATCTAATAAGCGTTTAAAAATTTGGAGTGCTGCTTGTTCAACAGGTGAAGAACCTTATTCTTTAGTTATGGTATTATCTCAGCTAGTGCCATTATCTCAAATTCAAATTGTTGCTACTGATTTAGATGAGAATGTCATTCAAAAGGCGAAATTAGGTGTGTATCCAGAGCGCTCATTAGCAGAAGTGCCGAGTGATATTAAAGCTAAGTATTTTGAGCAAGAAGGTTCCTTTTATAGGGTCAAGGATGAGATTAAACGTTGTGTGACGTTTAAGAAGCAGAATCTACTAAATGACAATTACGATTCTAATTATGATTTAATTGTTTGCCGCAATGTGATGATTTATTTTACTGAAGAAGCGAAGGATCAGATTTATACGAATTTTAGTAAAGCATTGCGCAAGGATGGGGTTTTATTTGTTGGATCTACTGAGCAAATTTTTAACCCATCTCGTTATGAGTTTGAAGTCGAGGATACATTCTTCTATAGAAGGACCTAGTAAATAATATGAGAAAAGCATTCGTACAAAAAGGCAGTATAAATGGCATGTACATATTTTTAAAAAGCTTTAGACATAGATGAATCGTACGCTTTTCGCTTTGCCATAAGCAAAAAGCGTATTTTTTATTAGTTATCGTAAAAGCATGGTTGGTGAAGATTAATGATTAGTGGAGATTTTTCTATGTACATCATTCAGAATATTCTAATTTAAAAACGGATAAAGTTGCTGGGTAATTCGGAATTTGCAAACAATTGAAACGAGTCTTGAAAGACATTTGCAAAAGGACTGTTTTTTTAGAGAATATATGTTATAGTGAAAAATACATACTTTAGCGAGTTGAAGGGAGAAAGTGTTTATGCGTTACTTAACAGCGGGAGAGTCACATGGCCCCCAATTAACAACAATTATTGAAGGTTTACCATCGCTCTTACCAATTACAGCAGAAAAAATTAACCACGATTTAAAGCGTCGTCAAGGAGGACATGGGCGAGGTCGCCGTATGCAAATCGAAACGGATACAGTAGATATTGTTGCTGGTGTTCGTCATGGACAAACACTTGGTTCTCCCGTAGCGCTAGTAGTCACAAATGATGACTGGAAGCACTGGACAAAAATTATGGGAGCAGAACCATTAGCAGAAGATGTGAATCCTGAAGATATTAAACGTCAAATTTCACGTCCTCGTCCAGGACATGCAGATCTAGTAGGGGGCATGAAATATGGACACCGTGATTTACGTAATGTGTTAGAGCGTTCTTCAGCGCGTGAGACAACAGTTCGTGTAGCTGTAGGTTCTGTTGCAAAAGCGCTTTTAAATGAATTAGGTATTTCCATAGTGGCACATGTAACAGAAATCATTGGTATTAAAGCAGACACTTCCTTAGTAGAAGGAAAATCAGTAGATGAAATTCGTGCCATTGTTGAAGCTGATCCTTGCTATTGTGTTGACCCAGAGGCTTCCGCAAAAATGGTGGCAGCAATCGATGAAGCGAAAAAAGCAGGAGACTCAATTGGTGGTGTTGTTGAAGTCATTGTAGAAGGAATGCCAGCCGGTGTTGGTTCTTATGTTCATTATGACCGAAAGCTAGATTCGAAATTAGCAGCTGCCATGTTATCTATCAATGCATTTAAAGGTGTTGAATTTGGAATCGGATTTGAAATGGCACGCCGTAAAGGCTCTGAAGTCCATGATGAAATTATTTGGTCAGAGGAAGAAGGCTATACACGTGCAACGAATCGACTTGGCGGCTTAGAAGGTGGAATGTCTACTGGAATGCCAATTGTTGTACGTGGTGTAATGAAGCCAATTCCTACATTATATAAACCGTTACAAAGTGTTGATATTGAAACGAAAGAGCCATTTAAAGCTAGTGTAGAACGCTCTGATAGCTGTGCAGTACCAGCAGCATCAGTTGTTGCTGAGCATGTTATTGCCTGGGAAATAGCGAATGCAATTGTAGAACAATTCCATAGCGATCAATTACCTCAACTAAAAGCTCAAATCGACGAACACCGTCGATCTACAAAGGGGTTCTAATTTATGCGAGTACCAGTAGCGACGAAGTCACATCAATATGAGGTTGTCATTGGTCATAATTTTTTGGCAGAAGCAGTAAAAGAATTCGATGATCAGCTTCAAAAAGCCGATAAACTCATCGTTTTTACGGATGCTAATGTGTGGGCAGCGCAAGGAGATTATTTCAAGGCTAATTTCCCTTATCATTTTGAGGTCTTTGTCTTACCAGGTGGTGAGGCATGTAAAACCTTCGAACAATACTTTGCGGCACAAACGTTTTTACTTGAACAAAAATGCTCACGTAAATCATTTGTTTTTGCATTTGGTGGGGGTGCTGTAGGTGATTTAACAGGCTTTGTTGCTGCCACATATATGCGAGGGGTGCCGTTTATTCAAATTCCAACAACGATTTTAGCACATGACTCAGCGGTAGGCGGTAAGACAGCTATTAACCATCCACTAGGTAAGAATATGATTGGGGCGTTTTATCAACCTGAGGGAGTCATTTACGATACTATATTTATCGACAGCTTACCTGAGCGTGAAGTACGTTCAGGAACAGCTGAAGTGATCAAGCATGCGATGATTTCGAATGCAGCGTGGTTAGCGGAATTAATGGCTGTAGAGACGGTTATTCATTTCAGCACAGAAGAATTAGCGAAGCAGCTTAGAAAAGGAATTGAAGTAAAAGCGCAAATAGTAGCAGAGGACGAAACCGAGCAATCCGTGCGGAAATTTTTAAACTTAGGTCATACTTATGGTCATGCCATTGAAGCGGCCGCTGGTTATGGAAAAGTAGCGCATGGCGAGGCTGTAATGATTGGACTCGTGTATTGTTTATTATTAAGTGAAAGATACGGAAAATTAGACCGTAACTTCACTACAGCATTTTTACATTTTGCAGTGAAGAATGGCTATCCATTTGAATCTGTGAAAATGTATACTTTTGATCAGTTAACAGAGTATTTAATGAAAGATAAAAAAGCGGAGTATGGTATTTTACAATTTGTATTATTGGATGAAATCGGTAAACCTTTCGTGCAACCAATTGATTTAGCAGAATGCAGAGAAGTAGACACCGAATTCCGACAGCTATTAGCGGAGGTGCTTGTATGATTCGTGGACTTAGAGGAGCAATTACAATTGAATCTGACAGGCCAGAGCTTGTATGGGATGAGACAGCAAGATTAGTGCGTGAAGTAGTAACAGCAAATAACGTGGAAATCGATGATATTGCTTCCATACTTATTTCCACAACACCTGATATTACGTCAGCATTTCCTGCACGTGCTGTACGGTTAATGGACGGATGGCAATATGTACCTGTCATGTGTACGCATGAAATGGCCGTGCCAAACGCACTGCCACTTTGTATTCGTGTATTAATACATGCGAATGTAGAAGTGGCACAAAAAGATGTAAAACACTTGTATCTCAATGATGCAGTGAAATTAAGACCAGATTTAGCCCAAGCTAAATAATTAGAGGAGATGTTTAAGATGAAATGGAAACAACAACTGGACGGTATGCAAGCATATAAGCCTGGTAAACCAATTGAAGAAGTACAACGAGAATATGGCTTACAAGAAGTCGTAAAATTAGCATCTAACGAAAACCCATTTGGGTGCTCACCTAAGGTAACTGCTTATTTACAAAATAATTCAGTAAATCATGCTATCTATCCAGACGGCTATGCGCAAAATTTACGTACAGCTGTTGCAAATAATCTAGGTGTCAAAGAAACACAGCTTCTTTTTGGTAACGGCTCCGACGATATCATTGCGATTATTACTCGTGCATTGTTGTATCCAGGTGTAAACACAGTGATGGCAGACCCATCTTTCTCTCAATACTGGCATAATGCTGCAATAGAAGGTGCGGAGGTACGTAAAATTCCTTGTATCGAAGGTACACATGACCTAGCAGCAATGATAGCAGCAATTGATGAAAACACATCGGTCGTTTGGGTTTGTAGTCCAAATAATCCAACAGGTGTTGTGATACCAGATGTTGAATTACGAGCATTTTTAGCTAAAGTACCAAGTGATGTGCTAGTAGTATTAGATGAAGCTTACATCGAATACGTAACACATCCTGGTCACAAAGATACTCTACCTATTATTGACGAGTTTCCAAATGTACTATTGTTGCGTACATTCTCAAAAGCATATGGTCTTGCTTCTTTCCGAGTTGGTTATGCAATTGGGCAACCAGACGTGATTGCTAAACTAGATCCCGTAAGGTCGCCATTTAATAATACAATTCTAAGTCAAGCGGTTGCGACAATCGCTTTAAGTGATCAAGATTTTATAAAGGCTTGCCGAGAAGCAAATGAAAAAGGTAAAAAACAATATATTGATTTTTGTGAAAAGCATAATTTGCAATACTTCCCGTCTGATACGAACTTTATTTTCTTTAATACGAATGCCGATAGTGATGTTGTTTTCAATGAGCTAATGAAACGAGGCTTTATCATCCGTAGTGGAAATGCATTAGGATTACCTGGGTTTATCCGCGTGACAATCGGAACAGAGGCTCAAAATGAAGCGTTGCTAGGTCACCTTGAAAACGTCTTAAAAGAGCAAGGAGTTTTTGCATGACGACACGTAAAGTGCTCGTTATTGGGCTAGGCCTCATTGGAGGCTCAATTGCCTTAGCGTTACAAAAGGCACCCGAAACAAAAATTATTGGCTATGATATGGATGAGAAAACACGTGAACATGCGAAAACGTTAAATATTGTGCATGATATTGTGACAGATCCAAAAGAAGTGGTGGACGACGTAGATGTTATCATTTTTGGAACTCCCGTTAACGCAACTCTTGAATGGATGGAACAATTAAAAACATGGCCGTTGAAAAATAAAGTAATCGTAACAGATACAGGTAGTACAAAAAAGAGGATTATGCAAAAGGCTGGGGAACTACGTGAGTTAGGCATTACCTTTATTGGAGGACATCCAATGGCAGGCTCACATAAAAGCGGTGTTTTAGCTGCAAAGGCTCACCTTTTTGAAAATGCGTATTATATGCTAACACCACTTGCTGGTGAAGAAATTGTCCATATGGCACAGCTTGAAAGTTTATTAAAGTTTACACATGCAAAGGTTGTAAGTGTATCTGCTCGTGAGCATGATCATATGACAGCTGTAGTTAGTCACTTCCCGCATGTAATTGCTGCTTCTCTTGTGCACCAGTTGGGCGGAGAAAATGGTGAGTATCCGATGACACGTTCACTTGCTGCAGGGGGCTTCCGTGATGTAACGCGTATTGCGTCATCCAATCCGATTTTATGGCGAGATATTACATTGCAAAATCGAGATGAGCTAATTGCACAGCTAGATGGCTGGGAAAAGGAAATGAGTCGTGTTAAGGAGCTCCTGTTAAATGGTAGCTCGGAGGACATTGAAAAATACTTTGCAGTTGCCAAAGAGCTAAGAGATGAATTACCGATTAGTGCTGGAGCAATGTTTACATCATTTGACTTATATGTTGATGTTCCTGACTATCCGGGTGTTATTTCTGAGGTGATAGGCATACTTGCAGATGAAGCGATTAGTATTACGAATTTACGTATCGTAGAGTCACGAGAGGACGTGTTCGGAATCCTTGTTATTAGCTTACAAAGCGAAAGTGACCGTGAACGAGCAGCAGCGTGTATACAAAAGCGTGCTAAATATGAAACATATATTTCATAGGCAGACTAGAAAAGCTTAATAAGAAATACATTTTTTAAAGAAAGCGTCGAAATTACGGCGCTTTCTATCTTCATATTGGGGGGAAGAAAACGATGAGTGAAAAAGTATTACAATATGATAAACCTTCCTTACAAGGGACTTTAACGATTCCAGGTGATAAATCTGTTTCTCACCGTTCCGTTATGTTTGGAGCGATTGCAACGGGTAAAACGACAGTGGATGGCTTTTTATTAGGGGAGGATTGTTTGAGTACAATTGATTGCTTCCGAAAGCTTGGTGTGAAGATTGACGTGGAAGGAACAAATGTATCTATCGACAGTCCAGGTATAGAGGGGTGGCAAGAGCCCACTGAGGTACTATACACAGGAAACTCTGGTACGACGACGCGTTTGATGCTAGGGATTCTAGCCGGATCTAATGTCCACTCAGTAATGACAGGAGATGCGTCCATTGGAAAACGACCGATGCGCCGTGTTATTGATCCGTTACGTCAAATGGGTGCACACATTACTGGAAGGGCAGATGGACAATATACACCATTAGCCATTCAAGGTACAACATTACAAGCTATTGATTACCACATGCCTGTTGCGAGTGCTCAGGTGAAGTCAGCTATTTTACTTGCGGGTTTACGTGCTGAAGGTACTACAATTGTGCGAGAAACGGAAGTATCTCGAGATCATACTGAGAGAATGCTACGTCAATTTGGTGCACGGGTTGACGAGGTGGATGGTGTTATTGCATTACAAGGAGGGCAAACTCTAACGGGGACGCATGTTTCTGTACCAGGTGATATTTCATCAGCAGCATTTTTCTTAGTAGCAGGAGCTATTTGTGAAGGTAGTAAAATAACGCTGGAAAATGTCGGAATTAATCCAACGCGAGATGGTATCATCGAAGTACTTCATAATATGGGCGCATCGATAACGGTTATGCCGAATGAAGATAGCCAATCAGAGCCGACAGCAACAATTACAATAGAAACGTCAGCATTAAAAGGAACTACAATTGAAGGAGATATTATTCCTCGTCTTATCGATGAAATCCCGATTCTTGCTTTATTAGCAACGCAGGCAAATGGCAAAACGATTATTAAGGATGCCGAGGAGTTAAAAGTGAAGGAAACAGATCGGATAACGGCTGTAGTGGATGAATTGAAAAAACTAGGTGCTTCTATTGAAGCGACTGAGGATGGAATGATTATTGAAGGACCAACTCCATTACGTGGTGTTCACTTAAAAACTTACGGTGATCATCGTATAGGCATGATGGGCGCTGTTGCTGCATTAATAACAGACGGTACTATAACTTTAGATGATGCAGAATGTATTGCGGTTTCTTATCCATCGTTTTTCGAGCACATAGAGGAAGTAAAGTAAAGTCTATCTTTATTCAGCAGAATACTCCTACCTCTGACTGTGGAGAGATGATTGCGGTTGAGGTTTCTTTTTAGTGGATGTACCAAACGCCTACTGAAATGTAGGAACTCACTCTTAAGCATGCCATGTTCTGTGCCAATACCGAAATGGCCGACATCGTGTCGGCCATCGTGTGCAGACCTGGGCACAATTCAAAATCCGGACTAAATTGCGCCAAGGCGAAATTAATCCTGACTCTCCAAGTCTTTTGGGGAGTTTTTTCTTGTTTCGAAAGAAAATGTTTTGTAGCATAAAGATATAAATGAAAGAATAGGTGAATGACTGTGAACAATGCGATGACTGAAATGATGCAAGCACTTGAACAAGGAGACTTAGCATTAATTGAACAGCTACTTGAATCATTTTTAACGAAGGAGCTACCTGAGGAAATTTATACGCTAGCAGAAATGTTTATGCAGTATGGGTATATGAAGGAAGCTGACCGTGTACTGGAGCATTTACAATTTTTATTCCCAGAAGAGGCACAGTTGAAAATTGATCGTGCAAACGTCTTAATGGAACTTGGCGCTGAAGATGAAGCGCTAGATTTTTTATTAGAAATAGAGGAGACATCTCCAGAATATCCCCAAGCATTATTAGTATTAGCGGATTATTATCAAATGCAAGGGTTATTCGAAGTAGCGGAAATGCGTATTAATGAGGCCCTATCTATATTACCAGACGAGCCATTATTACAATTTGCTAAAGCGGAGCTTTTATTTGAAACGGGTCGTTTTTTAGAGGCTGCGAGACTATATGAAGAATTATATGAACAACAAGTTGAATTTGCAGGGATAAGTCTTGTTGAAAGACTTGCTGAGGTGTATCGTGCTGGAGCTGCCTATGAAACGGCTTTAGATTACTATTTAAAAGCACTTGACGATGAAATAAAGCCAGATGTTTTATTTGGTGCTGCATATTCGGCCTTTCAATCACAAAAATATGAGATGGCCATTAAACAATTAGAAGAATTAAAAGAATTAGACCCTGATTATTTTTCTGCCTATTTATTGCTTGCTGAAAGCTATGCCATGACGGAGGACAATAAAAAAGCTTATGCTGCCATTCTAGAAGGATTAAAGCGTGATGAATATGATAAGTCCTTATATTTATTTGCAGGTAAAATGGCTTTAAAAACTGGTTTGCCAGATGAGGGTGAACAGCATCTACGTGAAGCTATTGCCTTAGATCCTGAATACATGGAGGCAGTATTGGCATTAATCTCTGTGTTGGCACAGCAAGAGCGTCATGAGGATGTAATAGAATTATTTGAAGAGTTGCAAAAAAATGATTTTGAATGGAGCACATTATACCCATTTGCTGCGGTTGCATATGAAAATTTAGAATTGTACGACCGTGCATACGAATTTTACCGTTTGGCATATAATGATTTTAAGGAAGACGCAGCATTTTTAGAAAAATATGTTTATTTCCTATTAGAAGAAGGAAAGCGTTCAGAAGCAAAAGAAGCACTTAGCCAATTAATAACTATTCAACCTGGTGAACTAGAGTGGCAAGAGAAGTTAGAAACCTTAGAATTTGAGTAAAGGAGGGAGTGGGTATGACTGCTTCTGTATCAGTTGTCGATAAAAAAGCATTTGTTAGATGGTTTTTAAAGAATTATCAATTGAAACGTCGTGAGTGTGTATGGATTTTGAATTACTTATTAAGCAACGATGAGTTATTAAAACGAATTCGATTTGTTGAAGAAGCTCATTATTGCCCTAGAGCAATGGTAATGTCAACAGTTGACTCAACAGGTGTGCCATTTCGTTTCTACAAAGGTAATGTAATGACAGCAGATGCTGAGAAATCTTTTCATGATTTACGCTTACATGAACATGAAGATATGTATATACAATTGAATTTTCCTAATGTACCTCCAAGTGCACAATACTTAGCAGTTCTTGAAGAAAACCCTTATATGCCGGAAGCACTGATTGTCAGTGAAAAAGATCGTTTACTGGCAGAAGAGCTGCTTTCCAACAGCTTACTCGTATTCCAAGAAGAAAAATTACTCGCACAAATTGATGAAGCTCTCGATCAAGGAGATGAAGAGCGGTTTTATGAATTGTCTAATTTGTTACAAGCTCTAAAGGAAACTGCTAATTTACATTAGTTATAGGCAAAAATTGAATGTCCTTTATCTACCTCAATATGATAACATAACAAGTGAATGATTGTTTTCACTTTTTATTGGTTATCCTATTGAAGAGTGGAGAAGGGCATTTTTTTATTTTCATTACGTAGTTACGTTATATGTAACATGAGGAGGTTTGTGAGATGTATTTTAATGCAAGCGATGTGACATCGTTTATGGCACAGAAGGAATTTATCGATACAGCAATTGTTCCACTCGTAACCGTCGATTTATCTCCTGAAAAAATGAAACAGAGTGGTACAGAGGCAGATTTTTTGTTATCGCTTACATCTTTTATTGAGCAACAGTTTAAAGGCCGTCTATTACTGATGCCACCATTTTCGTATAGTGCAACATTAAAAAGCGAAGATATGCCGAAGGAATTAGAGGCACAATTACATAATGCTGGTTTTAAGCATGTGTTCTTCATTACTTGTGACCATTTTTGGACAAATATTGGAGAGGAAGTAAATGTTGTTTGGCTACCAGCGATTCCGTTAGAAAGTATGGATAAAGGTGTGAAAAACTCTATTCTTGAAGATCAATTGCGACAAGTTATTCCGATGCTTTCGACCAAATGGGCACAGATTTAACAATTTGTTTCAATAAATGTTCACATTCTCCAGCTTTCCACAGAATGCTATATTGACCAAGCTATGGAGTTGATATATCATAGATATGTCCTAGTATTACTATTTGTAAAAAAATGTCCGTTGGACTGACCTTTAAGTTAGAGGGGGGAAAAAAATGAGTAATAATCGAGTTTCACGTCGTCAATTCCTAAGCTATACACTAACTGGTGTAGGTGGCTTTATGGCGGCAGGTATGCTGATGCCGATGCTTCGTTTTGCAATTGACCCAGTACTACAAAAACATACTGGTGGGGACTTTATAAAGACAGAGCATAAAATCGCTGATATTACTAAAGAACCTATTAAAGTTGACTTAAAATTTGAACAAGTTGATGCATGGTACAAATCAGAGGTAACAAACGTAGCGTGGGTTTTCAAAGAAGGCGATCAAATCGTTGCATTATCTCCTGTTTGTAAGCACTTAGGTTGTATGGTGAACTGGGGAGAAGATTCTGCACACCCAGATCAATTCTTCTGTCCTTGTCATGCTGGACGTTACGAGAAGAATGGTAAAAACATACCAGGAACACCACCAACAGGTCCGTTGGATGAATATGAAGTTAAAGAAGAAGATGGTTACTTATTGCTTGGTCCAACTAAAGCAAATACTCTAGTTAAGTAAGGGGGTACAAAACAGTGCTAAATAAAATTTATGATTGGGTCGATGAACGCTTAGATATTACACCTATTTGGCGTGATATTGCCGACCACGAAGTGCCAGAGCACGTGAACCCTGCACATCATTTTTCAGCATTCGTTTACTGTTTCGGTGGATTAACTTTCTTCATCACGGTAATTCAAATACTATCAGGTATGTTTTTAACAATGTACTATGTACCAGACGTAGTGAATGCTTGGAAATCAGTTTATTATTTACAAAACGAAGTAGCATTTGGTGAAATCGTACGCGGTATGCACCACTGGGGAGCTTCATTAGTAATCGTAATGATGTTCTTACACACGCTTCGTGTATTCTTCACAGGTTCTTATAAGAAACCACGTGAATTAAACTGGATGGTTGGTGTAGGTATTTTTGGTGTAATGATGGGTCTTGGTTTTACAGGATACTTATTACCATGGGATATGAAAGCATTATTCGCTACAAAAGTAGGTATCGAAATTGCTGCATCTGTACCGTTTATCGGTGAATGGATTAAAATCTTATTAGCGGGTGACTCAACTATTCTTGGTGCTCAAACGTTAACACGATTCTTTGCGATTCATGTATTCTTCTTACCTGCAGTATTGTTTGGGTTACTTGCAGCACACTTTATCATGATTCGTCGTCAAGGAATTTCAGGGCCGTTGTAATAGTTCTTGACGGTTCGATGATTTTTTAAAGGAGGGGACATAATGCATCGCGGAAAAGGAATGAAATTTGTTGGTGATTCTCGTATTAAAGCGAATCACAAAATGCCGAACGTTCCAAAGGATTATTCCGAATATCCAGGTAAGACGGAAGCTTTCTGGCCGAACTTCTTACTAAAAGAATGGATGGTTGGTGCTGTATTTTTAATAGCTTATTTATTATTAACAGTTGCACATCCATCACCTCTTGAAGGACCAGCTGATCCAACAAGAGCATACGTGCCATTACCGGACTGGTACTTCTTATTCATGTATCAATTATTAAAATACTCATATGCTTCAGGTCCATATAATGTTATTGGAGCAATTGTAATTCCAGGTCTTGCATTTGGAGCGCTATTATTAATGCCATTTTTAGATAAAAGTCCAGAACGTCGTCCATCTAAACGCCCATTACCAACAGCGTTTATGTTATTGACATTGGCTGCTATGTTCTACTTAACTTGGGAGTCAGTTGTTAACCATGACTGGGAAGCTCAAAAAGCTATGGGTGCAATTGTAGAAGAGGTTGAGGTTGATATTGATGAATCTCTACCAGGATTTGCAATTTGGAACGGTGACACTGGTGAACAAGCTAAAACTTGTATCGGCTGTCATGCTGCTGACTTAAAAGGTGGTCCAGCTGCTCCAGCATTAGTTGGTAATAAACTAACAGCTGAAGAAGTAGAAGATATTATCCACAATGGTCGTGGCAATATGCCAGCTGGTGCTTTCGCTGGTACAGATGAAGAAGCGAAACAATTAGCTGAATTTATTGCGAGCTTAAAGGCTAAGGAATAAGCTTTGTTTTAAAAGAGTCAGGAAACTGGCTCTTTTTTTCTAGTCTAATAATGTGACTGTTACAGCTTCAAAAAAGTTCCCGTACAATATATTATTGCAACAATAATATTTATTAGGATTTACATACTATTTAAGATCGAGACAAATGCCCATTCACTCCTGTGGGAAACTAGCAATTCAATGCTGTATGTGTGAACAAACCGAGGAGGCAAAGCGGTAAGTTGTTGAAAATGCGGGGAAGTCACTAGAATTTATGTAGTGCTACACAGTGGGCAATACCACAATGTTTGATGCAGTCTATGTTTAAGAGGAATATTAGAAAAAAGCTCATCTACAAAGGTAAGGATGACATTGGTTAAAACCTAAGCTATATAAGTTGATTTTCGTTACGACTGGGCAGGAAAGCGCCCAGTCGTAGCGGAAATCAACCCTACATTATGGTTATAAGTAAAAAATACTGCTACTATTCAATATTGAAAGAACGTGGCAAATTAACGACTATTTAATACATAATAACAGACAAAAAAGGCATCTTAGTAAAGACAGAAGATAAAGGAGTTTTAATTATGCAAATTACACGTGCAAACGTCTGGTATCTCCTTACACATAAGTCATTTTTAATACTTTTACTTATTATCAATCTATTAGGAACTATTTACGGTTATTATTGGTACGGATGGCAGCTTGCTATAACGGAACCGATTTTTTATATTTTTGTTCCGGATAGTCCGACAGCCAGCTTATTCTTTTGCTTTGTATTGTTAGCTTGGATCATGGGGAAAAAATGGCCTCTAATGGAGGTGCTAGCCCTTATTACATTAGTTAAGTATGGAATTTGGGCTGATGTGATGAATATTTGGACGTTGATTGAAACTGGATCTATTGGCTGGCAAGGCTGGATGCTTGTAGGCTCGCATTTTATGATGGCCTTCCAAGCGATTCTATACCTTGGTAAATATGTTTTTTCATATTGGCATATTGCCGTGGCAGCCGTATGGACATTGCATAATGATGTGATTGACTATGTATTTGGCCAAATGCCGATGTACCGTGATTTAGCGGATTACACAAGCTATATCGGTTATTTTACTTTTTGGTTATCGATTGCATGCATTTTTCTAGCGATCTTCTCAATTAGGTGGCGCAAATATTTGCCGAATTAGGTAATTGATTATAGAATTATAGTATCGAGATAGAAAGGGGTTAGAAAATTGTCAACAACCATGTATATTGTTTATTTTGCAATAATAATGCTACTGCCGCTTTACGCACAGATGAAAGTAAAGGGCACGTATAATAAGTTTGCAAAAGAACGTACAATGAAGGGACAAACTGGTGCAGAGATAGCGCGTGCGATTTTAGATGCAAATGGCTTATATGATGTACGAGTTGTTCCAACACAAGGTGTATTATCTGATCATTATAATCCGGCGACAAAAACAGTTGCTTTATCGGAAAGTAACTTCTACGAGGCGAGTATTGCTGGAGCTGCAGTTGCTGCCCACGAAGTTGGCCATGCCATCCAGCATAAAGAAGCTTATTCAATGCTAACATTACGTAGTAAGCTAGTGCCGGTTGCAAATATTTCATCAAATATGTCTTGGATATTTGTTATGATTGGTATTTTTGCAAGTAGTACAAATATGTTACTTTTAGGTATCATATTATTGGCAGCAGGTGTGGTTTTCCAATTAGTAACGTTGCCAGTAGAGTTTGATGCATCCAAGCGCGCGTTAGTGCAAATGAATTCTTTAGGGATTATTACAAATGAAGAAGAGCGTCCAGCGCGTAAAGTGTTAAGCGCTGCAGCATTAACATATGTTGCCGCAGCAGCAGTAGCTGTATTAGAATTATTACGTTTAGTATTAATCTTTACAAATATGCGAAGTGACGACTAATTAAAGAACTTGTTGTAGTGGTATTTCACTATAGCAAGTTTTTTAATCCGTCAAATTGTAATATGTAAAAAAAAGCCTACCTCAACGAATGTTTTATTCGAGAGAACAGGCAAATTGTTCATTTTAATGGAGTGGTTGTTTTTGGTCGTCGAGCGTGAAGCCTTCTCCTGCCACATCCCGTACTTCTATTATAGAGACGAAAGCGTGAGGATCGACATCATAAACAATAGATTTTAAACGTACAACTTCATTGCGACCAATGACACAATAAATAACTTCTTTTTGTTGCTTCGTAAAATGGCCATGGCCTTCAAGTATAGTAATACCGCGTTCCATTCGTAATGCAATCATTTCAGCAATAGCGCTAGATTTTTCAGATATAATAAGTGCTCCACGTGCTGCATAGGCTCCTTCTTGAACAAAATCAATGACGCGCGCGCCAACAAATACCGCGACAAGGGTATACATCATAGAGCGTGCATCTAAAAACGTTATCCATGACAGTGTAATGACAATTGCGTCAAAGATGAACATCGTTTTACCCATACTCCAGCCAAAATATTTATGCCCAAGGCGAGCTAAAATATCTACACCGCCAGTTGTACCACCGAAGCGAAAGACGATACCGAGTCCTAATCCAACAAAAACTCCTGCAAAAAGTGCAACTAGTAGTAAATCATCCTCTAAATGAATAGTAAATTGATATTTTTGGAAAATTTTTAGGAAAACTGAAACAGATAAAGTTCCAACGAGCGTATAAATAAATGATTTTTTTCCAAGTAAACGATAACCAATAATAAACATAGGAATGTTTAATAGTAAATTCATGAAGGCAGGGTCCCAGCCTAGTGTAAAATAAAGTATGAGTGTAATCCCACTTAGGCCACCTTCACCAAGTTGATTTTGCATGTTGAAGTGGACGAAGCCGAAGCTAAAAATTGCAGCTCCGAGCATTATTGCGATGATATTGATGACTTTGATCTGTTTTAGCATATGACCTCCTGTAGTCCGAAACAATTGAAGTTGTGCTATCTATTATCTGACATTTTATTGTTTTTGACAACAATGGTGTAAATTTTATACGATGGTAAGTAGGAGTGTGATTTAAATGACTGAACAAGTAACAATGCAAGCTTTACAGCAGCGTGTGGATGATTATATAGGACAATTTAAGGAAGGTTATTTCCCACCATTTGAGTTATTGGCTCGTCTAACTGAGGAACTTGGTGAATTGTCTCGCGAGGTACAGGACGTTTACGGGCAAAAGAAGAAAAAGAGTACAGAGGATGCTAACAGCATTGAAGAAGAATTAGGTGACTTTTTCTTTGTTTTAGTTTGCTTTGCAAATGCACAAGGCATTAAATTAGATGAAGCACTTTTACGCGTTATACATAAATTTGAAACAAGGGATAAAGATCGCTGGACTAGAAAGGATGAAGAATAATGTCAATTCGTGTAGCTATTGCAGGACCTAGAGGAAAGATGGGGGCTGAGGCTGTACATACGGTCATGAAGCATGACAAAATGGAATTAGTAGCTGTACTAGATTATAAGGAAGTAGGAAAAACATTAGCTGATTTGGAGATGTTTCCAGCAAGTTATACTGCTCCAATCTTTACAGACATGTCAGAGCTTGTAGAGGCAACTGCACCAGATGTATTAGTTGATTTAACAAACCCGCATGCAGTATATAAACATACTAAAGAAGCCTTGCATTTAAATGTACGCCCTGTAATTGGTACAACGGGCTTTACAGATGCACAACTAGTGGAATTATCAGCAATGGCTAAAGAAAAAGAGCTTGGCTGCATTATTGCTCCGAACTTTGCGATAGGGGCAATCCTTATGATGAAGTTTGCTAAGGAAGCGGCAAAATATTTACCTGATGTTGAAATTATTGAAATGCACCACGATCAAAAGTTAGATGCACCATCTGGAACAGCTGTTAAAACAGCACAATTGATTCAAGAGGTGCGAGCACAAAAAATGCAAGGACATCCAGAGGAAAAAGAAACACTTGAGGGTGCAAGAGGGGCAGAATTGGACGGCATGCGCCTTCACTCTGTTCGTTTACCAGGTTTAGTGGCACACCAACAAGTGTTATTTGGTGGAGACGGACAGCTTTTAACAATTCGTCATGATTCATTAAACCGTAATTCTTTTATGTCTGGTGTAGCATTTTGTGTAGAAGAAGTCATGAAAATGGATCAACTTGTATATGGTTTAGAAAACATCATCTAAAGATTGGGATGGAAGCATTATGAAAATCGCATTAATTGCACATGATCGCAAAAAAGATAATTTAGTACAGTTTGCTATTGCTTACCGTAATATTTTAAATGAGCATACGTTGTTTGCTACAGGTACAACAGGACAGCGCGTTATTGAAGCTACAGGCTTAGAGGTAACACGTTTTCGTTCTGGACCACTCGGTGGCGATCAACAAATTGGCGCAATGATTGCCAATAATGATATGGACATGGTCATTTTTTTCCGTGATCCTTTAACAGCACAACCACATGAGCCAGATGTTTCTGCACTGATCCGACTTTGTGATGTTTACCAAGTGCCACTGGCCACAAATATGGGAACTGCAGAAATATTACTAAAAGGCCTACAGGAAGGCTTTGTGGATTGGAGACTGATTCAAGAAAGACGAAATTAAAAAAAGGCGTGATTTAGAAAGGATGATAATCGAATGAAAAAGCTAAAAATCGGCATTACCTGTTATCCA
Organism: Lysinibacillus sp. EB271-A1-10B; assembly: GCF_058791335.1. NCBI lineage: Bacteria > Bacillati > Bacillota > Bacilli > Caryophanales > Bacillaceae > Lysinibacillus > Lysinibacillus sp. EB271-A1-10B. Next base: position 282,207 of record NZ_JBYTDL010000002.1, read on the forward strand.
ACTGTTGGAGGCTCTGGTGTTATTGCAACAGAATTAGGAAAAATGCTTGCAGAGAGAGGACACGAGATTCATTTCATCACCTCAAGCGTACCATTTCGATTGAATAAAATTTATCCAACCGTCTTTTTCCATGAAGTAGAAGTTAATAATTATTCAGTATTTCAATATTCGCCATATGATATAGCATTAGCGAGTAAAATGGCGGACGTGATTAAGGATGAAGAGCTAGATGTGCTTCATGTGCATTATGCAATACCACATGCGGTCTGTGCTGTCTTAGCTCGTGAAATGAGTGGTCGTGACATTGGGATTGTCACAACGCTACATGGTACAGATATTTCGGTACTTGGGCAGGATTCCACTCTTTCACAGGCAATTAAGTATGGCATTGACAAATCTGATATCGTAACGACAGTGTCAGAGGCATTAAAGCAACAAACCTATGAGCTTATCGATACAGTAAAGCCGATTAATACGATTTACAACTTTGTAGATGAACGTGAATACTTCCCGCGCAATTCAGGAAGCCTAAAGGAACAATTCGGAATTGAAGAAGACGAAAAAGTTATTATTCACGTATCTAACTTCCGTAAAATTAAGAATCTTCCTCATATAATAGACGCATTTATGAAGATTCGCGCAAACATGAAGGCAAAACTGTTGCTTGTAGGAGATGGACCTGAAAAGCATCGTGTAATGGATCAAGTAAAGGAAAGTCCTTACATGAAGGATGTTTTATTTTTAGGTAAACAAGAAAATTTAGCTGAATTGTATGCAATCAGTGACCTTAAATTATTACTATCACAGCAAGAATCATTCGGATTAGTCTTACTTGAAGCAATGGCTTGTGGTGTACCTTGTATTGGATCGGCTGTAGGTGGTATTCCAGAAGTCATTGAACACGGTGTAGACGGTTTTATAGTGGAATTAGGAGATACAGACGCAGTGGCAGAATATGCTGTGAACCTCTTGAGTGATGAAGAGAAATTACAACGTTTCCGTGAAGCAGCCATTTGTGCTGTTGATGAAAAATTCCATTCATCAAAAATTGTAGAACAATATGAAAAATTGTATGAAAAGGTTGCTGAAAGAAATCATGCAAAACAATAAAGAATGGCAAGCGGCCTATTCAGTTATTGAACAACTAGAAAACGCGGGCTTTGAAGCAGTAATCGTCGGTGGTGCGGTACGAGATGCCATACTCGGTCGCCCTGCCCATGATGTAGATGTTGCAACAAACGCCATGCCAGACGAAGTAAAATCTGTCTTTAATCACACGGTTGATATAGGAATTCAGCATGGGACGGTACTTGTTATCGTGCCAGCTGGATCGGTGGAGGTAACGACATATCGCACAGATGGGGAATATACAGATCACCGTAGACCAGAGGAAGTGCAATTTGTACGTTCGCTAAAAGATGATCTACAGCGCCGAGACTTTACGATGAATGCTATAGCGATGCGTCGTGATGGCTCATTTGTTGATTTTTACGGGGGGCGTCAAGATATTGAGGCTGGTGTCATTCGAGCAGTAGGTGACGCACAGAAACGCTTTTCGGAAGATGCATTACGAATGCTGCGAGCCGTACGTTTTTCAGCGCAACTAGGTTTTCTAATTGAATCAGAAACCTTGCAAGCAATGCAGGGCAAGGCTGATACTATTTCTTGGATTGCAAAGGAGCGTATAAAGGCAGAGCTCGATAAGCTATGGGTAGGGAAAGATGTTTTTAATGGTATAAGAAAGCTTGAGGAAAGTAGCTTAGTGAATCATTTAAGTGGTACTTTTCAAGCAGATGACTGGTGTAAATTTAACACGCAGGACAAGCTATTAGGCTGGGCATATTTTTCAATGTTACAGGGTGATCATTGGCGAGAAGTGCTAGGTAACTATCGTTTATCGAATAAAGAGATGGCATTTGTAAAAGGTGTGCTAGCAGCCATAAAGGCTTTAAAAAATGGCTGGACGAATATGGATTACTTTTCGCATACACAACAGGAACTCGAGGCAGCTTGTTATTTTGCCGAGCTGAGACAGCTTGACGTTCAAATACCACAGCAAAGTATACAAGAAATTCAGACAAAGCTTCCCATTAGACACAAGCAAGAGCTTGTTGTAAACGGGACGAATTTATTAAAATGGTCTGGAATAAAAGGTGGCCCATGGGTAAAAGAAGCATTGCAGGCAATGCTTGAAGCGGTTGTCAATGGCGAACTTCAAAATGACCGACAGCACATAAAGAATTGGATAGAACATGATTATTTCAAAAAAGAATGATAAACGTTGATTTTTATCATTTCTGTATGATGAGGAACCGTCTTAAAAAGAATAAGACGGTTCCTTATTAATTTAAGCTCTATTTTTTGATTTTATAATATATTTTCTTATCTTTAAAAGTTGGATGTGACGTTTGTTAATACGTATACCATGTACTACGTTATGACGGTGATCCAACGATACGAAGTAAAATAGTTAAAAATAACGAATAAACAGTGTCTAAAAGATATTTGATGATATTGTGGTCAATTGTCATAATTTACAGTATGATTAATACTAATTAAAGTTTATAAATAACAACAAAAATTTAAATAGCAGAGTTTATTAAAGGATTGATTAGCATGAGTATTTCTATGAAGGATGAAATTTTAAAAAGAATATTAGCTGCTAATGGTGAAGCAGTTTCGGGTCAGGAGCTAGCAGATTCCCTTGGAGTATCACGTACTGCTGTATGGAAACATATGCAGTCGCTACAGGAGGAAGGCTATACGTTTGAAACGGTAAAGAAAAAGGGCTATGTACTGACGGGTGTTCCAAATAGCTTAAGCCCAACACAAATTGAACTATTTTTAAATACGGAACACTTTGGACGTGAAATCCATTATTTTGATGTTGTAGATTCAACACAAACAATCGCCCACAAGCTTGCACAGGAAGGTGCTTCACATGGCACGATTATAATCGGTGAGGAGCAAACTGCCGGTCGTGGTCGTATGGCCCGTCCATGGGAATCTGCAAATGGCACAGGTATTTGGATGACTGTTATTGTGAGACCAGATGTCACTCCTCAACAAGCTTCATCGTATACACTTGTCGTAGCAGTTGCGATTACGATGGCTATTAAAACATTATATAAACAAATTGAGCCAGCCATTAAATGGCCAAATGATTTGCTTATTAAAGGTAAAAAATGTACAGGTATATTAACAGAAATGCAGGCAGAGGCAGACCGTGTACAAGCATTGCTAGTAGGTATAGGTATTAACGCGAACCAGGTTGACACAGATTTCTCACCAGAAATCGCGGATATTGCTACATCTTTACGTTTAGAAGCGGGTGAAGAAATTAATCGAGCTGCCCTTGTCGCATCAATTTTACAATACTTAGAACAATTTACGGAATTATACGTGAAGGAAGGCTTTTCCAGCATTAAAAAGCTATGGGAACAAATGTCATGTACGATTGGACAACGTATTGAAGTTACGACTTTACGTGGGCGCTTTGAAGGTATTGCCAGTGGGATTACGGATGAAGGTGTACTACAGCTAACAGAGGATAATGGCACAGTTCGGACAATTTATGCTGGAGATATAAAAATTTTATAGAAACATAAACTACAATGTGCATTCACTTATCCATCAAGAACGTATATTTTCGAATGTGAAAGTATACGTTCTTTCATATTTCTCGAAATACATTTAGCTCTATATATTTTTTTCTCGTTTGTAGTCTTGTCTAAAGAAGATCAGAGAAAGAATTAGTAAAATTATTGGAAGAAAAAACAATCCTGAGTCATATTTAACTGAATGCTCCATTTTTAGTCCGAACAAATAAATGAATAATGTAAAAGAAACCGATAAAGAGATCGTTCCCGCTATAGTTTTCATTACATGCCCCCCAAAGAAAAACGCTTATTTTATTTTTTCTATTAACGTATCAATATCATCCCATACATAAATAAGTTCTTCTACTATTTTTCCGCCAATTTTAATTTCGATGTTATTTACATATTGTGCACCATAATATTCATAGAAATAACGTGTTATATTTTCTGCTAATACTTCTACAAATACTTTTTCGTATCCTTTTTGATTAAAATAGGTGAATATTTCTTTGAGTAGTTGTTTCCCAATACCCTTTCCATGATATTCTTCTAAAAGATATATAGAAGTCAAATCAGTTGAATTTACTACTGAATTTGTCTTTCGTGTACCACTAGTTGCAAAGCCGATTATTTCTCCTTGTTCATTTTCAGCCACCAATACATAATTCGTAGCATCTGAAATATTATTCTTCCATAGCTCTGTTCGCTGCTCGTAAGATAATTTATTCAAAAAATCATCTGGCAAAATGCCTTTATAAGTTGTTCGCCAACTGTCAACATGTACTTTTCCAATACTTTGAGCGTCTTGAATGTTTGCTTTTCTAATTTTCATATTAAACCACCTCGAAATTCGAACTTTATTTCAAATGAATACGGACGTTTTTGACCCACTTCACCTTGGATTCCTCCTTAACTTTAAAAAAATTTAGCACTACATAGTAATATGACTAATATAGAATTAATGGAAATCTGTTACTGATACAATGGGAAATCATATAAAATTTTTACTAAAAAGGCATTATCACATGGGTATAAATTCTACCTTCTAGATATTGAAAAACGAAATGATCAAGGAAGGAAATATTTATGGATGTTGTGCCGTTTTTAAGGAGAGAAGAATTCTGTCCTAGCCTTTGATTTAAGCTTCTTTGGATCCACTATTCCCAGCCCTGTTCAGTAATCTATGGCCGGTAATCCAAACTACTACACCGGTCCCCCATAATATCAGAGCTGAGCTAAAACCCACAGATGTCCACCATACCATAATTTGGTGATTCCCCCAGGTAACTCTTACAGGTAAAGTAAACAGTGTGATTGCCGATAGCAGGCAAAGAAGTGAACCCGAAATATAATAGAGATTGACCTGAAAAAGGTACGCTAGGGGAAAGAAATGAGCACCAACAATGAGAGCCATAATAGGAACAAACAAATCCAAGTGATTGGTAGATTGACAAATTACGGCGGCAGTGGCTATCAAAACGCCTTCTAAACCGAAAATAATACCGAACCACAAATTTTTTCGTTTCCAACGATGGGAATCCACTCCCATCATCTCGTTTGATAATCTTTTAGATTTCATTATCAAAACGATTCCTCCAACAAGCAGTACAACATCAATCAACAAGGATAAAATCAACAGCCAGAGAAATCCCCAGCCGTGCAATCCTCTAATTCCAATTCCTGCCCACAGAGTACCGAAAAATGCCATGAAGATAACGCCAGAGGCTGTTCCGCGCACAGCAGCTCTAGGAATGATGGTTTGTGACATATCATGAACCCTCCTCTTTCAATTTCATTTTAACTTCTTTCAGCAAATGTTTTCGTAGCGAAAGTGAAACGTCAGTTACTTTTCAGCAGGTGTCCAAACGTCCACTGAAATGAGGAATCAGTCTAAGACCTTCACATCCTGTGAAAACGCCTGAATGAGAGTGTAGCGAATCCACGTCAACGTACAAAATATTTTTGCTTTCACTGTAGTGACTACAGGTGGGCCTACTCAATAACCAATGGATACACTGGTGTTCGTAGGAATTTTTTGGCTAAGTGGTGGGGAGTTAAAGACGAATCTCTAATAGAATATGTATACTAACACCTCAGTAATAGTATGAAATGGAAGAGCAATTTTTGTACATCTTTATTCAAGCGGGAATGTACATAGTTAAATTAGCATTTATACTCAGGGAGTGGAAAGAATGAAAAACGAATATGTACAAATTGAAATTATCGAAGATGAAACCCGCAAATCATTTACTGGAATAGGATTTATTATAAGGGAGTATGAAAGTGGTGGAGTCGTATGTTTAACTTCTTTCAGCAAGTGTTTTCGTAGCGAAAGTGAAACGCCAGCTACAAGTGTTTTCGTAGCGAAAGTGAAACGTCAGCTACAAGTGTTTTTGGCAGTTATAGAAGTCTTTCACCTCTATAGGTGATGAGATGAATGCGGATTTAAACTACTTTTCAGCGGGTGTTTGGACACCCGCTGAAAAAGAGGGACTCACTCTAAGACCTTAAATAGATGAATCTTGTAGCCAATTTTATTTCAATGTTAACTGTAAGTCACCATGAGAAACAGTTGCTTTTAACTGGTTATCACCATTATAAGATTGTGATACTTTGCTGTTTTGTTCCTTCTTATCAACTGTAAGATCCCCGAAGTCAGTTTGTAATTCATAGCCAAGCTCACCTATTTTATTTTGTAAGCGAAGCGTAGTATCTCCAAAGTTAGACGTAATAGTAGATTGACCATTTAATGTTCCATCTATGTTAATATCACCATGTTCACTTTCAACAACGAAGCCATTACTTGAAAATTGTTGTAGCTTTATGTCACCAAAAGATTGTGTAATCTCTGTTTTATCACCGGTAGTGTCTTTAAATATAATGTCCCCGAAATCTTCAGTTAGAGTTAACTCCAGGTAGTTTAGACCGTGAATGGTTGTATCCCCGAAATTACTATTAAGGGCGACGGTTTTCAATGTTACATCTGAAGGAACATAGATTTTGATGGAAGGATTTCTGAAGCTAAAAAATCCGATTTGTAAACCATTCTTTTTCTTACTCTTTGTTTCAACAGTTAATGTATGATCTTTTATACTGTACGTCACATCATTATCTTTAATAACATTTGTTTCTAATGCAAAACGATCACTAGCAACAATTTCAACATCGCCATAGTGATTGATAACATTGATGTTAGTGAAATCATCTAGTTTATAGGAATTGTTTAATAGTGTATCGTTCTCTGGCAATTGGATGCCTTCATCAGTTAACACAAGACTCCATTTTCCACCAGAGAAATAACCAACGAGAGCTAACAGTATGCCGAAAGCAATCATAGTAATGGCTATATGGGTATGTCGAGACGTCATTAGTATCCCTCCTTCCGCTTCTTTGTTATTTTGTGGAATATTTTACCTAATGCTTCGACACAAACAACAACGATTGTTTTGATCACACGAGCAACAATTGGGAATAGCAGGATACCGAGACCAGTTACAATAAAGCCAACCCCCATAAAGAGAATCGCTGTCGGCCAGTGCTGAGTTAAAATGAAGAAGCCTGAAATAAGTGCAACGATTCCACCAAAAAAGATACTTAATACAGTTGCAATAATCGCAATGATAACGCTGAATACAACTGCTCCAAATGAAAAAATAAGTGCTATAGCAACCGCAAGTAACGGTAATGAAAGTGGGGCTGATAATATTGCTAGAATGATAATCCAAATCGCAGACATATTTTTCTTAGTCGAAGTTGAAGTTGTTTCTAAATCTTTTAATGCATAGTCCGCCATTATTTGTGATGCAACATGAGAAGGAGAACCTAGCTGTTGAATGATCTTCTGTTCGTTCTCTTCTCCTGCTTCATCGAAATATTCCTCATAATAGGCAAGCGCAATATCAATTTCATGCGCTGGAAGACGTTGTAATTTCCCCCGTAGCTTTTTTAGAAAGCTAGCTCTATTCATCATTTTTCCCTCCTATAAGTACACAATCAACCATCTCTTTATACTTTTGCCATTCTTTTAATAGCTCCAGTAATCGTATCCGACCTTGTTCAGTAATTTGGTAATAGCGTCTATTCCTCCCTTGGTAGGGCTGATCGTAGGTTGTTAAGCAATCTGCTTTTTGTAAACGCCGTAATACTGGGTACAGCGTAGATTCTGATATTTCCATCACAGATTGTATCTGCTGTGTTAACGAGTAGCCGTATGCATCCTCTTTATCGACGATGGCAAGTACACAAGCGTCAAGTAAAGCTGAGCCAAGCTGAAATGTCATCTTTTCTCACCTCACAATGTTATACCTATACAAGGTTTTATATTATACGTCGTATAGTATGATGGAAGTATATTACATATCATATTGAAATGTCAAATTTTATTAATAAGTTCATCGAAAAATAAAAATGATAGTAGTGTCATTTAAAATGTTTGGAGGTAGAGATAATGCCAAAAGTAAGCCATGAATATGTACAGGAAAAGAAAAACGGCATTTTAGAGGCAGCCACAGCAGTATGTAAAGTTAAGCCTCTCTATGACATTACGATGAGGGATATTATTAAAGCGTCAGGAGTAAGTCAGGGTGGGATTTATCGTTATTATTCAGACTTAGATGAAATACTTATAGATGTTATTAATCAAGTAAATGCAAATGCAGACTATAAACATACTATCGATGGAATTACAGTTACGAGTAATTCTCCCACAACAACAATCATTAAATTATTTAATTTTCTTGGAGAGTACATGAAGGAAAACGTATCAACAGTTGGTAAAATCCAATTTGAGCTTACGATTTTATTTGCTAACAATCCAGATAGGGAAAAGAAAATTTTATCAAACATTATTGAGAATGAAAGTGGACAATATTTGATGCAACAAATTTTTCATTCGATCCATGAGGGAATTTCTTCAGGGTGCTTTGAGCCTGAAATTTCGATAGAGGATCTATCTACTTTTATGATGACATCGATTGATGGCATTGTGAGAGACGTTGTCTTGCAAAAATGTTACGGAGTGTTCTCAAATAAGCACGTGCAGTTTGATGAGATTCGTTTGATGAATACACTTTGCAAATCCGTATTATTACTATTGGGTACGAAAGAAGGAGAGGATTAAAGTTGGGATTAGAGATAAGAAGATTTCTATTTTATACCTTTGCAACGTCTTGGATAATTTGGGGCAGTTTAGCCTTATTAACACAGCTAAATTTGCTGAAGTTTGGCAATGCAATATATATGCTATTGTTTGTTCTCGGCGGAATTACTCCTGCAATTTGTGAGATTTGGTTGAAAAAGAAATATTCGACTAAAGAAGAGTTCAAATCATTTATCCATAATGTAAAAAATCCTAAACATCCTGTATCTTGCTATATATTTGTAATTGGATTGGCATTTGCGGCTTTTTTTTACCAACGCTATGGGGCGGAGCAACTTTGGAGAATCCAATGTATCTGGCGTTAATTGAATTGCCAATCATGATTATTGGAGGAGGGGTAGAAGAAATTGGCTGGCGTGGTTTTTTACAGTCTACATTACAAAAAAGATGGTCTCCCTTCACGAGTACAGTTATTGTGGGCGTTATTTGGGCAGTTTGGCATCTGCCATTATGGTTTGTCATTGGATCAAATCAAATCAAATGAACATGAATTTCCTAGGGTTTTCTCTAATAACTTTAGCGTTATCCTTTTTATTAACGATTATTTACCTTTCCACTAAAAGTATTTTTCTCTGTATTATTTTCCACGCTTTCACCAATTCATTTTGGGATGTTTTTGTACCAGTTACAAATGTAACGTCTGGTTTATTTACATTTTTATTTGCTCTGTTGCTATTTACAATGTTTGAAGTTTATCGAAAATCAACCTTTCAGAAAAGAATGGTTTGAAGTTAGATATATTTTTTAATCGTAATTATTAGAAAATAATATTTGAAGATTACTAGGGGAATCTGTTATAGTATGTGCGAAGGGCAGTATCCTTTTGTGAACGGCACCTTCAAAACGTTAGAACAATTTACAATAAATATCTGCCTTGATCTTTTAATGACAGGGACGGAAGAAAACAAACGTTCAAAAAGATAACTTAATTCAATGGAATGGGCAATTCTCATAATGAGATTTGATTACGATTCTTTTATTAAGTTATGGCCTCTATTCAAGAATTAGAGGTGATTTTTGCTAACGAACGAAACACTACCCTTCTGTCTATTTTAAGAACAGAAGGGTTTTTCTGTTTTCTTTCCTTAAAAAAGGAGGACTACATGATGAAAACAACTTCAGATTTTTTAAAGATGAAGGCAGCAGGTGAGAAAATCGTTATGCTTACTGCATATGATTATCCTGCTGCAAAATTTGCCGAAGAAGCAGACGTCGATATGATTCTAGTGGGAGATTCACTAGGTATGGTAGTACTAGGCTATGATTCTACAATGCCAGTAACAGTAGCAGACATGGTCCATCATGCAAAAGCAGTGCGCCGTGGGGCGAAGGATACGTTTGTTGTTGTTGATATGCCATTTGGTTCGTATCACGGTGATATACACGAGACGTTGAAAACGGCAGTAACTATGATGCAACAAGCAGGAGCAGATGCACTAAAGTTAGAGGGAGCAGACGATGTACTACCAGCAATTCGTAAATTAACGTCAGCTGGCATTCCAGTGGTTGCTCATTTAGGTTTACTACCTCAATCAGCAGGCGTGCTTGGTGGATACAAGGTTCAAGGTAAAACAGCTGAACAGGCAACGAAGCTCATTGAAGATGCAAAAAAATGTCAAGAGGCAGGAGCGTGTGCTGTCGTTTTAGAATGTATCCCCCATCAGCTAACAGAGATGGTATCTGCTAATCTTATTATTCCAACGATTGGCATTGGAGCTGGTGTACAGGCTGATGGACAAGTTTTAGTTTATCATGACATGTTAAGCTATGGTTCACATCATGTACCAAAATTTGTGGAACAGTTTTCGAATATGGGCCAAGAAGCAAGCCGTGGAATTGCTAGTTACGTAGAAGCAGTAAAGGCGGGTACATTCCCTGCACCGAAGCATTTCTTTACGATGAAAGAAGAAACATTGGATCTGTTATACGGGGGCGTAAAGTAATGAAAGTCGTCACTACTATCCATGAGCTAACTATAGAAATCCAAGCAGCTAAGCAAGCTCAGAAAACAATTGGACTCGTTCCAACAATGGGCTATTTACATGAGGGTCATTTAACGCTAGCAAAAACAGCTCGCGACGAAAATGATTTAGTCGTGATGAGTATATTTGTCAACCCAACTCAATTTGGACCAAACGAAGACTTTGAAAGTTATCCGCGTGATTTGCCACGGGATACTGCTTTAGCAGCGTCTGTCGGTGTTGATATTGTTTTCGCACCGAGTGTGGAAGAAATGTATCCGCATGATGGCGGTATTCGTATTCAGGCGGGTGAACAGGCAACCATTCTTTGTGGGGCGAGCCGTCCAGGACATTTTGATGGCGTTTTACAGGTCGTAGCAAAATTATTTCACTTAGCACAGCCGACACAGGCTTATTTCGGACAAAAAGATGCCCAGCAGGTGGCAATTATTGCGACAATGGTACGCGATTTTAATTTCCCTTTGGAAATGCGAGTAGTACCCATTGTACGTGAGGAGGACGGTTTAGCGAAATCCTCTCGCAATGTGTATTTAAGTGAAGCGGAACGTCTTGAGGCACCCGCCATTAATGAAGCGCTACAGCTTGCTCGTAATAGCTTTATAGCAAATGGTGATGCAGCGAGTGCGCTTGCTAAAACAAAGGCACACATTGCAGCACGTACACATGGCGAAATTGACTATATTGAACTGTTAGCGTATCCAGATTTAACACCCGTATTTCCTGAAACGGAGCAAGTACTTTTAGCGGCAGCCGTCTATATTGGTAAAACTCGTTTAATTGATAATTGTATCTTTAATGTGAAAGAAGGATTGTAAAATGTTACGAATGATGATGAACAGTAAAATCCACCGAGCTACAGTGACACAAGCAGATTTAAACTATGTTGGTTCTATTACGATTGATGAGGATATTTTAGATGCAGTAGGAATGCTGCCAAACGAAAAGGTGCATATCGTTAATAACAATAATGGCGCACGCTTTGAAACTTATATTATTGCAGGGGAACGTGGATCAGGCGTTATTTGTGTGAACGGAGCAGCAGCACGCCTAGTACAACGTGGAGATATTGTAATTATTATTTCTTACGTGTATGTAGATAACGAAGAGGCAAAAGATCATAAGCCAACAGTAGCTATTATGGGCGAGGGTAATACAATTAAAGAAATGATATCGTATGAGCCAGAGGCAACAGTGATGTAGTGTGATAAAAGTTGCTACTACTTTGAAACTTTAAAGACAATTTTTTATAAGGTGATTGAATTCATCATAATTTGAAAGTGTACATTACTAAGTTAAAGCCTTAGGACGCAGTTATGCCGAGGTATAATTAGTTGATGTACACTTTTTAATATGTCCAAAAATTGTTAAAGAAAGGGTTTATCATATGAGCATTAAAGTGAATTTGAAAATTTTACAAACTAGAATTGCGTTAAAGATATGTTTTTAACTCATCATCAAAAGTTGTGGATAACAATTTTTAAGACGAAATTCCTTGAAGTTGATCTTCGTTCCGGTTGGGCGACTCCTCGGGGATTAGCGATATAGAGGAACGAAGGCTAGAAGCATCACTTCCTGTGATAACGCCTTCGTGACCAACATCGTGCTGCTGTCGCTACGTTGCACTCACGCTTTCGCGCAAAAGACATTTGTTGGCCCGAGACCCTGCAGCGAAGCGGATGTTTTCTGTGCGAAAGCGAAGCGGCAGCTACAAAGCGCTCAGACGGAATGGAAATCAACCACACATAATGGTGATAGGTCATATTTTTACAATTGTATTAATTTGGAGATTCTTGATGATAATCAACAATGGCAGAGGGATGCCGCTGAGCCAAATATGTGATAAAATTCATCTATCTAATGTGAACTGTGAGTTGAGATGTATGATGGAAAGTCAAAAGTATGCAATTGTTGATTTAGAGACGACTGGTCATTCACCGGCAAATGGGGACCGAATGATTCAAATAGCAATTGTTATTATGAAAGATTGGGAAATTGAACAAACGTATACGAAGTTTATATATCCAGGTAAAGCTATTCCAACGTTCATTCAGGATTTAACGCATATTACGGATGAGGATGTAAAGGATGCCTTGCCGTTTGAGGCACATGCCGACTACATATATGAACTGCTTGCCGATTGTGTATTCGTCGCGCATAATGCGGATTTTGACTTATCCTTTTTACAAGCAGAGTTCAAGCGTGCGGGTTTATCAAAATGGCAGGGTAAAAAGATGGACACGGTTGAGCTTGCCAAAATTTTGTTCCCAATGTCACTCAGCTTTAAGCTAGGTGATTTAGCGGCAGATTTAAATATAGAGCTTACAAATGCACACCGAGCAGATGACGATGCCCGTGCAACAGCGGAGCTCTTTAAACGATGCTGGAAGGAGTTACTCAGTCTCCCTCAGCTAACCCTAGAACAAATGCATAAACGCTCATTCAGATTGAAGTCAAATTTATCCCAGCTTTTCTTCGAGGCTCTTCAAATTAAACGACAGCATGTAACTGCTAATGAGAATGTCTCCTACTACCGCAATTTGGCTATTTGTGATGGGCGAAAAAAGTATACAAATCATGCGGAGGTTGTATCATATCCTCAAACAGCAGCTGACAAAACAGCATTAATGACAAAAGCCATGTCGAATTTTGAGCAACGACCAGCGCAATTCGAGATGATGGACACGATTTGGCAAGCGCTCAATGACAAAAGGGAATGCGTTATAGAGGCCTCAACAGGTATTGGTAAAACAGCAGGCTATCTACTTCCTGCGATTTTGTATGCTCGAGCAGTCGATAAAAAAATTGCGATTAGCACATATACGTCACACTTGCAGGAGCAACTTGTTGAGGAAGAGCTACCAAAGATTGAAAAAATCCTTGGCACAAAAGTCAATATCGCTGTGCTTAAGGGCATGCAGCATTATATTGACGTTGCACGCTTTGAGCAATGTATGGCATATGCTGATGAAACTTATGATGATACATTTACGATTTTGCAAATTCTTGTCTGGTTGACTAAAACAGAAACAGGTGTGCTAAGTGAGCTCAATGTATCTGGGGGCGGACAATTATTTTTAGAGAAAATCCGCAAAATGCCTGATGAAAAACCTTCAAAGGGCTTTGATTTTTATGAGCAAGCGTTAAAAAATAGTGAATTTGCTGATTGTATCGTAACGAATCATTCTATGGTACTCAGTGATTTAGTCCGTCAAACACCAATATTTACACAAATTGACGGATGGATCATTGACGAAGCACATCAATTTATACAATCTGCTATGCAGCAGGATGAAGTTGTCTTCTCCTATACGCAGTGGAAGTACATTTTTGGCCAAATTGGAACGATGGAGGAAACTGCTTTGTTCCAGCAATTTAGTCAGGCCGCTAAGAAGAAACACCGTGTTTCTATGCAAAGCTTGCAGCGACTAGATGCACAATTTATACGTCTACAACGGACATTCGATGAAACTATGCAACGGGCTGTACAAAAAATGCAGCAACAAATAAAAGGGAAGCAAGCTAGTAGTAAATGCACTTTGTTTTTAGAGGATGTAACGCTAGCAAAAGAGCCGCTTCTACAAGTGAGTAAGCTCACACAGCAATGGCTTGATCTTGCTACAGAAGTGGGGCAGGCCTTTGAAAATAATATTGAGCAATTAGATAAAAATGAGCTCTTTATTTTATCTGAGTGGCATTATTGGATCCGTGAATTAAAAGTAAAAATCGCGGAATGGGAAGAAATTTTCCTATCGTCACAGGATGATAATTCAGTATGGCTAGATTTTGATGTAAGGAGCGTTCCTGGGAGCTTACACGTCTATAAAAAGCCTGTTAATGTCACACCTATCATTGAAAAAGTACTTACGCCTCTTCGTAAGCAGGCAAGTATTGTGTGGACTTCAGGCACTTTAACGGTGCCAGGTAATGAGCGTTTTGTAACGAGTCAACTTGGTATTTCTAATAGTGTGCAAGTAATAAAGCTCCAAGCACCACCATCCTATTATGCAGGTGCTAAGGCATTTATTGTCACTGATATGCCTGAAATTCAACATGTGACTCAGGACGAATATATTGAAGCGGTCGCCCATGCAATTACACGTACCGTGCGAATGACTGAAGGACGTTGCTTTGTCCTATTTACCGCTCAGGACATGCTTCGAAAAACAGTGGAGCTTATTCAAGATAGTGAACTCCTTGATGACTATATGCTCTTTGCACAAGGAGTCACGGGTGGTAGCCGTATGCGAATTCTGAAATCATTTCAAAAGTTTAGCCATGCCGTTCTTTTTGGTACAAACAGCTTCTGGGAGGGAGTAGACGTTCCGGGTGACGCTCTTTCATCGGTGATCGTTGTACGCCTGCCGTTCTCCTCACCGGAAGAGCCTGTATTTAAAGCGCGAGCAAAACATATTACAGCACAAGGTCGCAATTCTTTCAATGAGCTTTCATTACCAGAAGCCATTATGCGGTTTAAACAGGGCTTTGGTCGTTTAATCCGTTCATCACAGGATAAAGGAGCCTTTATAGTTTTGGACCGCCGTATTTCAACAAAGTCGTACGGTAAGGAATTTGTTAAGGCGTTACCACCGATTGATGTGAAGAAATTGCAGCTACCGGAGTTGTTAAAGGAACTTAATAATTGGCAGAAATAGTTGAAATCCCTTTTAGTAGTTTTGCTAAAAGGGATTTTTTGGTAGATTTTATCCCGAAAGTAAGGTTATCTGAGCGAATTTTGAAGAAAATAAAAATCCAGGTGACTCGAGCCAATATAAAGTAGAAAACAGAGATCCCGAGCTATATAGTCTGCAAGCCGAGAATCAGATTTTCTCACTAAAAAAGCCCTCGACGATTGCGGGGGCTAGTTGCTATTATAAAACTTCTTTGGTCTGCCGAAAGGACTAGACATTTCGTAATCATCATACCTTCATCAGTAATGTTATTAATCTTGCCACTAATAATTGCTATAGAATCTTTTGCATCTTCTCTTGAGCTTTTACAAAGCCTAGTTCTATAACTTTGTTTTATATTGTTGTCTAATAAATCGGTAGTTCAAAAAAGGATTCCTACCATCTACGGAAACCAGGTCTAAAGCCGGGGAAAAACGGTCTTCCTGGGAAGAATGGGCTTATTGGAAAAAACGGGCTTATTGGAAAAAATGGGCTAACAGGGAAAAACGGTCTTCCTGGGAAGAATGGGCTCCCTGGGAAAAAGGGTCTTCCGAATTGGCCCATACCTGGAGAAAATCGGCGTCCGTCGTTAAAACGCATTGGATTTACCATTTTTATAACTCCCTTCAATTGATATAGTATAGGCTATGTTCAATCAATGAAGTGGCTTAGACTAAGACACAGGTTTGGGATTCTATTTCAGCGTAAAAAAGTCAAATATATTACCGAGAAAGAGTGGACATTTCATAAAAGTTCTGCCAAGGATTAAGCGATAGACCTCTCACATTGGAACTCTTATGGTGACGATTTATTGGTGTGCCAATATATCTTCAATCAAAAATGCGATATAGAGATTTGTTTTTGTAAATGGATTACTTAGGTCCATATCTAAAAGCGTCTCTATTTTTTTTAGTTTATAAAGTACTGTGTTGCGATGAATAAATAGTCGTTCACTTATCCTACGAGTACTACCATTCTCCTCGAGAAAAATGCGTGAAAATTGTACATAATCTGTATTATGCAATTCATCATAGTGATAAAGCTGACCTAAAATATCTTGGCTATATGATTTGATCAATGTTTGATTTTGTACAGCCATAATAATTTTGTAGGCACCAATTTCTTTATATTTATATAGGAAGCGGTTGTTATGAAGCTTTGCTAATTGGATTACTGTTAATGACTCATCATAGCTTTTGCGAACATTTTCAAGCTCTTTATGAAAATTTCCTTTACCAATGATAATATCTAAGTAACCATTTTTTTGTGTAATTTTGTCGTAAATTTCTTCAACAATTTTTGAGAAGGGAGTATTAGGTGTATTGATCTGTGCTTTGTCGATTAAAAAGATGAGGTTATTTTTATGCTTTAGTTTTAAGAAGCGTTTATATCTATTTTGAAATGCAAATTGGATCATGACCTCGTAACGGTCAATGTTAGCTTGTACATTATTTGTTGTACATGAAATGATGGCTAGTTCTCTACTTTGTGGAAATCCTAGTAGTGTTAATTGATCCTTAATATAGTTGGCGTTTTGTTTGTAGTGAAAAAGTAAGTTATAAAGAACCTTTTCTTCGATAGACAGCTCTTGATGGTGATTGGCAATAAATAGAAATGTTGTTTTTAATAGATCGGCTATTCGATAATTCCATGGCATGAGAAAAATAGGGAAATCATGTTCGTTAGCAAAAGAGATGACTGAATCTGGTATATTTGGAATATAAGGACCAGTATTAATAATGAAACCTGCAACTTTTTTAGAGAAAGCTAGTTTTACAAGCTGCTCTAAGGAATCTCCATCAGAAGATAAATTAATACCTGTAGTCACGACTAATTCATTAGGTCTACAAAACATAATTAAATCGATGCTTTCTACTACGTTAATCCCTGTAACTCTTCGATACGTTCCGTTATGTCCAGCTACTAATGTTAGCATTGGGAATTGAACTCCCTCTACAATTTTGCGAATTGTCCCCATTTCTTCCCCCCTTATTATGAACATAACTTACCATATATTATGTGCAGATGCACATATTTTTTTAGTTTGCTAGCTATATCTCAACATTTTTATCTTTTATAGAATGTGAATAACTACTGTGAAAGAGAGGAATTGCATATGTATAAGTGTAATAGTAGACGATTGCAAGAGTTAATTGAACAATTTAGTCAATTTGGAGCTACCGAAAATGGTGGCGTAACTCGTTTGTCTCTTTCGAATGAGGATGTATTAGCAAGAAACTATTTTTGTGAGTGTTGTGATGAATTAGGAATGGACATTAAAGTCGATGATATGGGCAATATTTATGCTATTCTCCCTGGGAAAAAGGATGTCCCTCCAATTGTTATGGGGTCACATTTAGATTCCGTTGAAAAGGGTGGGAAATTTGATGGTGTACTAGGCGTTTTAACGGCTATAGAAGCCATTAGGACATTAAAGGAAAACGAGATTGAACTAGATATCCCTATAATGATTGTTAATTTTACGAATGAAGAAGGTGCTCGTTTTGATCCAGCAATGATGAGCTCTGGTGTCATTTCATCTAAATTTGAAAAAGGAAAAATGCTGCAATCTGTCGACAAGTATGGCACTAGTTTCAAAGAAGCACTGCAAGCAAGTGGGTATGAAGGAGATCAAGAAAATCGTTTAAAGGAAGCTCTTGCTTATATCGAATTGCATATTGAGCAAGGACCTGTTCTGGAGGCGAAGCAACTTGAAATAGGAGTTGTTGAAGGTGTATTAGGAATGGTTTGCTATGAAATTACGGTTACAGGGCAGTCCAATCATGCTGGAACGACACCGATGACAATGCGTCAAGATCCGATGATCGTAACTTCAAAAATCATTGCGCATTTACATGAAGAGCTCGGAAAAATTGATGAACAGTTAGTATTTACCTTTGGCCGAATGAATGTATCTCCCAATATCCATACCGTTATACCGAACAAAGTGACGTTTACGATTGATTCACGTCATCAAAAACCAGAGATTATGCAAAAAGTTGAAGATATACTGGATCATCTTCCTACAGAGGATATGGGCTGTAATATTAAGCCGCTTAAGCTTTGGGGGAGAGATACAGTTTATTTTGATACTCATATTTGTAATGAAGTGGCAAGGGCTTGTCAGAGCTTCGGCTATACTGCTCATCGAATGTTTAGCGGAGCGGGACATGATGCGCAATATATGGCAAGTATTGTTCCATCAGCAATGATTTTTGTTCCTAGTATTAATGGTAAGAGTCATTGTGAAGAAGAGGAAACAACATTTGAGGATTGTGCGAAAGGTGCAGATGTATTACTTGAAACAGTGTTGACGCTGCAAACAAAGTTCAGTATGGGGGAGACCTACACGTTACATTAAGGTAGGTTTTATGAATTAATTGAGCGTTCTCCATTATTTTACGAAGGGTGAGGGGCAGAATGAAAAAAATTATTAAAGGTGGACGAGTAGCAACAGCTGCAGATGTTTTTGAGGCAGATATTTTAATTGAAAACGGAAAAATTGTTCAAATAGGTAAAGATTTATCCGAAGTGGGCGCAGAAATTATTGATGCTACGGGTAAAATCGTGATGCCAGGTGGGATTGATCCGCATACTCATTTAGATATGCCATTTAACAATACTGTGACTGATGATGATTGGAAATCTGGTACCATTGCAGCGGCTTTTGGAGGAACGACTACTATTTTGGACTTCTGCTTAACGGCTGGCGAAGAAAAACTTTCAGCTGCAGTTGAAAAGTGGCATGGCAAGGCGAAGGGGAAATCAGCTATCGACTATGGATTCCACTTAATGATTGGTGATTTAACGCCTGAAACAGAAGCTGAATTGCCGCAAATTTTAGAGCAGGAGGGCATTACTTCTGTAAAGGTGTTTATGGCTTATGCGAAAGAATTTCAAGCAACCGATCGCACCCTTTTTAAAGCTTTTAAAATAGCAAAGGACCTCGGTGCTGTTGTTATGGTGCACTGTGAAAATGGTTCTGTTATTGATGAGCTTGTGGAAGAGGCGCGACGTGCAGGTCATAAGGAGCCGATTTATCATGCGCTCACTCGCCCAGCTGAATTAGAAGGTGAAGCGACAAAACGTGCGATCGAGTTAGCCCATATTGCTGACGCTACCCTTTATGTAGTACATGTAACTTGTAAGGAGGCAGTAGATGAGATCATTGCTGCGCGTGAAAAGGGTTATAACGTCTACGGTGAAACATGTCCACCATATTTAACTTTGGATCAATCTGCTTTGGCACAACCTGGTTTTGAAGGGGCAAAATATGTTTGGTCCCCACCACTTCGCCCGAAATACCATCAGGCTCATTTATGGAATGCTCTAAAAGCAAAACAACTACAAACAATTGGCTCTGATCAATGCTCGTTTAGTTTCAAAGGTAAAAAACAGTTAGGATTAAATGATTTTTCTAAAATTCCTAACGGTGGGCCTTTTATCGAAGACCGTTTCAGCATTTTATATTCAGAAGGTGTAGCAAAAGGAAAAATTTCTATCAATGAGTTTGTCGATATGATTTCCACAAGTGCAGCAAAAATATTTGGCTTATTCCCACAAAAAGGAACGATTGCAATCGGTTCTGATGCCGATATCGTTATTTTTGATCCAGAGGTAAAACGAGAAATTTCGGCTAAAACCCATCATATGAACGTTGATTATAACCCATATGAAGGATGGGAAGTAACAGGTGAACCAGTAAGTGTACTAGTTCGTGGGGAATATGTCATTAAAAATAAAGAATTTGTTGGTGTACTAGGTAGTGGGCAATATATAAAACGCCCATTAAAAACAACTGCTGCAGAAGCACTTAATATTTAGCTTATGACCGATTGCTTTGGTGGAGAACAGAGCAATCGGTCTCGTAATATCTTCATTTAGCTACTGAAGACTATCTTCTTTTAATGATGGTGGGTTGAATGTTGAATTTAGCTCTTTGAAGGAAAAAATGAACACATGAGGGGGATGTGGAAATGGTTCTGAATCAAGAAAAAACAATGTCCCAACAGTTAAAACGTAATTTTATGGAATTGACTAGCAGGATGACAAAGAATGAGGCAATTGAGGAATCAAATCGCTGCCTTTATTGCTACGATGCACCATGTATTAAAGCTTGTCCAACGAGTATTCAAATCCCAAATTTCATAAAAAAAATTGCTTCTGGTAATATGAAGGGCTCTGCTACGACTATATTAGAAGCAAATCCAATTGGTGCAAGCTGTGCAAGGGTTTGTCCAACGGAAGAGTTATGTGAAGGGGCGTGTGTGTTAAATTCCTCAACAAAGCCAATTAAAATTGGAGAGCTACAGCGCTATGCAACAGATTGGGCAATGGAAACGAATGCACAGCTATTTAAGCAAGGGCAAAGTAATGGGCAAAAGGTAGCGATTATTGGTGCAGGTCCCGCTGGTTTATCGGCTGCTCGTGAACTAAGTCGTTTTGGCTATCATGTCACAATCTATGAGGCTGAAGCAAAAGCTGGTGGTTTAGGTAATTATGGTATTGTGTCGTTCCGTTTACCGAATGAAGTCGTTGATTGGGAAATTGAACAGATTGAAAAGCTTGGCGTAGAAATCAAAACAAACACAACTGTCGGCGTTGATATTTCTGCTGAAGAGATCTTGGAGCAATACGACAGTGTTATTTTAGCAGTCGGTATGGGAGCTGTTCCGAATCTAGGCATTGAAGGAGAAGGCTTAGAAGGTGTACATGATGCGATAGAGTTTGTCAGAAAGACAAAAATGGGACCGCTTACACAAGATATTGTTGGGAAGCGAGTAGCTGTCATTGGTGCTGGTAATACCGCGATTGATGGTGCTACATGTGCAATGCGTTTAGGTGCTGACAATGTTCAAATTCTTTACAGAAGAACACAAAAAGAAATGACTGCGTACAAATTTGAATATGAATTTGCCAAGCAGGATGGTGTGGAGTTTAAGTGGCTGACAGCACCGAAAAAAATTGTCGGTAATGAGTCAGATGAGGTTGTAGGTATTGAATGTGTGAAAATGAAGCTCGGTGAAGCGGGTGCTGATGGTCGACAAAGGCCTGAAGAGGTGGAGGGCTCCAATTTTATTATTGAAGTGGATACTGTTATAAAGGCAATTGGGCAAACACGTTTTGTGTCACTGATTGAAGCTTTTGGGCTCCAGCATACAAATGGCGTTGTCGATATTGATGAAACGACAATGCAAACTTCGAATGACCAAGTATTTGCATGTGGAGATGTCGTCTTCGGAAATGGCCAGGGCGAGGCGATGGTTGTAACAGCTGTACAGCAAGGAAAAGACGCAGCATACAAGATCCATGAACGTTTAAGAAAACCAAGTGAGATTGCATAAGGGAGGAACTAATATGGCAGACTTACGCATTGACTTAGCGGGCATCAAATCGCCGAACCCATTTTGGCTAGCATCAGCACCACCAACGAATTCAGGCTATCAAGTACAACGCGCATTTGAAGCGGGGTGGGGCGGTGCCGTTTGGAAAACGTTGGGAGATCCGATTCTAAATGTTTCTTCACGCTTTGCAGCTGTTAGCTTTAACGGACAAAGAGTAGCGGGCTTCAATAATATTGAACTGATTACGGATCGTCCGCTAGAGGTAAATTTAAAAGAAATTTATGAAACGAAGAAAAGGTTTCCAGATCACGCGATAATCGCTTCCTTAATGGTGGAGCCAAAGCAAGAAAAATGGCATGAGATTGTTAAACGAGTCGAAGATGTGGGTGTTGATGGTCTTGAGCTTAACTTTGGGTGTCCACATGGGATGGCAGAACGAGGAATGGGCTCTGCCTCTGGTCAAGTACCTGAATTGGTGGAAAAGCAAACGTATTGGGTGAAAGAGGCAGCAAAAACACCGGTAATAGTGAAGCTAACGCCAAACATTACCGACATAACGGTAACAGCAGAAGCGGCCACAAGAGGTGGAGCAGATGCGATTAGTATGATTAATACGATTAACAGCTTAGCGGGTGTTGACTTAGATACATGGAATACAGTGCCTCATGTAGCAGGAAAGGGTGCGCATGGTGGCTATTGCGGTCCTGCCGTTAAACCAATTGCACTTAATATGGTTGCAGAATGTGCTCGTAATCCATTAATCAATGTTCCGATTTCGGGCATTGGTGGTATTTCCAACTGGCAAGATGCTGCCGAGTTTATATTAATGGGAGCAACGGGCGTACAAGTTTGTACAGCAGCGATGCATCACGGTTTTAGTATCGTTGAGGATATGATTGATGGACTGGGTAACTATTTAGATGATAAAGGGATTGCCTCAGTTATGGATTTAGTAGGTCGCTCAGTTTCCAGATATTCTAATTGGGGCGACTTAGATTTAAATTATAAAATCGTAGCTGAAATTAATAATGATGTTTGCATTAACTGTAACAAGTGCCATATTGCATGTGAGGACACATCGCATCAATGTATCGATTTATATACAGAAGATGGTCGCCCGATGCTGAAAGTTCAAGAAGAGGACTGTGTAGGTTGTAATTTATGCTCAATTGTATGTCCTGCAGAGGGTGCTATTACAATGGTAGAACGTCCATCTACAGTTCCACCTATGACTTGGAATGAACGTCAAACTCTGATTAGTAGTCTATCTAAATAAACCTCTAAAATCAATTTCGCCTTTGCGTAATTGTGTTCGGTGGCTAAATCTTCATTCGTATGTGCTGGGACACTAACTAAATGGAGCCATATCTTTATTCATCTCATTACCTTCTAAGGTGGGTGTACTTTGCCGAATGAAGATAACTGAAATTCCATCTTCCTTTAGCGTCGTTGAAGGAAGGAATAACCTCATGTAAGTTGTCACGGAAATTTGATAAAAGAAGGAGAGATTAGATGGAACGTGAAGGGAATTATTTAAAATCCCCAGATTTACTTCCAGTGACACATCAACAAAGAAATATTGGAACATTTGGTTTTGCAGTAATTTGGATAGGTATGGCAATTGTATTAGCTGCTTTTGCAATTGGTGGCTCGGCAATCATAAACTTGCCGTTGCCGATGGTGATTTTAGCAACGTTGATTGGCTCTTGTTTAATCGGTGTATTTATGACGTTAATTGGTGATATAGGTATTGAACATGGCTTATCATTCCCGGTATATATGCGTGCTCCATTCGGTACATTTGGCACACATATCCCGTCACTTGTCCGCGGTGTAACGGCTGCATGTTGGTTTGGTCTGAACACTTATTTCGGTGCATTAGCTATAAACGGTATTTTAAATTTACTTTTTAATTTTAATAATTGGTTTATTTGTTTCATTGTCTTTGCAGCACTTCAGTTATTTAATACATCACTAGGTATTAAGTCTATTGAACGCTTTGCAGATTTGGCAGCACCAGTAATTATTTTAATTTCATGCTGGATGTATTATACACTGGCAGATACTGCGGTAGCACAAGGGAAAAATATTTGGACGTGGGTGGAAGCGCCAACAACAGGTTTCACGGCCTTCACTGCATTTATGGTAGTGATTATGGCAAATATGGGCTTTTGGTCGACGCTAGCAGCCGACATGCCTTCACTTTCACGCTTCTTTAAAGCACCAAAAAATGAACGCAATTGGTTCAAACGCAATAAAACACAGCTGGTTGGCTCGTTAATAGTTATGCCGATTACAAATACTTTCATTGTGACAATTGGTGCGGTTTGCTATATGGCTGTTGCCTCAGCTGATCCAATCAATGCATTACAGCAAAGTGCAAGCGGCTTTATTTTAGGCATTTTACTGTTAATGATTGTGTTAGCACAATGGTCAACTAACACCTCTGCAAATGTTATTCCAGCGGCAACGATCTTCTCAAATATTGGTGGTCCAAAAGTGCCGTTTTGGGTTGGGGTTGTTATTGCAGGAATCATTGGTATCCTAGCACAGCCTTGGAGTTTATTTGATGTGTTAGTCAATGCACTTTTAATTATCGGAGGAATTCTAACAGCCATCGTTGGTATTTTATATGCTGATTATTATTTAATCCGTAAGCGCCGAGTGCATGTAAAAGCACTGTATGAATTAGATGGCCAATTTAAATATTGGAACGGCTTTAACTTAGCTGGTTTAATTGCTTGGATTATCGGTGGTGCAGTAGCAAATATATTCTCCACTTATTCTTCATTAGTAGGCTTTTTTGTAGGGGCACTTGTATATTATGTACTAGCGAAATATTGGTGGTTCAAAAAATACCCTCAAGCTGAACTTGAAGATCCAAGTGATGCAAAATATTTAGGAATTACAGCTGGTCACAATTTGGATGAACTATTTGGGCAGCAACAAATGCCAACTCCAACGGTTGTTCCAGATGAAGATGACATCGTTGAACAACCAGATCCGCTGTTAGAAATCAAAGGTGCTGAATAAAAAATAAACACCAAGATATTCACAGAAAAGGTGAGGTGATTGCATGTCAGAACATCAACAAAGTACAGAGGAAATAAAAAAAGTAGATCAGTATTTAGATAGTGGCTTTAAAATCAAATATGTTTATGAAAATCTAAGTGGAATGTTTGTAGAATTTGCCCGTCAAGAAGAAGTTATTCTGATGCAAATTCTAACAGCAGATGCACGCAAATACTTCTCTGCAAAGCTCCAAGAACAGACGCTATTGCAATAACAAAAATAACTCTATTCCATTCATTGCCTTACATGATGGAATAGAGTTATTTTACGTAATAAAATAGGTTTTCACTCTAAGTTAGTTGGTTTATTGGTGGATAGAACAGCAAAAGTCGTGGATAGATCCGTCAAAAACGTGGATAGAACAGCCGAAGTCGTGGATAGAACCGTCAAAATCGTGGATAGAGTCGTCAAATTGATGGATAGAACAGCCAAAGCGGAAAGAACCGCCGAAGTGACGGATAGAACAGTCAAGGCGACGGAAAGAACAGCTGAAGTGACGGAAAGAACCATCAAAGCGATGGAAAGAACCGTCGAAGCGATGGATAGAATCCCAAAAATCGTGGATAGAACAGCCAAAGTCATGGATAGAACCGTCAAAATCGTGGATAGAGTCGTCAAAGTGATGGATAGAGCAGCCAAAGCGGAAAGAACAGCTGAAGTGACGGATAGAACAGCTGAAGTGACGGAAAGAACCATCAAAGCGACGGATAGAACAGGCAAAGCGGAAAGAACAGCCGAAGTGACGGATGGAACCCTCAAAGCGACGGAAAGAATCCCGAAAATCGATGATAGAACAGCTAATAGCGACGAATAGTACCTCCAAAATGCCCCCGGAACCCTAGTCGTATTGCCTTAATTTATGTTTTTCCTAAAAATACAATTGTGTTTTTCTGCAGAATTTATTATTATTATAAAATAATTCATCGTAGAAAGAACTTTGAAAAGAGGCGTAATTTGTGGCAAATAAAGAGTTAAATAGGGGATTAGATGCACGTCATATCCAAATGATTGCTCTTGGAGGTACTATTGGCGTAGGTTTGTTTATGGGGTCCGCTAGTGCCATTCAGTGGACAGGACCTTCCGTGCTCCTTGCATATGGTATAGCAGGAATATTTATTTTCTTCATTATGCGAGCAATGGGAGAAATGCTTTATATGGAGCCAAGTACAGGTTCCTTTGCAACATTTGGCTATAAATATATACATCCATTAGCTGGTTATTTAACGGCGTGGAGTAACTGGTTTCAGTGGGTTATTGTTGGGATGTCAGAGATTATAGCGGTTGGGACTTATATGCAATACTGGTATCCTGATTTACCGGCATGGATTCCAGGATTAATTGCTATGATTATTTTAGGTGTTGCCAACTTTATTTCTGTTAAAACTTTTGGAGAATTTGAGTTTTGGTTTGCCATGATTAAAATTGTAACGATTGTTTTAATGATTGTTGCAGGCTTTGGGCTTATTTTCTTTGGGATTGGTAATGAAGGTGTGGCAATCGGATTATCGAACCTTTGGAATCATGGAGGTTTCTTTACAGGCGGCTGGACAGGTTTCTTCTTTGCGTTATCATTAGTAGTTGCAGCCTATCAAGGTGTTGAGCTTATTGGGATTACTGCAGGAGAAGCGAAAAATCCTCAAAAAACGATTACGAATGCGATTCAAAGTGTTATTTGGCGTATTTTAATATTTTATATCGGAGCAATCTTTGTCATTGTAACAGTTTATCCGTGGGATGAATTAGGTACGATTGGTAGCCCATTTGTTGCAACTTTTGCAAAGGTTGGAATTACCGCTGCGGCAGGAATTATTAATTTTGTTGTTATTACAGCGGCAATGTCAGGCTGTAATAGTGGAATTTATAGTGCGGGACGTATGCTGTATACGCTTGCCATGAATGGACAAGCACCTAAATTTTTTGCGAAGCTTTCTAGAAATGGTGTTCCAATATTCGGTACAGCAGGTGTGCTAGTTGGTTTGTTCATCGGCGTTATTCTAAGTTATGTTGCGCCAGGAAATTTATTTGTATATGTGTACAGTGCAAGTGTATTACCAGGGATGGTGCCATGGTTTATTATTTTAATCAGTCAAATACGATTTAGAAAAATAAAAGGTGAACAACTTTCCAAGCATCCATTCAAAATGCCTTTAACACCATTTACAAACTATTTAACGATTGCCTTTTTAATTATGGTGCTAATCGGTATGTGGATTAATGATGATACGAGAGTTTCTCTAATTGTGGGAATTATTTTCTTAGTTCTTGTGATTATGAGCTATTATGTTTTTAGAATTGGAAAAGATCGTCCCGTTAATAAATAATGAAATGTTAAAAGGGTGTATTTCTCTACTATGAGATACATCCTTTTTACTTTTTTGATAGAGATATTGTTTTTCAATACAACAAAAGGGACACTCCATTAATAATTGGATTGTCCCTTTCAATTATTGTTCTTTTCGCATAATAAAGCTTAAATGTCTGCCAGCCTGTTTGTCTTGGCGGTAGGAAAAACCATCTGGGCTGAGAAATGTGCACGTTGAATCAATCAATATTTGCTTTGAAGGGATACCTATAAGCTCACATTGTTTTTTGACAGTTTGTTGATTATCGATATGATATTTATTTGTTTCTGCATTGTAATACATAAAGTCTTCAGCATAGCCTAGATTGTGGAATTTTTCATAAACATCTGCATCCACCTCAAACTTATGCTGACTGAGTGCCATACCGATTTGTACGTGAAAATCTTGAGGACTACAATGCTCCTGTTTCATCAAATGTTGGAAAAGCTTTAATGTAACTTCCTTGACAGTCCCTTGCCATCCTGAATGTACCACACCAATAAGACCGTTGACTTCATTATAAAAAATGACAGGTACACAATCTGCTGTAAAACTACATAAAAGTAAATTTGGTTCTACTGTATAAAGTGCATCGGTATTACTAATGGCATTGTCCATCTTTTCAGCGCCAAGTCCTTTATCAGAAATCGTGACTTTATGGAAATTAGCACTATGTGTTTGTTGCGTGCAAATAAAATCATGTATGTCACAATGCAAAGTAGTTGCCAGTTTTTTTCGATTTTCTAGCACATCAGCTTCATGTACACATGTATGCAATGCCATATTGTTTTGTTCTAATTCAATATCATCTTTTAAAGTAGTGCCTGCGATAAATTGGTCATTGTCAAAATAAATTTTAGTTTTCATATCATCACCTCGTTTTACTATATATGATTGGTTCCTGAATGTATAGGCGCTTACTCTTAAGATTTTTAAGAGCCTAGCTATACAAACCTTTGACATAAATAATAGATTTTTTCACATATAGTATCGAAGAATCATTATTAAGAGGAAGGAGTTTGTATACATGACGCAAGAAAAATTCCTACTGATTTGTCAATTAGGAATGGGGTTATTTTGGATTATTACATACATACTAATCATCAAACAAGGATTACAGGATAAGCGATATGGGATGCCCATGGTTGCAATTTGTGCAAATATTTCATGGGAATTTATCTTTTCATTTATGTATCCACAAAATGACTTGCAAAGGATTATTACGTTTGCATGGTTTCTTTTGGACATTTTTATTATGATGCAATTTTTACATTATGGTCATAAGGAATATAAAAAGATAGTTCCAAGGAAAATATTTTATTCATCTTTTTTGATCACACTAGTAGTAAGCTTTTTTACGATTTTAGCAGTAATGCATGAATTTAATGATCTAGAAGGCAAGTATGCAGCATTTATACAGAATTTGATGATGTCAGGATTGTTTATTGCTTTGTTTTTACAAAGAGGGAACTTAAGTGGCCAATCAATGGGCATCGCTGTTTGTAAAATGATTGGAACGATGTTTGCTGCAGTTGGTTTCTATATGTATTTTAGAACACCGTTGATTACTGTTATTTCTCTTGCGACCCTTATTTATGATTGGCTTTATATCGTATTAATTTATAGATTTTATGTGAAATATGCTAATTCACCTTCATTTCAAAAATAAATAAAAATGATGAAATGAAACACACTATCAACAATACACGAATAAGATGTCTCTGTAGTATGACGATAGGGTAGGTGTTTTATTTGAAAAAGAAGTGGATGACCACATTATGTATTATTTGTACGATTGGGCTAGTTGGCTGTCAGGTGAAATCTGCGGATGAGAAAAAGCAAGAACAACCAATTCAAGAGTCAGAGAGAAAAGCTGAGGATTTAAAAAAGCCCGTTGCTATTGAACAACAACAAACAGAATCTGTCGTTGTTGAAATTGTAGACCCTTCTACAAAAGCTATTATCCAAACAATTTCGCCGAAAGAAATGGGCTATGAACGTGATAAACAATCGTATACAAAGCAAATTGAGCAATTAGCAAAAGAGTTGGCGAGAGGGAATGAAAAAACGGCAGGCTATGATAAGCGTATGATACTCGATAAGCTGGACGATCAAGGAAAACTAATGAAAGGTAGTCCTTTAATTGTTTTAAAAGAAAGTGAATTAGTAGATAGAATATTAGAAGCATCAGCTATTGGTGGTAAAGTGGAGATGCCTCTTTATATTACTGAAAGCGGATATTATTTAGAAGATATTCCTTTGTTAGAAAACGTAGTTGTTGCATCCTATACAACTTACTTCAATACCTATGATGTAGGCAGAAATAAAAATATTGAGCTTTCTGCGAAGGCAATCAATAATGTAATCGTTGGAAGTGGGGATTATTTCTCGTTTAATACAGTAGTTGGCCCTAGAGACGAAGCGAATGGTTATCAACCCGCACCAGAAATCATCAACAAAAAGGTTGTGATGGGCATTGGGGGAGGTATTTGTCAAACGTCTTCAACCTTGTTTAACGCAGTTGATCAAATACCTGTAAAATTTGTAGAACGTCATCACCATTCTTTAGATGTAGGGTATGTTCCAAAAGGAAGAGACGCAACTGTTTCTTATGGTGGTTTAGATTTTAGATTCCACAATACTAGTGATGTACCATTTTTAATAAAAGCTAACTATAGTAAAAACTCTCTTACAGTTGAGGTAAGAACAGCAGAAAAATTTGTAGAAGTCTTGAAAAAGTCATAGTAATTTTAAAAGACACTTAAGCTAAAGGTGTCTTTTTTTTGGTGTCATGCTGTAGGTAAATTGAGGAATTTCAGTATAATCGTGTTATTGGAAAAGGGGAAAAATAATGCATCCAAAGCTACAAGCGATTCTATCGATTTTTACCAGGTAACATACCCAGAAGATGCTTGCATTATAGTTGCTGATCCTGTAGCCAAGTATCGTGGAACAACAACTGAAAAGTCTCTAAGCCTAGGAAAGTTTATGAGGGAAGAGCGAGGTTCTGAAGATTTTAGAATGGCGTATATTGTATCTGCACAGCCCATTTTTGATGGTGGGAAAGTAATCGGTGTGTTAAGTGCCATTATTTCGAATGAAAAAATGGACGGGATGCGATTATTAGCAACTGAGTTTTCGAGTTCTGTTGAAGAAATAACTGCAACGAATGAAGAGTTAGCAGTAGCAAGTGTAGATGTATCCAATCGCTTGGTGGAGCTTTCCAAGTTTTCAGAATCAATGACTGGCGATATTCAACAAATCAATACGATTGTTAATTTAGTAAAAGATTTGCTATGAAATCTAAAATTCTTGGATTAAATGCTTCTATCGAGGCTGCTCGTTCAGGGGAGCATGGAAGGGGCTTTGCTGTAGTAGCATCTGAAATACAGAAAATATCGCAAAGTAGTACGGATAGTGCCGAAAGCATTACAAACCAATTAGAAAGCATTAAACAATCTATTGATCAAGTCAATGAATCTGCAAATCAAATCGCAACGTTTACCCAGCAATTTTCTGTGAGTATGCATGAATTAACCGATGCTTATAATGGAATTAATAGCGCAGCAGAAAAATTAATGCATATAAGCGAAGTAAAGGCTTAATAACTTCACGAAATTATGCCCAGGCATAATTGATAAGGATAATAGCAAATTAATCGCTATTATCCTCTTCGTCTAAATAATATTCAAAATTTCTTGTGGTGTAGCAACTTTATAATCGGGCTCCTCTTGTTGTACAATTTCAATAGAGTCATATCCCCAACCAACCCAAATAATAGGCACTCCCGCTTTTTTGCAGGCTGCGATATCTCTTTGTTCATCACCAATGTACAAAACTTCTGATGGTGTAATGCTTTTGTCCTTTAAAAATTTCTTAATCACTTTATCCTTTCCAAAAATTCGGTTTGAACAAAGAACATCTGACACACATTGAATGCCGTTCATTTTTAGAAATTCTAAAATGTTCTCCTGTGAATTGGAGGAAATGATAAGTATTTTATAGCCCCTTTTATCAATTTCCATTAGGACTTCCTTCATACCGTTATAAAGATGAACATCATTTAATGACTGACGATATAAGCGATAAAATTGAGGTAAAATCATCGGCAATTTATACATAGGAAAGTCAAATAATTTACTTCGTTCCGCTATAGATAATTTTTTTAATGATTCAATTTCCTTTAACTCTATTCCTTTAAATTTATATTTTTGCGCAATTGTATTCCAAGCTGATGCTAACACTGCCGTAGAATCTGCCAATGTTCCATCAAAATCAAAGATAATATATTTCATGTAAACTATCTCCTTTATAATCTAGTTGTAAAGACGTTTTTTATTTGAAAATGTTACTGCCTATACTTAAAAAAATGACATGATTATACAGGATATGAAACAGAGGAGTACAAATAACTCTAGATGAGCAATTTTTTCATTAAATTATCATAACGTGTGGTTGATTTCCGTTCCGACTGGGCGTTTTGACGCTGACGCTTCGCTTTCGCGCAGAGCAAAGCTTCCTGAAGGCGTCCGATGAGCCACTTGGGCCAACAGGGTTTTCGTCTGTGCGAAAGCATAGTGTCAACAACAAAAGGGTGTCATGAAGGCGTTATCGCAGGACGTGATAACGCCTTCGTTCCTCTATTGATTTTGAGTGGGGGTGGCATAAAAGTACCTGTCACCCGTTGGTATTAAAGCTGGGTGACAGGTACGACTATAATGAAGCATTTTCAGTTTTTTTTCGTTTTTTTATTAAATAATAGGCATTTACAGAGGAAGTAATAGGAATGATAAGTGCGATTCCAATACCTGCACAAAAAATCATAATAATTTCGGTGGCGAATATTTTAGAATTTATAATTTCGCTAATGGAATAAGATAAATCTTTAAACCATATGAGCAAGCTTAAATATCCACCAAAGAAAGCGAAAAATAATGTATTTGTATCTGTACCTAAAATGTCCTTTCCAATGCTTAAACCTGTTGTAAATAATTTTCTTCTGCTTATTAACGGGTTATGGTGAAGAATCTCATGCATGGAAGTGGCAATGGAAATGGCAACATCCAAAATCGCACCAATTGTACTCATAATAATAACGGAAGCTCCAATTTGTACAAAATTGACGCCAATATTAAGAGAGAATATGCTAATTTCTTCAACGGATTCTTCCCCAAATCCTCGAATCATTGATTTCTCCGTTACAAAAACAATGAAAAGTAATAAAACTACAATCGTAATCATCGTAGAAATAAAAGCGGTCATCGTTTTACTATTCATTTCATTAATAAAAAATAGGCTAATCCAACTTATGACGGTACAGGCAATAAGCGTTAATAAAACTGGACTATTCTTCGGATTGGTCATTAAAAAAATAGTAATAAAGAGTACCCCAAAGTTTAAAAATAAAGATAGAAAAGATTTCACTCCTTTTTTTCCACCAATAACGATCATCAATATGAATAAAATGGTTGTTAACCATACTAATACATTCATTATTTTGCCCTCTTTCGATTAATGAAAAAAATAGAAGTGTAAAGACTAATGGGAATCGTTAAGACAACACCAATCCCACCTGCTAGGGCACGAGCTAATTCTAACGAAAGGTTCATGGAAAGTGTTTGCCCTAATGGATAAGAATTTTTTAAATATAAAATTAACATAGGAATTGAGCCAGAAATATAAACGAAGAACAAAATACTTGTAATCGTTCCCATAACGTCTTTCCCGATATCCATTCCAGAAGTTCTTAAAGCTTGGTCAGAAATATCTTGGTTTTGCTCAAATAATGCGAACATAGAAGAAGCCATTGTTATGGAGACATCCATTACAGCCCCTAGTGCCCCAATAAATAACCCAGCCATAAATATCACTCGATAAGGTCGTGTTAAAAATTGCATTTCTTCATATCGAAGCCCATTCTCGGATGTAACCCACAGGACTAAAAAGCTAATTAATAACGAAATAAATGTTCCTAAAAGTGTTGCAACAATCGCTGCATATGTTTTTTCATTCAAGCCGTTAATGAGAATTAAAGAAATGATTGTAAATAAAAGAACACATACCCCACTTATAAATATCAAATTTATATTTGAATGCACATATAAATCCAAGGCGAAAGATAATACAAGGGAGTTTACAATTAAACTGATGATTGAAAATAATCCTTGTCTTTTACCAACAATCAGCAATGCAAAAATAAAAATCCACGCTACTATTAAGACGAACTGATCACGTTTCACGTCTAAAATAGTCCCAGTTAAATCTCCATTCTTGTCTGTACTTGCTTTAATGGAAACAAATAATTTATTGCCAACTTGATACTCTTGATCGAAGGCTCCGGATGCTGAATACTCATTTGTAAAATGAATAAGCTTACCCTTTTCTCCACCATTTTTTAATACAGCTGTAATAAGCTGAGTAGATAAATGATCATCATTTTCATACATATCCTTTACAGGATTCGATTCTGTTAATTCCGTTTTTATAACTTCTGCAATTGGACGATCATAAAATTCTTCGTTGTGATAAACGAAAAAAACAGAAACGATGAAGCAAATAGTAATAAAGGTATAAAATATAACTTTGTTATACGATTTTTTTTTCAAGATGTTTTGCAATAAAAAAACCTCCATTGAGGGAAGAGAATTTAATCCTATACGTTGTGTTCATTGTTAGAGTTGACACGAATAATGACTCACAATATTACTATAATTTTTTTGTCAAGCAGAGTAAAAAAAGTGCCATGTATAAAGAACGTGCTAATTGAAAAGAAGTTTCTTAATGAAATAATACGGCTAATGGCTTTTTAGCGACCTAAGTTAGTTATAGCATTATTAAATTAGTGTTATTCATTGATGTGAGTTTTAATTTTGCTTGGGAGCGGAAAAGCGGCTCGTCCTTGATTATAGCAGAAAACCATCCTTTTCTATTTAAGTGGATAAAAATTTGATGAAGGAATTTGTGTTCTTTATAATATTGTGAGAGATTAGTAGGAACTATTGAATTCGCAAGGAGGTAAAAGTGATGAAAACTGTATTCGCAAAAGGCTTAACAGAAAAAGAGGTGAAATCTTACAGATTGCTTGGAGATTTGCTGTCAAAGGGGGAAGTCTGCCTTTTTTAAGCAAATTTCATATCGAAAACAGATTCCGGAAGCTTTTGCCTTCTTATTTTAACAATTGTAGTCAATAATTTTTGATGATCTTGTATAAATATATTTACGCATTGTAGCGCCGGTTCTGTCCGGCGCTTTTTTACGTTCCGTTGTGAAATATAAGAAATATTTCCCTATTTGTAGGGTTTTTTCGCACTTTTAAGGCGCCGTTCTTTCGGCGCCTTCTTTGTGTTTTAACTTTTTTCCGGCGGATTTCATGGAATCGGAAAGGAGTTCAATATAGGATGTTAGCTTAAAATCATCGCATCCATGCGATAAGTCCAAATTGTATTGTCTAGCTTCAATCCACTGTCTTGGCGCAAAGGTGAACCAGAAGAAGTAGCAGAGTAGCAGAAGCGGTCCTATTCTTAGCTTCAGATAAAGTAAGCTTCATGGCTGGAGCTATTGTCTCTGTTGACGGTAGTTTGACTGTATAAATTTCATTTTTCTTTGGCACAGCCACACCTTTGATCTTTATTAATGACCAAAGGTGGTGGCTGTTTTTATATCTTCATTTTAAGTAGTAACATTGAAAATGCAACGACAACAAAATTGATTTAGAGAAAAAATTATTAAGAATTATCTGGATAATAAAATCAAATAGTGTTATCGTAAGAAATAGCTAAATAAAAATATCCTTCAGGGTAGGGTGAAATTCCCAATCGGCGGTGATGAAGCAATTCAAAGTCCGTGAGCGCAAGCTGATTTGGTGCAAATCCAAAACCGACAGTTATAGTCTGGATGGGAGAAGGGTAAAAGTAAGAGCTTTTTAAATTTGCTTGAGTTTATAAGGTTTATTTGATTATGCTTTTAACTACTTCCCATCGTTTAAGTTGGGAAGTTTTTTTATCTTCTTTCAGTAGGCGTTTAGACACCCACCGAAATAGAGGAACTCAGGCTAAGAACTTCACATCCTGTGAAAACGCCTGACCTAAAGCCTCCGGACACAATTACGCCAAGGCGAAGTTGATTTATTATTTAGCTAACAAATTGAATAGCAGTAGTTCTTCGGGGTAGGGTGAAATTCCCAATCGGCGGTGATGAAGTAATTCAAAGTCCGTGAGCGCAAGCTGATTTGGTGCAAATCCAAAACCGACAGTTATAGTCTGGATGGGAGAAGAACGATGAGATGGTAGCCTATGGAAAATTTTAATATCCTTAAGGTTTATTTGTCGACGTCTTATTTATATGAACTCCCAAACCCCTTTAATCAAAGGGGTTTTTTATTTGAACAGAAATTTTTGATTGAGGGAGGAGGTACATAGGGCTCCAAAAGTGGAAGAGTTAAGGCTTAAACCAAAGAATAGAAGCGGGTGAAAAAATGTTTACAGGAATTATTGAGGATATTGGTACCGTAAAAACCTTGCAAAGCGATCGACAAAGTATGAAAATTACCGTTATTTCGAAGAAAATGGTAGAGGATGTAAAGCTCGGGGATAGTATAGCGGTCAATGGTGTATGTTTAACAGTCATATCTTTTAATGAACAGGAGCTTACGATGGATGTCATGCCTGAAACGGTAAAGGCAACAAATTTACAGCAGCTCGCAATTGGAGATTCGGTAAATTTAGAGCGCGCTATGTCAGCGAATGGGCGATTCGGTGGTCATTTTGTATCTGGGCATGTAGACGGAGTAGGGAAAATAGTACGCAAGCGGCCGTTAGCAAATGCAGTCTATATTGATATAGAACTATCAAAGGAGTTAACGAGTTTCTGTATTCCAAAGGGCTCCATCACAATTGACGGAACGAGCTTAACACTCTTTCATGTCGAGAAAAACGGTGTCACAGTATCGTTGATACCCCACACGTACAAGGAAACAATTTTAGGTATGAAGAAAATTGGTGATCTCGTCAATATAGAAACTGATTTAGTAGGAAAATACATTTTACATCAACTTAAGTATGGTCAGGAACCGCCGACCATTACAAAAGGCTTCTTAGCACAAAACGGTTTTTAATCAACAAGGAGGTGGCGAAATTGCTACATTCGATTGAAGAAGCAATTGAGGATTTAAAGCAAGGAAAGATAATTATTGTAGTAGATGACGAGGATCGGGAAAATGAAGGGGACTTACTAGCACTTGCGGAATTTATGACCCCTGAAACGATTAACTTTATGGCTACCTATGGAAGAGGTCTTATATGTACGCCCATTTCCCAGCAGCTCGCACAAAAATTAGCATTAAACCCTATGGTTAGTGTGAATACAGATAATCATCAAACAGCATTTACCGTTAGTATTGATCATGTTGACACAACAACTGGAATTAGCGCCTTTGAACGGGCAATGACTATACAGAAAATGCTCGAACCACAAGCAAAAGATGCGAATTTTCGTAAACCAGGCCATGTATTCCCACTAATAGCAAAGGAAAATGGAGTATTAGAGCGTAGGGGACATACGGAAGCTACAATAGATTTGGCAAAGCTTTGTAATAGCGTTCCTGCCGGAGTTATATGTGAGATTATGGGCGACGATGGCAAAATGCTACGCTTTAATGATCTCGTTAAATATGCAGCACAACATCATTTGAAAATGATTTCAATTGAAGCATTGGCAACATATCGTCAACAAATAATGGAAGAAAACACAATGACTAGATAAAAAGGCTTATCACCAAAAGTTGGGGGAAGTTCATTTTAAAACGTATACCATGTATATTGTTGATCTTCGCTACGACTGGGCGACTCCTTGGGGATTAGCAAATAGAGGAACGAAGGCTAAGACCATCACATCCTGTGATAACGCCTTCGTGACCAACATCGTGCCGCTGACGCTACGTTAGCACTACGCTTTCGCGCAAAAAATATCTGTTGGCCCGAGACCATGGAGCGAGCTTTGCGAGTGAAGCGGGTCATCGGACACCCCCAGGAAGCTCTGCTCTGCGCGAAAGCGAAGCGGCAGCAACAAATGTTTTATCTGTGCGAAAGCAAAGCGGCAG
The DNA here is from genome assembly GCF_058791335.1 of Lysinibacillus sp. EB271-A1-10B. Taxonomy (NCBI): domain Bacteria; kingdom Bacillati; phylum Bacillota; class Bacilli; order Caryophanales; family Bacillaceae; genus Lysinibacillus; species Lysinibacillus sp. EB271-A1-10B. Next base: position 319,467 of record NZ_JBYTDL010000002.1, read on the forward strand.
CAACAACAAAGCACCCAGCCGGAACGGAAATCAACCACACGAAATGGTAATGAGCCATAAAAAAGGAGAAAAGAAAAATGGTTAAAACATTTGAAGCGCAATTAATTGGTACAGATTTAAAAATAGCAGTAGTAGTAGGTCGTTTCAACGAATTTATTACAAGTAAATTATTAGATGGTGCATTAGATGGTTTAAAGCGTCATGGAGTTGATGAGAATTCAATCGACATAGCATGGGTTCCTGGAGCATTTGAAGTTCCATTCATCGCAAAACAGTTAGCAGAAACAAAGAAATATGATGCAATTATTGGATTAGGGACGGTTATTCGTGGCTCAACAACACATTATGATTATGTATGTAATGAATCAGCAAAAGGAATTGCAAATGTGTCGCTAACTACAAATGTACCTGTTATTTTTGGCATTGTTACTACTGAAAATATTGAACAAGCAATTGAGCGCGCAGGGACTAAATCAGGAAATAAAGGCTATGACGCAGCAATGTCTGCTATTGAAATGGCTAATTTAAAGAAGATGATTGGATAAATATTACCTAATAATAGGGTGGGAATTTTAACGCTAAATTATTCTGACAAGCATTTTAAAAAGCGTATTTCCTTGAATATTTTTTAAAAGCATGGAGAAAATATCCGTAAGTGTATTTATGTTATTTTTCATAAATGTACTAATTTGGAGCTGAATCAGTAGGAGATGATAGATATTTCTTCAATGGAACAAGAGTTAAATTTGAAATCTTTGAAGTCACTATTTCAACGCTCTGCTGATGTAATATTCCAAGAGTATGTCTTTCGTCAACATAAAGTACACTTGATAAAATGTGATGCGATGATAAATGAGCGGTTACTGCAGACCGTTATTGTGCAACGAGTTCAATCTTTATTTACCGCAACTTCGGATGAATTGTTAGCGGAGCATATACAAAATCATTTACACATTCCCCGTCTTCAGAGAATAACAAGTAAAGATGAGGCCATCACAAGAGTCTATAAAGGGCATGTTTTACTATATTTCGAAGATATGGATTTGCTGTATTCAAGTTATATCGCTAAAAAACCAAATCGAGAGCCTAAAGAAACAACTCTTGAATTAGTTATCAAAGGTCCGAGAGATGATTTTATTGAGGATGTTTTAATTAATATTGCTTTAATACGAAAACGATTACCGACTAATTCATTAAGTGTTGAGACATATGAGCTTGGCAAACGATCCAAAACAACCGTAGCTGTACTTTATTTAGAAGATGTCGTAAATAAAAACATGCTTGAGAAAATAAAAATGCAGCTCCAGCGAGTTGATGCAGATGTTATATTTAGCGGAGATATATTGATGGAAAGGATTGAGCAGAGCGATAAAATTCTGCCTAAACATGATTATACTGGACGTCCGGATTTTGCTGTCCAAGCTTTAAGTAGAGGGCGCATTATCATCGTAGTTGATGGAGTATCTTATGTGATTATTACACCTGCAAATGCAATGTTACTTTTTAAATCCGGTGAGGATAATGAACATCCGATTATTGTAAGTTCTATGGAGCGTTTACTGAGAATAGTTGCTATTTTAATAAGTGTACTTTTACCAGGTTTTTGGCTTGCACTTTCAACCTATCATCAAGAGCAATTGCCATTCATCCTATTGGCAACAGTCGTTGAATCAAGAACGGGGCTCCCATTTCCAACAATTCTTGAAATATTAATGATGCTTTTTATGTTTGAATTATTTCGGGAGGCAAATATACATCTACCCAATGTTATTAGTGGTTCCATAAGCGTTGTCGGGGGATTAATTATTGGAGATGCTGCGATTAAATCAGGTGTTACGAGTCCTTCCATGATTATCGTCATAGCTACATCAAGTATTGCAGCTTTTACACTCGTCAATCAATCAATTGTATCAGCAATGAGTATTCTCAGGATAATCATTGTTTTAGCATCTGCATTTTTGGGGTTATTTGGATTCTTCGTTTCGGTGTTTTTCATCCTTCTATATATTGCAAATTTACGAGTATTAGGTGTTCCATATTTAACTATGGGAGCGGATTTAAATTGGCCGGACATAAAAAAATCTTTAGTTCGCCTATCTCCTTCGGGTTACAGTAAGCGACCGAAATTTTTAAATGTTCAGGATGAAACAAAGACATCGAGTAGGAAAAAATAAATACTTCGAATGAAAAGATCAGGTTTTTATAGGCCTGATCTTTTTTTTATTTCCAAACAGACTCCCATTTCAACAATGAGAAAGTATAGTCCAAAAGTAGGAGGAGAAGGTTGATATAGTCAAAACGGGCTTGAGATGATAAACTAAGAACCAATATTCTTATTTAAAGTGGCGAAGAATCCTGAATCGTATTTTCGAACAGTGTGTTTAAGATGGATGTACAAGGGTAAATAGCCATTGTAGTTCAAAACTTCTAAGTTTCTTACTTCTCTTCATCTGATTTTCGGTAGGAAGAGCGATTCACTGCGCAAATAATGATCTTTAAACAACCATAAAAAAAGAAGTATATTGTAGTATAATAGGGTTGTTGGATATGAAATTGTTCCCTAGGTTGAAAGTATGAGATGATGATGTCAACTAACGACTAACAATTTTTATGTAATGCGAAAGCCAAGCTCAATTAAATTAAGATATTATTCATGTCAATAGATGAGGAAGTACCAGTTTGTATGAAAACACGAAAAATAAAACTAATTTTAATACTATCAACTCTCTTATTAGTATTGTTTACAAGTTTAAACATCTTTACATCCTATATAAAAATGAAAAAGACAGTAGAAGAGTCTATAGCTAACCAAAGTCTGGAAGCGGCTATTTCTATCGCATCTACTATTGATGTAGAGGCGTACAAACAATTTTTAGATAACCCCGAGGAAAATGAGTATTATTGGCAAATAAGAAGCTACTTAAACGATGCAAGAGTAAAAATAGGTGCTTTATTTGTTTATACATTAGATATTGAAAATCCGAAGGTATCTAAAGCAATGATCATGGGTTTACCAAGTGAAGTTAAAGGCTTTTATATCGGAATGGACTGTACAGTACCCGAGACACAAGTGCAAAAAGCTTATAATGGAGAAACATTTACAACAGACGTAATACAAGATTCTATATATGGCTCCTACTTAACTGTTGGTGCACCGATTAAGGATGAAAAAGGGGCGGTTATAGCATACATAGGAATTGATATTAGTGCAGACACATTAAATGACATTAAGGGAAAAGTAATCGAAGACAATCTTTTAATCTTTATTTTTAATGGTGTACTCATTTTAATGGTTACCGGCTCAGTTTTCTTCTTACAGAGATGGTATCAAAAAGAAGTAGCAGAAGAGGTTGAAGCGACAGAAGATACATATCAAGCGGAAATTAAAACTTTAATTACTTCCGTGTCCTCTTTAAGACATGATTTCACAAATCATATACAAGTATTACATGGATTTCTACAATTAGATGAACCTGATCAGGCAAAACAATATTTATCTTCATTGTCTAAAGAAGTTCATGATATAAAGTCTCTTAAATTAAATATTGATCATCCTGGCTTGTCGATTTTATTGCAAACAAAAAAACTAACGGCGCAAAATCATAATATTGATATGGATTTCACAGTCTCTCAGGATGCGTTTAATAAAATTAGAACAACGGATCTAATTAAAATCTTATCGAATTTAATAGATAATGCGATTGATGCTGCAAATGAATTATCGGAAGAACAACGTAAAATAACAATTTGCTGTGAAGCCGATGACACGCAATATAAATTACAGGTTACAAATACTGGACCAAATATTGTAGAAGCAGGGCAAATATTCAAGCGAGGATTTTCCACAAAGAAACCGGAAAATGGTAAAACAAGAGGGCAAGGCTTGTTTATTGTGAATGAAATAGTCAATAAGTACGACGGTCAAATTTCTATCGATTCATCAAAACATCTAGAGACAACCGCAATAGTAACCATTCCAATAAAGTAAATTTCGAAACTTCCTACAGAAAATTGTAGGAAGTTTTTTTATTTTTATTAATCTAAGTCCGCAACCGGCAAAGTAAAGGGGGGAGGGTTAATTGAAATATTTGCTAGTTATGCGAAATGCAGTTTCAACTATTACTTTTACATTTTTTGAGTCATTCATTTCATATAGTACTAATAATTGATGGTATTCTATTAGGGAGGAGTTGAAATATTTGGATAAATCAATCCTTGATCTATTGAGAAAGGGTGGATTTGTTTTGTATGCAAGGCATGGTCAAGCAACTGTCGGAGTAGATCAGCCATATATAAATTTCCAAGATTGTGTTACGCAAAGAAATTTGTCTGAATTTGGGCGAAGGCAAGCCGTTTACTTTGGACAACTGTTACGTCATTTACAAATTCCGATTAGTTCACCAATAATCGTAAGTCCTTTTTGTCGTACAGTTGAAACGGCACAGCTCGCATTTCCTTATTCTTATATCCAAATTGACCCAATAGGTTATGGAATTTATAAATTGGGTGGAGCTATTCCTTTTATTGAAAAAAATAATATTTTATCAAATGTGCAATCAGCGTTAGAAAGAAAGCCATCGCAAGGAATGAATCAAGTGATCGTTGCCCATAGTTTTCCTGAAGATATTGGACTAGGGAAAATTTCAAACATGGGAATGGTTATTGTTAAGCCAAATGGTCCTGGAAATGGTTTTGAAATAATAAAAAAATTAACTTTAGAAGATGTATCACTTGTAAATTAACGTAGGGATGGGAGAAAAACATGAAAATAAAAACAGTCTCACGGTGCACGTTAAATGAAACTTTAAAAGCTTGGAATAAAGGCTTTGAGGGGTATTTTGTACAAATAGAAATGAATGAAGAGGTGTTTTTAAACCGACTCGTTGGGGAAGGATTATCCCCAGAGCTATCTATCGTCGCATTTGATCAAAGTAATGCTGTTGGCATTGTATTAAATGGCTTTAGACAAATAGGTGGTAAGAAAACCTCTTGGAATGGAGGAACAGGTATCTCTCCAGACTTTCGCGGTAAAGGTGTTTCTCGTGTTTTAATGGAAGAAACCATCGCCATCTATGAAAGAGAGAATGTGGAAGTTGCAACGCTGGAAGCTATAAAAGAGAATAAGGTAGCAATTGCGCTATATGAGAAGTATGGCTATACCATTACAAATCAATTGCTCTTTTTAAGTGGCGAATATGAAGCAAAAGTAGAGAAGCCAGTCGGAATTCATGTGGAAACTATTCGTCCAGAGCAGCTACCGCATTTATCTTTTTATCTGGAGGACGTTCCTTGGCAATGTAGCTGGCAAAGCAATAAACAAGGAGAAGCTAAAGTTTTTTATAATGAGAATAATGAAGCAATTGGCTATATGTTATATAAAACTGTATGGAATCAGGAGGGAGCCATAGACAGCATAGTACTTTATCAATTAGAGCTATTAGGGAATGGCAATGTTGAACATATTCCACACTTTATCGCAAGCATTACAAAACACAAAGTAAAACTGGGAACAGTTAACTTTTTAGTAAGTAATCCTGCTACGAGCTATTTGATGGAAAACGGGCTAGAAGTGAAGACGGAGCAAGTGCAAATGAAGAAGAAAATGGATTCGTAGTTTGCGAGATGAGAAGAGTCAATTTCGACGTGAAGCTAGGTAAAATGATGTTGCTTAAATTTGGGGAGTTATAGATGTGAAGAGTTTTAAATTGAACCGTAATTGTTCCAAGTAGTTATAAAAAGAAGGTGTTATTAGTTATGAGGAAAATACTCATATGTAATTTACTAATATTGGTGTTGGTAGGTTGTACACCGGCTATAAATACCACTCCCACTGCGAAATCTATTCTTACAGAACATTCTCAAGCGGATATTCTTCAATATAATAATTTGATTTACATTAATACTACAAGCTTGGAATCGATGAAACAATTAGAATATACGAAATGTGAGATTATAGGGGAAATTATTAAAACTACAAATTCCTCTAAAAATTTTAACGATTTTTATGCTACTAAATTGGAAAGTGGAACAAAGATTTTCTCAACAAATGATAATAATACGGATACAATCATTGTGGATTTAAATGGGCAATATATACTTTATACGGTTTTGCTTGAGGGCTAGGTTGTAAACAATTGAGAATTCCAGTATACTAATCCGATAAAGAATGTAAATAAAGGATGAATTTAAATGACGTTTGAAGAAATTTTACCTCGCTTAAAGGCGGGCGAAAAAGTAATTCGTAAAGGTTGGGGCGGTGCCGAATTATATGTGAAGCTTGTTGGACAATGCGAACATGATGGCGAGACTTTGAATCCTTATTTTTTAATTAATGTACGCGGTGAGGGCTATACAATGTTCACACCGACAGTCTGTGATTTATTAGCGGAAGATTGGATAATTGTCAATTAATCGAAAGGAGCCATCTCAAATGAGGTGGTTTCTTTGTTTATAGAGGAGAGAGATCAATGACGTTCGAAGAATATATGGGCAAAACGATATTTGTGACGGGGGCTAGTTCAGGTATTGGTCAAGCTCAAGCTATTGCATTTTTAGAAAATGGGGCAAACGTATTCGGGTTTGATTTAGATGAGCAAGGGTTAGGAAAACTATATCACCAATACCCTGAACAATTTGCCTATAAAGTAGGTAGTGTATGTAATAAGGACGATGTAGAGCAAGCATTTGAAGCTGCAATTTCAAAATTTAAGCAGGTAGATATTTTATTAAATACCGCAGGCGTTTTAGATGGTTTTGCAAAAACACTCGATACAGATGAGACGCTTTGGGATAAAATTATGAATACCAATGTTAAGGGAACTTTTTTTGTGACGAATACGGTATTACCCCATATGGTAAAACGAAAATCAGGCGTCATTGTTAATATGGCATCTATTGCAGGGCTTGTTGCTGGCGGTGGTGGTGCAGCGTATACAACATCTAAACATGCGATTGTCGGCTATACGAAGCAGTTAGACTTAGATTATTGTCGTGAAGGAATTCGCGCAAATGCCATTGCACCTGGGGCCATTCAAACACCGATGAATAAGGCAGATTTTGAAGGTGATGGGGAAATGGCCAAATGGGTCGCTAATGAAACGCCTGCTGGACGCTGGGCACAACCACATGAAGTAGCGAATTTAACACTTTACTTAGCAAGTTCGGCTGCTGATTATATTCATGGAGCTATTATGCCAATCGATGGTGGCTGGCTAACGAAATAAGATTGTTCAATCATAAATTCTTCTGATATAATACGCAGGTAAGCAAAAATCTGCTTGCACTACGGCACTTCAGATAGGGCGAAAAGCTCTCTTCCTTTGGTCGTAGTTATTACTAAAATAGCGGATGTGCTATTTTACAAAGGAGAATAAAATTGAATACATCTATTGTAAAAGATTCAAGCCGTACTTCTGTAACCGAGCTTACAAAGACGGCACTTGTTGCAGCTTTATATGTGGCTGTAACTGTTTTATTGTCAGTCATAAGTTTTGGGGCAGTTCAATTACGTCTATCGGAGATGTTTAACTACCTGGCCCTCTACAATAAACGCTATGTAGTAGCCGTGACTCTAGGAGTAGTACTCGCAAATTTCATGTCACCAACGTGGATATTAGATGTACCCATTGGTGGAATTGCGACATTCCTCGTTTTAGTTCTTTGCCGAAGAGTAACGAAAAATATAACAAATGATCTTGTGAAAATGGTTATAACTGCATTGATTTTTGCTATATCAATGTTCACCGTTGCAGGACAATTAACAATTCTCTATGATCTTCCGTTTTGGGCAACATGGTTTACGGTTGGAATTGGAGAGCTATTGTCAATGACTGTTGGTGGTATGACTATTTATTTATTAAATAAAAAAATTGATTTATCGAAATAATTTTATGCATAAAAAGTGAGTCTTTTTTATGAAGTAAGGGTGCTAAGTTTTGACCACAATCTTACCTAGTACACCTTGGGCCGAGTTCATCAGCTCAAATACTTCCGCCTGAATCAGACAATATAAACCTCATCGCCCGGATTCTTACTGGTATATTCCAGCAAAAGATCCGGGCGATGATTTTTTTCGAAGAGGATCACGACTTCCAGTTCTTTAGCAATATTCCGCAGCTGTTCGTTAAACACTTTTGGACCCAGCGCCTACACAAATTGCGCATCACTAAACCTACCTTTTTCATGAATCTATGTCCACGTTATCCTAAATTTTAGTGCTATAGTTTGTCTTATTATTGTTCATCAACTTGATTACCTATGCCAGTCATAGACCAGACATTCATAGAAACAGTCGGAGGCCAAATGAGCTGTGCCAACAAGAAGGGACTCCTCTTATGGTCCATGAAGCACCACCTGAGGAGTCCCTTCTGTGAAGAAGTTATTTTAGCCTCTCTCTTAAGATTATAGGGTAGGTGTTACCACATCTAATGAGAAAGGTTCGGATAAAGCTGCTTTTTTAGCATTTACATTATCCGGTTTCGATAGAACGTAGAGCTTATAAGACCCAGGTGTCGTTAAATTAAGCTTGATGGTTTCCCCAGAATACTCTTTAGAAACTGTATTAATCATATAATTCGAATTAAGATTATTTACACTAAAATCCGTTACAGTACTCGGAACTGCATAAATCTCGTACCCACTAATATTTCCCTTGTTGCTCGGTGTACTAAATGTGAGTGTAATTTCGTTAGGTCCAGGAGTAGCATTTGTAATCGTAGCTGGATTTACAGCTGTATCAACTGGATTTGACTTGAGTGTCACCGCGTTAGATGGCGTTGACAACGCATTGGCTCCCACCTTAGCAACTGTAAGTACTTTAGCAACATACGAGGTTCCTGCTTTGATTGGATCGCCAAAGGCGTCATTTGATACCATCAAGGTTTGTCGGATGTTGTTATTACCATTGGGTTTAATGATGGTATACAAACTGATATTTTGAATTGATTCTGCGCGCTGTTTAGTGAAAGTAGAGGCCTGCCCCTCTGGAATCAGAAACACTCTATACTCTAATACATTCTGCTCATCACTAACCTTCGTAAAGCTTACCTCGATATCAGTAGAGTTACTACTTCCTTTAGCATCCAAAGATACTGATCCTACTTCATCAACTTTTGCATTATTAACCAGTTTAATAACATCAGAAGGACCGGACAAGTTATACATTCCCTGGGAGCTTCCCGTACCTACTGACAATACATACACTCGATATTCTGTATCATTTTTAATCTGTTGGTTCTCAGTATCTTTATCACCAGCTTTCAAGATCGCACTATACTGACCTTTACTTATACTAGTATAAGAAGTAGCTTTAATGGCTTCATTTAAGCCAAAGCCATTCGCCTTTGACACAGGGACAACCAGAATACGGTAATTACTTAAATTCGATTCATCGGAAGGCTTCGTGAACAATACTTGTAAATCTCGGCCATCTCCATTATCACCAACATCGCTTGCTTTAACATTGCTTACCGCTTGAAGGGCTTTGTTCTTACTAAGCTTGATTCCCGATGCAGAAGATAGAGCATTTGGGATTGAAGAATTTCCATTCGCTACAGTCAATACATAGACACTGTAGCTTGTGCCTTCCGTAATGGAATTACCGCGAACATCTCGAGCCACATCTAACGTTCTAGTTACTGATTTATTTCCGCCCTTGCTCTCTGAGATGTAATAAGAGCTGCTATTAGCTTGCGATAGGCTGAAACTGCTGTACTCCGCTGTTGGGACAATCAAAATGCGATATTGATTGACATTTGTTTCATCGGAAGGTTTCGTGAATGATACCTGTATATCACGGCCATTTCCATAATCACTTACATCAGTAGCATTCAGACTAGATACAGCCTGCACATTGATGTTTTTACCGAGCGTAATCGTAGACGTTGGCGAGGACAGCACATTGCTACCGGAATAATTGCCATAGCCTACCGAGAGAACATAGACACGGTAGCTAGTTCTATCCGTGATATAATTGCCGCGCACATCCCGAGCATTTCCCGAGAGCGCCAGCCCATAATTGTTATTTCCTGACTTGTTCACAGTCGTATAATTACTGCTGGATACATTATTAGCATCCGACAGACTGAAGCTACTGTAATAAGTTGTTGGCACAACCATGACGCGATAGTGACTAATATTAGACTCATTTGCCGCTTTAGTGAAAGAGACATAGAGATCACGACCGTCGCCATAATCATTCACATCGCTGGCATTGAGATTCGATACTGCACCAACATTGCTACTATATAGTGTAATCGCATTGGAAGCCGACGATAATACGTTATTCCCTGAGTTTTTAGCTACGGCCATAACGAATACACGATAGCTGACCCCATTCTGAATGGCATAACCGTCTGTATCTCGAGCCCCTGAAGAGAGAACTTGAGAAATATTGTAGCCCGTCTTGTTCACTTGTGTGTAATTAGAGCTGGACAGATTGTTCGCCTTCGTCAATGTAAAGTTCGAATAGTTGTTTGCTCTTACAACAAAGATCCGGTATGCGCTAATGTTAGACTCATCGGATGCTTTGTTAAAGCTAACCCGCAGATCACGTCCATCCCCATAGTCATTGACGTCATCAACTTGAGTAATAACCGGAATAGGCAATGTATTCGCACTAAGCGTTACTGAAGATGAAGCAGAAGACAACTTATTACTAGCTGAAATAGTGTTGCTTACAGACAGAACGAACGCTGTATAAGGGACGCCGTTTTTAATATAATCACCGGAAGAGTCGCGCGACGAAGAAGTCAGAGTTCCTGTCAACGTGCCGCCATTGCTTCCCGATTTATTGACTGTCGTATAGGATTTACTAGTTAAATTATTCGCGCTAGAAAGGCTGAAATTGTTAGCATCCTTAGTCTTTACGATAAACACACGATAATTCGAAATATTATTGTCACTTTGTGGACGAGTGAAGCTAACCGAGATATCGCGTCCATCTCCAAAATCGCTAATATCGTTAATTTTTACATTTGTTACCTCTGTAACAGAAGACATGTTCGTTAAGGTAATCTTCTGAGAAGATTTCGATAATACGCTGGAATAAGAACCTTTTCCAACTGCAAGTACATACGCTACATAAGGCTCGTCATTTCTAATATAGTCTCCGTCCACATCCCGCGAACTTTGAGTTAATATTATGGAACGATTCGAGCCGGCAGGTGATACTTTCGTATAATTTGAAGCGGAGACCTTTAGGGCCGACGCCTGATTAAAGCTTTTTGAAGCCTTCACAACGAGAACCCGGTAATGATCCACAAGTGACTCAGTAGACGATTTGGAGTAGGTAACCTCCAGGTCACGCCCATCTCCTTGATTACCAATATCTCTAACCGACACATAGCTCGCTGGAGAAATACTGATATTGCTCGGAGTGTCAGATTTAATAGATACGATCTGATTATACGGGTTCCAGTCAACATCTTGACCAAGCGCTTCACTAACAAAGCGTACTGGCACCATTGTTCTACCATTTATTATCTGTGCTGGTACATCAAGCGTAACTCTCTCGCCATTAATAGTAGCTACCTTCGATTTGATCTTGAGAACTACCGTTGTACCTCCTTTAATCCCAGTAACGGTTTGATTCTTTCGATCCCAATCTACGTTTGCATCCAATGCCTCAAAGATTGCTCTAAGCGGCAGCATGACACGCCCTTGAACCATCACTGGCGGCTGGTCGGTCTTTAATTGAACCCCGTCCACATAAATAGTGATGGCCCTTGCCGCTTGAGCAGTTACTGGCTGCAGCAATATCGGTACAATAAGTATCGCTGCAAGAAACAAAGTCCATATTTTCTTCATAAATTCCACCCCTTCCGATACCCTTATATTAATCTGGCAATGATAAATATCATTGTATAATTAGTACGCACCAATAGGTGAAAAAGTTTCGTATTTTTACCTATATAAGAAAATTTAACCTGTAAGGTGATTCCATATCGGCCTTATTGGGCGTTTTCCTATATGAAATAATAAATGTACCTTCGTCGTGTCTTTCTCGACGTATTTTTCATAATACGAATGGAGAAGAATACATTTCTATGATTATAAAACGAATCGTAATGTAGGGATGATGACTTTCTTCATAATATGGGGGTCAAGTATACGAGGACAGACTACCGCCGTTGAAAGCGCTGGCTATTATCCCGGTCAAGCAGGTTGACAAGAACAATAGCAATTCAGCTGTAATTAAAAAGCTTGTCGCAATGATTAGCGACAAGCATTGCCGAGGAGTACAGTTTAAAATCCGACGCACTTTTACCGTTTTATTCCACTGTTACTGATAGCTCCTTCACAAGGAGGGAAGGGGAGCCGTACCCATCTGGTAGGAAGAAAAGCTCTGAGCTAATTTCTTCGATAGTATTTAAGAACTTAAAGAAGTTTCCGGCTATAGTCATTTGCTTCACAGGTGATGCAATTTTGCCATCTTGAATATGGAAACCTTTAGCTGCGACTGAAAAATCACCAGAAACCGTATTCGTTCCTGAGTGAAGGCCAGCTAATTCGGTAATAAGTACTCCTTCAGAGACTAAGGCGATTAACTCCTCTTGTGATCGATTACCTGGTGAAATATATAAATTTTGAGGTGCGATTGATAAAGTGCCTTTGTAAGAGTCTTTATGTGCATGTCCGCTCGTTTTGCAGCCTTCCTTCTTTGCCGTTTTTCTATTATGCAATAGTGTTTGCAGTGTTCCGTCTAAAATGATCGCCTGCTCCTTTGTTGCAACACCTTCACCATCAAAGCTTGCTCCTGATAAAGCTTCAGGATGGAATGGGGCATTCAGTAATGTCAAAGCATCTGACGCCACTTTTTGTCCGACTTTACCTTTTAATAAAGATTGATCTTTTTGTGCATTTTCTGCAGACAATATAGGCATAAAAGTACTTAGTAAAGATGCTGTCGCATCTGAGCGTAGGATGATTGGATATTTTCCAGATGGAATCGATTTTTCACCTAGGTTTGCAAGTGCTTCTTCGGCTGCTGCTTTGGCAATTTCATCAGCATTGAGAGAATGAAAATCACGAGTCATTTTCAAATAACTACCCGTTTTCAGTTCCTCTCCTTCTTTGACCACTGTGGAAAGGTAGATGACTAGACCATTCTCCTTATGTGATAGAGAAAGATTTTTACTATTCGCTAATGAACGTTCAGTAGTATATTCTTGAAGAAAACAGTAATCAAGCGTTACAATGCGCGAATCGTAGGCACGGATTTTTTGTTCAATTAAAAGTAGTAGCTCGATTTTTTCAGGAATCCCGATTGACTCTAATTCTTCATTGTAAAATTCATGTGGCGTGTATTCATTATTGCCTTCAAAAATATCTATGCCCTCATCTTCATCTAGAACGTCTGCATTTGCTTTTACACTGTTGATTAAAAAGGAAATAGAATCATCGTCTAGTTTCTCTGTATAGGCGTACCCCATTTTTCCGTTATGCAGCCCACGTAGACTTAGACCCCCATCCTCAGACGTTTCATAGCTATCAATCTGTCCTTCGTAAAGCATACATTGAAAAGAGCTTTTTCGTTCGAAATAAACTTCAGTCTCTGTAAAACCGGCTTCTATCGCCTGATCTAGTAGTTTTTCTTGATATTCAGCAATATTCATCAATTATTCCCCCTTTGTTCCTCCAACTGTCATTTCGCTAACACGAATCATCGGCTGACCAACATTGACAGGAAGACTACCACTAATGGATCCGCACATGCCAGCACCGTGCGCAAGATTATTACCAACACGATCAACTAGCTGCAATGTTTTTGCTCCGTTACCTATAAGTGTTGCACCACGTACAGGATGATCGATTTTTCCATCCTTCACAATATAAGCTTCCATAGCCGCGAAGTTATAGTCACCTGTTGATGGATTTACTTGCCCGCCACCCATATATTTTGCATAAATACCATATTCGGTAGATGCAATTATTTCATCAGGTGTAGAAGTGCCTGGCGCGATAAATGTGTTCGTCATTCGGGATGTTGGATTGAAACGATAAGATTGGCGACGTGAAGATCCAGTTGGTTCAGCATTCATACGGCGCGCATTAAATTTATCAATCAAGTAGCCTTTTAAAATTCCATTTTCAATTAAGATGTTTTTTCGCGTTTTTTCCCCTTCATCATCAATGTTAAGGGAACCCCATTCTTTTGGAAGTGTGCCATCATCAATATATGTAACAATGTCAGGGGCAACTTTTTCACCAAGACGATTTGCAAAAACGGAATTGTTTTTCGCGACGGCTGTAGCCTCAAGTCCATGACCACAAGCTTCATGGAATATAACACCGCCGAATTCATTATCAATGATGACTGGGAATTTTCCGCTAGGACATTCATCGGCATGAAGCATCGTGACCGCAATACGTGCAGCTTCACCAGCATAGTGCTCTAGATCTAGATTTTCGATAAATTCAAAGCCTGCATGTGCGCCAGGACCGTAGGAGCCAGTTTGCGTTTCTTTGCCCTCGGAGGCAGTTGCCTGGATAGTAAGTCGACTATAAATACGCGTATCTTCTACAAATTTTCCTTCTGAGTTGGCGATTAAAACATGCTGCTCATCGTCAAGATACCGAACTTTAACTTGACTGATACGTTCATCATAATTTCTAGCAATGTCATTAGCCTTCCGCATGATTGTTGCTTTTCTAGCATGAGCCACACTGTTTGGTAGGATGATAATGTTATGAACAGGTGTAATAATTTCTTTTTTTAGTGGTTGAATAGTTCCGGTAGCGCCGCCTTTAATAGCAAGTGCTGCTCGTTTTGCTGCTGCTAGTAAGCCTTCCTCTGAAAAATCGTTTGTGTACGTGTAGATGCTCTGAAGACCGGAAAAAATGCGTATACCAATACCAAAGTCACGACCTGAAATACTTTGTTCAATTTTTCCACTTAGCAATGTACATTCATTGACAAACTTATCCTCGATGAAAACTTCGGAAAAATCGCCACCTGTTGAAAGGGCAGCTTCAAGTACATTTTCAATAACTGATTGTTTTATCATATTTTTTCCTCCTTTTCTCAATTATACCAAGCAATCGGAATGTTCAGTGTTCGTATATTGGGATTAAATCTAGTGAAATTTATCACGTAAATTAATATATATTCTAATTGAGACGTTTTATGATAGGAGCGTTGGTAGGTAGGGCATATTTTTAATGAACATCTACACGAAAATCAAAAATTAATTATAATTTACTGCTTCTATCACCAAACTAATGGAAAATCAGAGGAAGGTGATGGAATGAAGCAGCAATATAATGCAGGGGATATTGTTTATATTTTTTATCGTCATCCATATTTTCAAGAAGTTGCGAACATACAGGAAGCGGCAGTTGTGAATAATCCGGATCACCCAAATGAACAGGTGCTTTTTCTATTTGAGACTTATTATCCGATAACAAACGATATTCTAATATTTACAAGCGAAATGGCAGCTGTGCAAGCTTATCATCAGTATTTTCACTGATAAAGGTTATGAAATGGAATTATTTTGTAGCGAGAGAAACTAGTTATAATTAATAGGTTTTTTCTCTAAATTTTAATACTGCGGAATCTCTTAGCTTTTTCCCAATTTCATTAAATTCCTTGGAAGCCTCAACCTCCATCGCATCTCTTATGCAACAATATCTCATTCTTATCTTTTGAAATGGATACTAATAGTTCTGCTACCTATTTTGTCTGTATAATCCCAGTTTTGATGGTAACGCTAAGCCGAGATAGTCATTCAAAAAGGGGAGAATCTATTTGTACTCATTTCAACCGAAATGTTTGTCGGAGCATGAAGAGCTTGAGGTTGTTATGCTTTGTGCGCCATCAAAATTAGATGTAACAGATTTAACAATAGCTGAAAATGTAGGGTGGAGTGCTACTGTCAATCACGTAAAAGCAATGGAGAATTTCATGGAATTAAAGACGACGCTAGAAAATGAAGGTGTCAAGGTTATTGATTATTCGAAAGAACTAACAAATGGTGAGAAAACAGTAAGTGAGCAGCTTATTAATAGGTACTTTGTACGCGATCTAGCCTGTGTTTTGGGAAATAGGATTTTCCTTGGAGAGGCGGGAAGCTCGCTAAGGCGACCGGAGTATCCACATGCGCACTCATTATTAGATAAATGGTTTCCAGCAAAAAATTTAAAAGTGAAACAACCTTCTACTGCTTTAGAATGTGGAGATGTAATGATTTTAAATAGGGATGCAGTGCTTATTAATATTGGTATGAGAACAACGTTAGAAGCTGTAGAAAGTATGAAGGATCACATCTTCCAAGAAGGATTTACAGAAATCGCGATTATTGATTTGCCGAGACGATCCGATACACTTCATTTAGATATGAATTGTAATGTGACAAACGCTAATCTAGTAATCGCTAAAAACTTTATGCGTTATTTTCCTGTACAGGTGTTAACGCCTCAAACAATTCGTTTCGAAATGACCGAGCAATTTTTAAATCATCATGGCTTTGATGTCTACTGGCTTGAAAAATATAATACAATCCCTGATATCAATTTTATCAATCTTAATCCCGAAACACTGTTGATTAGTAAACAAGCAACGAAGCAGCAATGGACGAAACATCCACTGTTACAAAAAAAGAACTTAATAGAAATTGAAGTCACAGAACTTGAAAAAGGCGGTGGTGGCATTCGTTGCATGACATTGCCATTGTTAAGAAAGTAAGCAAAAGGCAGGAGGGCTGATCAAAATGACATCTAAAACAAGTAAAGGAAGGTTGTCTTGGTGGCAACTTTCGCTTCTCGGTATAGGTTGTACATTAGGAACAGGATTTTTCCTTGGGACAAGTATGGCCATTCATAAAAGTGGTCCTGCTGTTTTAATTCCTTTTTTGTTAGCGGCGATTGCTACGTACATTGTCTATGATGCTCTTGTTAAGATGTCAGTTGACAATCCAGATAAGGGATCATTTCGTACTTATGCAAAGCAAGCTTTTGGAAATTGGGCAGGATTTAGTAATGGCTGGATTTACTTGATTTCTGAGATGCTTATTATGGGCAGTCAATTGATGGCGCTGGGTATTTTTACAAAGCTTTGGTTTCCAATGCTTCCATTATGGAGTGCTGCATCTATTTATGCTGCACTTGGATTAGCCGTTATTCTTATGGGCATGAAGGGCTTTGAAAAATTTCAAAATATTTTTGGGGCGTTAAAGGCTGCAGCGGTTGTCATGTTTATATTAGTAGCGGTTGTATTAATAATAAAAGGATTTAATACGGAAACTACTACACTCGATGCGCTGTATGCAAATTACGAAGAATTTTTCTCTCAAGGTGTGAAAGGGATTTGGCTTGGACTGCTATACGCTTTTTATGCATTTGGAGGAATTGAGGTTATGGGTTTAATGGTCATTGACTTAAAAAATCCTAAAGAAGCGCCGAAAGCTGGAAAAGTGATGATTATTGCTATTACTGTCATTTTTATAATAGCTATTATGCTTGCCTTGGCACTTGTTTCTTGGAAGGACTTTACTATTGAGGAAAGCCCATTTATTACAGCGCTTAATGGCTATCATATACCTTTTTTTGCAGATATTTTTAATGGTGTTTTAATTATTGCAGGTTTTTCAACAATGGTAGCCTCTTTATACGCGGTCATAACGATTCTTATTACACTCGCAGAGGATCACGATGCTCCAGCTTCTCTAGCGAAGAAGGGGAAAATGAAGATTCCATTTCCTGCATTTCTCTTTTTAGCTAGTGGTTTAATCGTAACGATTGTTATAGGATTCCTCATGCCAGAAAAGATATTTGAATATTTGGTTACAGCTGCAGGCTTAATGCTAATTTATAACTGGCTCTTTATATTAGTGACCTATATGAAGCTAATGGACCTGTCAAAGTGGGAGTATGTGAAGAATGGAATAGGGATGTTACTCATTGCGGTGACAGTGTCTGGAACGTTAGGGGAAAAAACAAGCAGACTCGGTTTTTTCGTGAGCCTGCTTTTTATCATCTTAATAGGGGTTGCGACTTGGATTGTAATGAAAAGGCAAAAACAAGGTAAGGAAGCTTAATGTTCTTTGTTCTGTGGAAAAATCAGAGAATTTTGCATACGTAAAAAAGGACATTTTGATGGACTAACATTATCATCGCTTAAAAAATACTGCTTCCATTCATTACTTCCTTCTTGCCCATACCATTTTAAATCAGGATGGGCAGGGATATCATCGTATTCGTTAATGCGTTGCCGAATAAGTTTCTTTAATTTTCGACCAAATGCAGTAGAGTCGTTTATTTCTTCAAATATCCAGCGTGGCTGGAATGCCATTAATAAAGTAGAGAAATGACGACTCTTTCTTAATTTGTGTGCGGGCGTTGCACAAGATACAAAATAAGGCTCACCGTTAAAACAAAATTCCCATTCATTATGTGATGGATCGGTTGGAATTTCCTTTGGCCAATCAATTTCATCGAATTTAGTTAAATTGTTTAAAACTGACCAAAATAAATTATTATAATCCGCAACGTCGAATTTATGCATCTCATTGGGCGTTTTGAAGAAAATGGTATGTGTTGTATAGTTGCCGAATGTTTGACAGTGCTTATTGTATTCCTTTAAGCAAAGTGCTAATGTCTTTATCGATTGTTCCTCTCGTGGATCTCCGATAAAACTGTAGCGAAGATGGTTCGATAAAAAACCTTTTCTTGCTGGAATACAGGGGAACGTATTTGCTTCATCTGCAACCATGGCAGCGAAGTCGATATATGCTGACTGTTGCCATAATGGAAGTGTTTCAAAATGTTCTTCGATCCACTTCTTGTCTAACACTGCTACTTCCACTTGAGTCTCCTCCTTCTATACATCCTTATATTATTAAATAAAGTGGGGATGAGTGACGATGTATAGGCATTAACGTTTTTTAAATAGGCTTATTACCATAACATGTGGTTGGTTTCCATTCCGGCTGGACGCTTTGTTGTTGCTGTCGCTTTGCTTTCGCACAGATAAAACATTTGTTGCTGCCGCTTTGCTTTCGCACAGATAAAACATTTGTTGCTGCCGCTACGCTTTTGCACAGAGCAAAGTTTCCTGGGGGCGTTCAGTCTCCATTCCAATCAACTTATACGCATGACATACGCTTAGCAAAATATGATTCCTGA
The DNA here is from genome assembly GCF_058791335.1 of Lysinibacillus sp. EB271-A1-10B. Classification (NCBI taxonomy): domain Bacteria; kingdom Bacillati; phylum Bacillota; class Bacilli; order Caryophanales; family Bacillaceae; genus Lysinibacillus; species Lysinibacillus sp. EB271-A1-10B. The sequence goes on from NZ_JBYTDL010000002.1 coordinate 338,589, forward strand.
TTTTTAGTAAAAAGTAAATTAATAGTTTCAATTTTATTTATCATAGAAAACATGATTAATGATATGATATAGTCCTAATATTTCAATTAATTAACATAAAGAGTATTTATTTAGTGTAAAAAAATTAAGAAGTTGAAAAAAATCCAAGAAAGGATGATCAGGCATTTGATTTCAACTAATATAAAATTAACAAAGCGTATGTTAAGGATTATAAAGAATGCGGAAGAAGAAGCTTCCTCCTCACAGCAAAAATTGTTACGCCCAATTCATTTCCTGCTTGCTTGTTTCAAAGAAAAAGAGGGGGCACTTGGTGAATTAGTATTAAAATGTACTATCGATGAAGCGTCTTTAAGAAACTTGGTGAATGAATTTCATCAAAAAACAGAAATGAAAGTTACTAGCCATAGCTTATTTTCTATTCCAATATCAAATGATGTTTTAACAGTATTGGAACAAGCGATTTGCTATATGCGAAACTATAACCAGGTTTATTTAAATGAAGGTCACTTTCTTAAAGCTCTTATCAAGACGAAAATGCTTGAGGAATTCGTTTCAGAAGAAGATACGAAACTGATTTTAAAGCTTGCTACGACTTCGCGGGATATGGTTACTCATCTTCGCCATTACAATTTCCACGATGCGATTTCTACTAATATTCGTAGAGTCAACCGAGATGATAAAAACAAGCTTATTCATTTTGTAGAAAGTCATTTTTCGCAAGAGTGGTCAGAAACGATTAAAAGTGCATTTTTAAATACTACACCTTCCATATATGTAGCTTTTGATGATAGAGGAGATCTTGTTGGATTTGCTGGATTTGACATTTATCAAAATAAAAAATGTTATTTTGGCCCAATGGGTGTAGCGAAAACTAATCGGGTGAAGGGGATAGGATATTCCCTCCTTCATCATTGTTTAAAAGATATGAATGAGTTGGGGTATGAATATGCAATTATCGGAGGAGCGGGTCCAATCGAGTTTTATGAACAAGCTTGTAAGGCTGTTGTCATTCCTGCTACCGATTTTTAAGGAGATAAGAGATGAATATAGTTCAAGCAAACACTATTTCTCCAGCTATTAGAAAACTACTTTCATTTGCAACTTCGGATAAAAAAGTTCAACAAGAGTATGAAAAATATATACTTTTATCGAATAGGACTTTATATAGCTTTGAATCCGAAGGTGAAATAATTGGTTGTATTGGTATAGAACAATTCAATTTATCAAAGTGTGAGATTAAACATATCGCTGTATTAACTGATCAAAGAGGTAAAGGCATTGGCAATAAAATGATTAATTATATAGCAAGTAAGTACTCATCAATTGTTGCTGAAACGGATTGTGAGGCTGTAGATTTTTATCGTCGCTATGGTTTTTTCATAACTAGCCTTGGGGAGAAATACCCTGGTGTGGAACGCTTTTTATGTCAATATAATAAATAATGAAAAAACCTGCAATGCTTTTCTTATAGTGAAAAGCATTGCAGGTTCTTTTTATATTTTTGGATTAAAGACCTTTTCGTCAAGAATGTTTAATGCTTGATGAATGTCCACTAAATCATTTGTAGATACATGTTGGATAAGCTGCTGAAAGCGCTCTTCTATACAGGAGAATGCTTCCTCCATTATTTTTTCTCCTACTTCTGTCAGGCAAATATAGTGCTTTCTTCGATCCTCAGTATCGCTAATTTTTTCAATAAACTTTCTTTCCTGTAGTTTTCTTAATTCACGGCTTGTATTAGGTAAGGACATATGCTGGCAATCACTAATTTCTGTAGGTGTAACTGGCTGGCTTACCTTTATATATTCTAAAATTTTATATTGTACAGGTGTAATGTTATCGATTTTAACGTTTTGGGTTAGTTCGTGCGTTACTTGGTGTACCGCTGCTGTAAATGCTACGAACTGCTGAAATAATTGTTTTTTGTCCAAATGGGTTCACCTCTTACTGACAAGATAACAAAAAACTTATCTTAAAACAATTATCATTTGACAACTATAATTGGATAGTTTACTATTTTGTTATCAAATGATAACAAATGGAGGCGCGTAATGAATACATTAATTATTTATACATACCCCAATCATAAAAGTTTGAATTATGCTTTTTTACAGGAGGCTATTAAGGGCTGTCATGACAATCCTTCCATAAAGGAGACTCAAGTTTTAGATTTATACGAGGAACAGTTTAACCCGATTTTAGTATTTCATGAACATAAACGTCGTCGTGATATGTTTCGTGATCCAAAGCTTGAGAAATATCGTGAACAAATTAAGTGGGCTGATAAAATCGTTTTTGTTTATCCGATATGGTGGGGTAGACCACCAGCAATGCTTTTAGGGTATATTGATCAATTATTTGCGGCCAATTTTGCGTATAAAGATAAAAAGGGGCTATTTCCTGAGGGGCTTTTAAAGGGAAAATCAGTAGTGTGTATTTCGACAATGAAGGGGCCAACAAAGTATCCACTCTTATGGCTGAATAATGCGCATAAAGTATTAATGAAAAGAGCGTTATTTAATTATGTTGGCATTAAACAAGTGAAGTTTTTTGAATTTGGCAATATGGAAAGTAAGAAGGGGAGACAAAGCAAAAAACTCGAAAAAGTTTATCAATATTTTAGAAAAGTAGCTTACTAGTTCATCCGCCAAATAGACTCGTGCAGACAAAGTAAGAATCTCTTATTTGTTTGCATGAGTCATATTGATTTCTAGTGGCAGTGTTACAAAAAATGTTGTAAATTCAGCAGACTTGCTTTCAACAGTAATTGTGCCGTTATGCATATCGACGATTTTCTTGACAATAGATAGTCCTAAGCCACTTCCACCATTCTCAGCCGTCCTCGATTGGTCCGCCTTATAAAATCGTTCGAATATATGATTTTGTTGTTCTTCTGTTAAACCAATTCCATTATCATGAATGGCAATAGTTATCGTATCTATTTGCTTCGTCATAGATAGTGTAATAATGCCAGCAGATGGCGTGAATTTAATGCTGTTGCTTAGTAAATTCATCCATACTTGATTCATTAAGTCCTCATCCGCCACGACCGAAATGTTTTCCAGTTGAAGATCCAGGTCGATGTTTTTAGCTAGCCAATTTGGCTCGAGCGTTAATACGACGTTGCGCAATTGCTTATCGAGTCGGTAATGACTTGGCTCGAAGGGGTGATGCTGTGATTCTAATGAAGTAAGCTTTAGTAAATTGTCACTTATTTTTGATAGTCGGTTACTTTCCATCTCAATGATTGCTAAATAATGCTGTCGCTTATCCTCTGGGAGGTCAATGTTTTTTAATGCTTTAGCAAAGCCATTAATAGAAGTTAGAGGTGACTGAATTTCATGCGATACATTCGAGATAAATTCTTGGCGCATTCTTTCCATTTCACCTAACTCAACCGCCATATGGTTGATGCCATGTATTAATTGACCAAATTGATCTTCGTCATCTGCTTTAAGATCTAATTTGACAGTGAAATCACCTTTAGCAATCCGACTTAATGCATCTACAATCGTATTCCAATAGTTCCGTTGTTTTTTTAGCCCAATTAAAAAGGTGATGATAACAGTGCAAGCAAAGAGAACAAAAACACCGACTACGGTCCATAATTGGAGCCAGAAACCTTGTGGATGCTTGCCTAACCAATCATAAAGCCAAGACGTTATGTGGTAGGAAATAAAAGCAAATACGATGCTAATGGTAAGAAGAAGCATTAAAATTAAAAAAAGCTTTAAACTATTTTTTAATCTTCTCATGAAACAAGTTCCAATCGATAGCCTAGGCCGCGAATTGTACGAATAATAAATCCACTTGTATCTTGTGGGAATCGTTGACGAAGTCTTTTAATGTGAACATCGACTGTACGTTCATCACCTTCATAGTCGTATCCCCAAATTTCTTCGATTAACTGTTCACGGGAAAAAGTTTTTCCAGCATAGCTTGCTAATGTAAATAACAGTTCAAATTCCTTTAAACGAAGTGTTAAAGATTTACCGTTATACAAAACCTCATGTGTATTACGATTTAACTTAATAGTGCCAGCCTCCACAAGTTGAGAAAGGGAAATTTGGTATCTTTTAAGTATTGATTTCACACGAACAATCAGCTCTGCTGGTTCAAATGGTTTAACAAGATAATCATCTGTTCCAAGATTAAAACCTTTTACCTTTTGTGAAGTTTCTCCCTTTGCGGTTAACATCAAAATCGGTAGATTATCATTAAATGAACGTATTTCTTCGCATAATTCCCAGCCATCCATATTTGGCATCATAATATCCATAATAATCATATCCACCTTATCAGAATCCAATTTGGACAGTGCATCCACACCGTCCGTAGCTTCAATTACTTCTAAACCTTCATTTTGTAAAAATATCTTTACTAATTCTCGAATATGGGCGTCATCATCTACAACTAATAATTTTGTCATGCTAACAAATCCCTTCATTATTCCTCTTTAATACGTAATTGTTGTTTGGCAAACTCTCGGTACATATTATGCGTCTCAAATAAAGTCTCATGTGTGCCACTGCCTGTAATATGTCCTTTCTCTACAAAAAGAATTTGGTCTGCATCTACTACTGTTGAAAGGCGGTGTGCAATGACGAGCGTTGTTCTACCTTGCATTAAATTATCCAATGCTTTTTGAACATAGATTTCCGAGTTACTATCTAGACTAGATGTTGCCTCATCTAGCATTAATATTTGAGGGTCGCGTAAAAGTGCCCTGGCGATCGAAATTCGTTGTCGTTGACCGCCAGAAAGCTTTATGCCACGTTCTCCAACTTCTGTATCGAATTGTTCTGGTAGTTCATTAATAAATTGATCGGCATAGGCCATTTTAGCAACTCTTTCAAGCTCTTCATCCTGTACTTCTCTGTTAATACCGTAGCAAATATTTTCGCGAATCGTACCAGACAGGAGTGCACTCTCCTGAGCAACATAGCCGATTTGGCTTCTCCAAGAATGTAGGGAGTACGTGTTGATAGGGGTTTCTCCGAGTGTAATACTTCCATTAGTAGGTTGATAGTATCTTTCTAACAGAGAAAATGTTGTTGTTTTTCCTCCACCACTAGGCCCGACGATAGCCGTAACTTTTCCAGGTTCAATAGTAAAATTAATATCCGATAAAATCAGTTCTTCTCCATAAGCAAAGTCAACGTTTTTTACATAAATCGGCTGATTTACTTTTTCTAATGTTTTTCCTTCAAAAATATTCTCTTCTTCATGCTCAAGTAAAGCACTGATTCGCTCTGTAGCACCCATTGCTTTTTGAAGCTGTGTAAAGAACATCGTTAATTGGGTCATCGGCATAATAATTTGGATTAAATATAAAATAAAGGCTACCATGTCACCAGCTGTAAGTTCTCCTGAAGAAACTCGTACACCACCATAACCAATAATGGCTACAAGGACTGACATTAATACAAACGAAATTAGTGGCGAAATAAGTGCATGGATTTTTGCTTCTTTTAAGCCAAACGTAAAGAGGTTTGTAATTCCCTTTTTGCCACGCTCATATTCAATATTTTCGGCATTTGAAGCTTTTACTAATCGTGTTTCAGGTAAAACTTGATTGAGCACGGACGTAAATTTTGCTGTTTCATCTTGCATTCCTTTTGAAATGACAAACATACGTCTTCCTAGAAGCAATAAAATAACCATAGCAAGTGGAACAGCGATCAGCATCACTAAGGTCATTTTCCAATCTAAGATTAATAGAATGATGATGGAGCCAATAATGGAAATAACACCAGATAAACAGTTTGCAAGGTGTTCGGTAATGAGCTCCTTAACGACAGCTGTGTCATTCGTAACTCGACTTAATGTTTCACCTGTATCGTTCTCATCATAATAAGGGATAGGTAAATGAAGAAGCTTTCTCCAAAGCTGATCGCGTAATTTGGCGACAACATGATGTCCGACACGATTTAAATAATAAATGGAAAGTCCACTCGCGATGGCTTGCGCGATAAAAGCAATACCTAATAAAATAATTTGCCAATAATCAAGTGACTCTAATGAAAATCCATCGACTAATTTTTTTGTAAATAACGGAACAATAAAGCCAACGCCTGTAGTCGCTAAGCTCATAATTAATGAAATAATTAAAAGCCACATCGGTGGCTCAGCCTGTTTGACTAAGCGAACAAAGCGTCGCCAATCCTTCGTTTTAGTAGTATCTTGCAATGTTTCTTGCAACGTTAAAATCTCCCTTCAATTTCTTCAACATTAAATATGAATCTTTTATTTATCTTACTATAGCATGTCTTTATGAACTGAATATGAAATGAGCAAGAGGTGATGACTCGATATGGACCTATTCCTAAAAGTATGATCAATTATAAATTTTTTGCGAAAGATCAAAATAAGTTCCTTTTTTTGGAGAATTATCATACAATATCATAAACCGACAGTCGGTCTAGTTTTATTTTTGTCAATTTATTTCCATTTTAACTGATTGTAGCGTAGGGCTACTCGACTCCCGCAGGAAAGCTAGTAGCCCGTAGCGGAAATCAGAGCCTTCTCATTGGTTCAGATAGGCGTGGATGATTGTTACTTTAATAGTTCTAAAAGAAAGGGGTCTAATGTATGGAATCACAGATTAAAAGAAAAGGCTTTTCAAAAGATTTTAACCTGATGGTGATTGGGCAAATTATTTCTATTTTAGGTTCTGCGCTTTTAAGGTTTGCCTTATCACTTTATGTACTTGATATTACAGGACGTGCAGATCTTTTTGCAGTACTGTTTGCGATATCGAGCGTTCCAATATTACTAGCACCACTTGGAGGAGCCATTGCTGACAGGTTCAATCGACGCAACTTAATGGTGATTTTCGATTTTACGAGTAGCATAATTGTGTTTACTTTCTTTGCAATGCTAGCAATTGGTAATAGTTCTGTTTTGCTAATTGGTGTTGTGATGGTACTGCTTTCCCTTGTTAGTGCTATGTATGCACCTGCAGTGATGGCCAGTATACCAGTACTTGTAGAAGAGGAGAAGCTTGAGCAAGCTAATGGAATTGTTAATGGTATTCAAGCATTGTCTAATGTAGCTGCTCCTGTATTAGGTGGAATACTATACGGTTTGATTGGCTTAAAAGTGCTAGTCGTGGTGAGTGGTGTGTTCTTTTTCCTTTCGGCCATATTAGAGATGTTTATTCATATCCCATTTATGCAACGAGAGCAGGATGGTCATATTATACCGACGCTGGTAAATGATTTGAAAGAGGGCTTTAGCTATGTAGTGAAGCAATCTTTTATCTTCAAATGTATGATTTTAGCGGCATTATTAAATTTATTATTAACACCGCTATTTGTCGTAGGTGTACCGATTATTCTCCGTGTTACAATGCAAAGTAGTGATACATTGTACGGAGTAGGGATGGGGTTAATCGATTTTGCTACGATCTTAGGAGCTTTATCTATGGGGTACTTTGCAAAAAAAATGGGTATCACTAATTTGTATAGTTGGATTTTCATTACTGCTTTATTGATTATCCCAATGGCTATAGCGGTTACGCCTCTGTTGCTGAATATTGGCTATTATCCATCTTATATTTTATTTGTTTTGAGCGCACTTTTAATCGCTATGATTATGACAATCATCTCCATTTATGTTATTACGCTTGTACAAAAAGAAACACCTAATGAAAACTTAGGGAAGGTCATGGCTATTATCATTGCCGTTTCACAATGTATGGCACCAATTGGGCAAATTGTGTATGGCTTATTATTCGAAGCATTTAGTGTTAAAGTCTACGTTCCTATTTTAATGATATGTATTGCCATGGTAGTGATGGCAATTACCACGAAGAGGATTTTACGATTTGAAAAGAGCGAGGTAGCAAATTGATTCTCGCTATCCACATTTTCTCTGAGATTTTTATTATGTGTAAAGGAAAGCTTTTACAGGCAAGTTTCTGACGCAACCACATTTTTGAATAATAATAAAGTTGGCTGTTTTCTAAAAGATTGTTGCTGTTAAAGACAGATTTAATCTACAAAATGTGTAGGATAAATTTGTCTTTTCGGTTTGATATTTCGTGAATCGAAAATTTAACGAAGGCTCTGGTTAGTTGAAGAAAAAACATTCATTATTTTTAAAATATTTTACTTACTTCTATGTAAAATAACTATTTTCCTTGTGGCCAAATGAAATATGAAATAGATATGATAAAATCAATTCCCAGTACTAAAGACCATACTTTTAGTGTTTCAAAAAGTTTAGAGCTACGGTCCGCATCATTTACTAAGTATATCAATATTAATAAAAATCCTGCTCCGATGATATATGCAAATAAATGCTGAAAAGACCCTTTCAAAGAATTACGAGCATATGCGAAACCAGTCTTTTTTTCAGGTTTTGTTCCCTCTTTTTTTATGTAGTATAAGAACCTTTCATCAGCCCAACGAACGATACTCTTTCCAAAAGCAATCGACACACCTAAATAGATAGCAGCAATTGCGTGAGACGTAGTTGCATTTCCACCCTTTAATAGATCTATAGCAGTTACGATTAACAGAAACAAATCAATCACCGGTGTTAGAAGTAAAAAGAACGATCCCATTTTTTTAAAGTTATATACATAACGTAAAGTTAGACCGAGTATTATAACAATCCAAAAACCAATTTCTGCTGCAATAATTGACCAAGTAATAAAATTCAATTAACCACCCCACACTTTTACTTACAAAAAATCTAGTAGTATGAAAACACACGCTTATATATTGTATATTATAAGGAGAAACAATAAAAAATTCCACCTTTTATCAAATTTACCATATTAATTAAGCGAAAACCTCTTTTTGCTTCGCTAATTGAATAACAGTAAACCACTGAATCCGCTTAAAAAGCATCTGATAAATGGTGCTCTTTGCCTTTTCTTATTGCTTCAATTGTGAAATAGTTAGATTTTTGACAAGTTGAAATAAGCATTTGCTCTACCCGATTTTCAAATGCCAAGTATTTATGTAACTCAAGCCAACGACACCAGTAAAGGTAACTATCCAAATAATACGTACCAACGCCCTGAAATCGTTAGCTGACAATTAGGTTCCTGTTATCCAGGAAGGGGCATAGTCGGAACGAATATCGACTCAAAGTTACAAGGCGGGTCTTTATTTATTGGCGATAAAGGATGATTGTATAAAATAGAAAAATATCGCTAATATGTATTGACCTTCAAGTTGGTTGAAGGTTTACATTGGAATTAAGAGAGGTGTGATGATTTGAAGAAATATATGACCATTCAGGAATTCTCTGAAAGAACAGGTATAGCTAAAAGCACATTACGCTTTTATGAAACTAAAAAATTACTGTTACCGGAGGAAAGAAGTTCAAATGGTTATCGAGTATATACAGATAGTCAAATTGCGACAGTAAAGTTAATATCCACTTTGCGATTAGCAGATGTATCAATTCAGGAAATTCAAAATTATTTACACGAGCAGGATGAAACGATTCGCCAGGAAATGATGAAAACATGGATTCAAAAAATGAAACAAAAACGAAATCTGCTGGATATTAGCTTACGCTACTTGGAAAGTAACTCGATTCGAGATGGTATCTATTTGATTGATAAAAATGATGAAAAAATTATTTGGTATACAGCTCAATCAGCAACGGGTAAATTTGGCGCGCACTTTGAAAAAAGAGCAAACGAATTAAAACAATTAAATATAAGTATTAAAAGTTATTATTTAAATTATTTATCAGGTCAAGATGTAATCAAAGCTCAAATCGGCTTTGGTGTTCCAGCAGATACAAAAATACATGATCTTGTTGAAAGTGATTTTATTGAACATATGCCTTCTTGTATATGTCTGGCATTACCATTTAAAGAACAAATGACAACGATCAAGGATGGATACATAAAATTACTTCAATATGCGCTTCAACATAAATGGGTGCCGACACGCTCCATTCTTGAGTGGTATCGAGGTGATGACTTTACTCAATTAGATTTATTGTTGCCTGTTATACAAATGGAGTAGAAAATACTACTAGGAATAGTTTGAGGAAGGTGCAATATGAAACGGTTCACCGCTTAAGTATGAAAATGCTTAAACAATGATATTAGTAATACCACTTATTATTGTTGGAGGAATTTATTCATTACAAACTTTACATATTGAAAAATATCCGAAAATTGATATGCCATATTTAACAGTAGTTATCCCTTATCAAGGAGCTTCACCTAAACAAGCGATGAATGATATAGGGGGAGCAAATGGAAAGGGAATTGATTAATAAAAAAACCGCAGAAAATCAAATTTATAAACCTTGATTTCCTACGGTTTTATATTGTACGTTTCTTACTAAAAAACAATTAGTTTTCGACTTATGTCTCCGTTTTAGACCTGCAGTATTAAAACCATCTTCTCCGATGCCTAGGTGATATTCTTTGGCGTGTTTGGAACTCAGCAGACGAGTGGGTTGGCTGAGGGATACTTTCAATATCAGAAACTTTATGATGTTCTGAGTGTTCTACTTTTGAAAAAATGATATTTTTAGTATTGTTCAAAAATGGTTTAGATAGCTGATTATATTCCACATTGTTTTCTGAATAAGCTGTTTTAGTAGGGCGAGTGATGTTTTGGGCACTAGTTAAGAGAGGAATAGTTTGCGGAATATATTCTATTTCATCTTCTAAATAAGTTGTTTGCACAGAAGCATGTGTCGGAGTGATGTTTTGAATATTGTTAAGGAGCGGTACAGTGTGCTCATTATTGCTTGTTATAATAGTAGAGTCACCATGATTCTGTTTTGGCGAATGCTCAATTTCATGGTTCTCTATTTCAGTATGTGGCTCTTGCATAGGGGGAACCTCCTTCATGACGAGTATTGGTCGCATCATGTCATGATCTTCGTGCTCTAGAAAGTGGCAATGCCACATATAATGACCGACATGATCCTTCCAATGCATGATAATTTTCGTAACCTTTCCAGCTTCCACTTTTACAGTATCCTTCCAACCTTGCTCATAGATATGCGGATTTTCAGGGGGACCTGTAAACTCCAGTCTGTCTTCATTTTGATAGAGCTCCATATTGAAAGGGCGTCGTTCTAGTATTTTGAATTGAATTAAATGAAGATGGATAGGGTGATCAAACGGTGTAGCATTAATGAAATTCCATATCTCTATACTATCTAGTGTAGGTTTTTCAGTTACAGGGTCATGATACATTCGGTTATTTAATAATAACATTGGTCGACCAAAATCATCTGTCGCGGCGGATAAGGGTAAATGCCTTTCAGTATTTGCATCGTGGGGATGTAAATCCATTGATACTGCGAGTCTTTCAGGTATTTCACTAGTATCCTCACACTTTAGAGGAAGACATACTTTAAATTGCATGATGACTTTTGTATGTTCATCGAAAAAATCTTCATCAGAATTGATTAACGTTATATCCTGACCCTCAAATTTTGAAAAATCAACGATAACATCTGTTCGTTCTGCCGGCAATAACTCGACAGATTGAATTTCTTGAGGAGCTGTTAAAAACCCTCCATCTGTTCCGATTTGTATCATAGGCTCATCATTTGAAAGGCTAATGATATAACCTCTTCTATTTGAACCATTGAGAAAACGAAATCTATATTTACGAGGCTCGACATTTAAATAAGGCCAGACCTTACCGTTTACGACGATTGTATTGCCGACGAAGCCAGGTGTAATAGATGGATGTACGGGAACGGGGAATGGTGGTTCATCAGGATAGAAAAGCGAGCCGTCTTCATTAAACGATTTATCTTGAATTAAAATGGGGTACTCATAGTCACCACAAGGAAGGTTAATACGCTCTTCAAGTGTATCCCGCAGTAAATAAAAACCTGCTAATCCTGCATACACATTTAAACGGGTGATCGCCATTGCGTGATCATGATACCACAGTGTTGTGCCGGGTTGATGATTGGTATATTCATGTATTTCTTTTTTGAAATTTGGACCTGTTTGTGCATAATCTCGTGTATACCATGCCTCGGGATGACCGTCACTCTCCCAATCTACATTTGCGCCATGTAAATGTGTAACAGTTCTTACTTCTTGAGAATCGTTTGCCGTATGAAGTGTAAAATCGATAGGTAAAAAGTGTTCTGAGGGCAATTGGTTTTGATAGCGTACATAAATGCTTTTGTCTTTTTTAGCTTCAATAGTTGGCCCGGGATAAAGCCCGTTATAGCCCCATATAATTGATTTTGGGAAATCTTCGTGGAAACAATGCTCTGCTTGCATCATTTTAAGTTCATAATAATCTTTTCTTTGAGGCCCCTTATAGTATTTTGGTTTAACGGTAACCGGTTTTGGCAGCTCATCCACAAATTTTGGTATTGTTGCTGGATCTGTAGGATTGACTTCTTTCGTCAAAACATCACGTCCCTTTTTTAATTCTTAAAAGTGCTAATTACCTCATCATATGGGTAAAAATAATGGGCGACTAGGACAATAATGGAGATACTGTGCGAATATAAAAATACAAAAATTTTAGCATCTAAAGGAGTTCGATATTTTAAGCAAACAAGGCGTTTGAGCAAAAAAAACATTTCAATAAATAAAATCCAGTTGAGCAAGTAGATTGATTCCTGTATTCCTAATTGCAGTGGTGAATAGGGCTTTTTACATTAAAAAGGGTACCTTTTTTTAGAGCTGAACGAAAAAGAAAAAAATTACTACTCGAATCATTTGAAAACGTTATGTTATCAACGTACAATATATGAAATTAAGAAACACGACAGCACAAAATTGTTGTATAATGTTGTGGTATGAGGAAAGAAAGCAGGTTGACAAAAATGGAAAGCAAAATGAATGTATACGCAGTTATAAACATGCAAAAGCATCAGGCATTCGTGTTAAAGAATAAGCTAGATGTGAAACATAAGGTGAATATATGAAAAACTGGTTGATTTTCATTTCTGTCTTTATGGTTTCGTTGTCACTTGTCATTAGTATTTTAGTACTCTGGAAAGCCGAGGCTCCATTCGATTCAATTGAAGAACAGGCTGAACAGTTGGCACTTGATGCCAAAGCCCTCGCAATTGTCTCGGAGTCCTACACATATAATGGCAAACATTCGTATGTCACTGTGTTCGGGGTAGATGAATATGGTGATAAAAAAGCTGTCTTTGTTCCGACGAATCTAAAAGCTGATTCGATTAAGGATGTGCATTTAAAAGATGGTATTACGGAAAAGGAAGCATTATCGGTTTTAAAAAAGGAAGGAAATGTACAAAAAGTCCTCAATGTGAAATTAGGCTATGAGGAGCCAGGTGCTGTTTGGGAAATTTCATATCTAAACGATCACGATAAGCTCAACTATGTCTATATTATGTTTAAGGACGGCGACTGGTGGAAGCGCATTACGAATTTATAAGAGGAGTAGATCCCGTATGAAAAATTTATTAGCAAACCGTGTAAAAACTTTAACACCATCTTCAACTTTAGCCATTACTGCGAAAGCGAAGGAGTTAAAAGAGCAAGGTATTGATGTTATTGGCCTAGGCGCTGGTGAACCAGACTTCAACACGCCACAAAATATTTTAAATGCTGCCATTGATTCGATGGAAAAAGGCTTAACAAAATATACACCTGCTGGCGGTCTTCCGGTACTTAAGAAAGCTATTATCGATAAACTTCAACGCGACAACAATCTTACATACAAGCCGAATGAAGTAATTGTAGGTGTTGGAGCAAAACATATTCTATACACTTTATTCCAAGTTATTTTAAACGAGGGCGATGAAGTTATTATTCCGATTCCTTATTGGGTATCTTATCCGGAGCAAGTAAAATTAGCGGGTGGTGTACCTGTTTATGTGGAAGGCACAAGTAAGCAAGGCTATAAAATTACTGCAGATCAATTAAGAGCTGCTGTGACAGATAAAACAAAAGCAGTGATTATAAACTCTCCTAGCAATCCATCAGGTATGATTTATTCCCGCGAAGAGCTAGCTGAAATTGCTGCAGTTGCAGAAGAAAAAGATATTTTAATCGTGTCAGATGAAATTTATGAAAAGCTTGTATACAATGGTATTGAGCATTTTTCAATTGCACAGCTATCTGATGCGGTGAAAGCACGTACAATCGTTGTAAACGGTGTTGCCAAATCTCACTCTATGACAGGCTGGCGTATCGGGTATGCTGCAGGGGATGCGGACATTATTAAACCAATGACTGACCTTGCATCACACTCTACTTCGAACGCAACAACAACTGCACAATATGCAACAGTGGAAGCTTATAACGGATCACAAGATGCTGTAGAAGAAATGCGTCAAGCATTCGAAATACGTCTTGAAAAAATCTATCCACAGTTAAGTGCAATTCCTGGCTTCAACGTATTAAAACCACAAGGTGCATTCTACTTATTACCAGATGTAGCAGAAGCTATGGCTCATACTGGCTATGATTCTGTAGATGCATTCGCTGCGGATATTTTAACAGAAGCAAACGTAGCAGTGATTCCAGGTTCTGGCTTTGGTGCACCAACTACAATGCGATTATCTTATGCTACATCTTTAGACTTATTAGAAGAGGCAGTCCGTCGAATTGATTCATTTGTAAAATCAAAATGGCAAGACTAATCCTTTTAACCAATTTTGGAGGATTTCTATGAAAAAAATTATGATTCAAGATATGCCAAAGCATATCGGCGAAACAATCAAGCTAGGTGCTTGGTTATCTAACAAACGTTCAAGTGGTAAAATTGCCTTTTTACAACTACGTGATGGATCTGGCTTTGTACAGGGCGTTGTTGTAAAAGAAGAAGTAGGCGAAGAAATTTTTGCAATTGCAAAAGGTATGTCTCAAGAAACTTCCATGTACATTACAGGTGAGGTTAAAGCAGATGAGCGTTCAAGCTTTGGTTGTGAGCTTGTTGTAACGGGTATTGAAGTACTACATGCTGCAACTGATTTTCCGATTACGCCAAAAGAGCACGGTCCTGAGTTTTTAATGGATAACCGTCACTTATGGCTACGTTCTCGTAAGCAACATGCGATCATGAAAATTCGTAATGAAATTATTCGCGCAACTTATGAGTTCCTTAACAACAAAGGCTTTACAAAAATGGATCCACCAATTTTAACGGGTTCAGCACCTGAAGGTACTTCTGAGCTATTCCATACAAAATATTTTGATGAAGATGCATTCCTCTCTCAATCTGGTCAGCTTTACTTGGAAGCGACTGCGATGGCTTTAGGTAAAGTATTCTCATTCGGTCCAACATTCCGTGCTGAAAAATCTAAAACACGCCGTCACTTAATCGAGTTTTGGATGATTGAGCTGGAAATGGCATTTGCTGAATTTGAAGAAAACTTAGAAGTACAAGAACAATACGTGGAGCATATTGTGCAATCCGTTCTGGCAAATTGCAAATTAGATTTAGAGCGACTTGGTCGTGATACATCTAAACTTGAAAATATTAAAGCGCCATTCCCGCGTATTTCTTATGACGATGCTATAAAATTATTGCATGAACAAGGGTTTGATGATATTAAATGGGGCGATGATTTCGGCGCACCGCATGAAACGGCAATTGCTAATTCATTTGACAAACCTGTATTCATCACTTGCTACCCAGTAGGCATTAAACCATTCTACATGCAACCGCATCCAGACCGCGATGATGTAGTATTATGTGCAGATTTAATTGCACCTGAAGGTTATGGTGAAATCATTGGTGGTTCTGAGCGTATCCATGACTTTGATTTATTACAATCTCGTCTTGAAGAACATCATTTATCTTTAGACGCTTATGCATGGTATTTAGAGTTACGTAAACAAGGCTCTGTACCACATTCAGGCTTCGGTCTAGGATTAGAACGTACAGTGGCATGGATTTCTGGCACGGAGCACATTCGTGAAACAATCCCATTCCCACGTTTACTAAACCGCCTATATCCATAAGCTATAACTAGTTTGTTTTAGGTATTGAAAGTGTAAAATTAAAAAAGTCGCGTAGTGATATATCTACGCGGCTTTTCTACTTACGATGGAAAAGGAGTCAAGTATCATATGAGCGCAAATAATAATCGACTCCGTACATGGACTGAGCAGAGAATGATTCAAATTCCTCAGCTTTTTTTTCAGTTTTATAAGGAGTTAAAAATTGAGGATGATGAGGCACTGATTGTTATTCATTTACTTGCATTCTATACGGAGGGTAATGATTTTCCAACGCCTAATGATCTAATGAATCGTCTAACAATGCCTAGCAGTGATATTACTTCACATCTACAGCGATTAATGCAAAAGGGTTTCCTTGAAATAACAAGCGACGTTGACGCAAATGGCAAACTATATGAAAAATACTCGGTATACCCACTTTGGGAGCGCATTATGCAGATTATTGAAATGAAGGAACAGCAAAAATCAGCGGCATCACTCCGACAAGAAGAGGGGGAGATTTTCCGATTATTTGAAGAGGAAATGGGACGACTTTTATCTCCTTTAGAGCTAGAAAAAATAGGGTCTTGGTTAGATGACGATAAGCATAGTCCGGCGCTTATTAAAGAGGCGTTGAAGGAGGCTGTATTTGCTGGCAAGTTAAGTATTCGTTATATTGATCGAATATTACTGGAGTGGAAAAAGAAAAATATTACGACACCACAGGCTGCGCAAAAACAAAGCGAGCAGTTTCGCGAAAAGCAAACATTTAACAGACCGTCAGTTCGTACAATGCAGCAAGAATCGCAGTCAACAAATAAAGTACCATTTTATAATTGGTTAGAAGAAAGAGAATAGGGGGGCTTCCGACATGTTAACAAAAAAACAATGGGAACATTGTCTAGCGGAAATGGATCGTATGTTCCCTGATGCACATTGTGAGCTAGTGCATGACAATCCGTTTGAACTAACTATTGCCACGCTATTATCTGCACAGTGTACGGATGTTCTTGTAAACAAAGTAACGAAAACATTGTTTCAAAAATATAAAAAGCCTGAAGATTATTTAGCAGTATCTTTAGAGGAGCTACAACAGGATATTCGCTCCATCGGCTTGTATCGAAATAAGGCGAAGAACATACAAGCATTATGTCAACGACTATTAGAGGAATACGGGGGAGAAATACCAGCAAATCGTGAAGCACTAGTTACGTTACCGGGTGTTGGTCGTAAGACGGCTAATGTCGTGTTGTCTGTAGCTTTTGATATTCCTGCACTTGCAGTGGATACACATGTAGAGCGCGTATCTAAACGATTAGGGCTTTGCCGCTGGAAGGATTCAGTATTAGAAGTCGAAGAAACAATTATGAAAAAAACACCGATGGACAAGTGGTCGAAAACACATCATCAGCTTATTTTCTTCGGTCGTTATCATTGTAAGGCTCAAAATCCTGGCTGTCACACATGCCCTTTATTTGATGATTGTAGAGAAGGGCAAAAGCGTTTGAAAAAAGGGCTGGTGAAGGAATCGTGAATGTAGAGACAATCGCAAAGGAAAAAATGGATGCTTGGTTTGCAGAATGGACGGAACTTGAAGCCAAAATTCATGCAGCACATGATGCAAGGAATGGTGAAGCAAAAGGATTGATGGAAGAGGCCGTTGTATTGTTTGAGCGTTTAGTGCAGGAAGCAGGGGATGAAGTATTACCCATTAACGGTGTCGAACGACTAAACTTTATAAAAGCAAAGCCAAGCCAATATGCTTGTTATCGTCAGCTTGATGAATTATTTAAGGAAACAAAAAAACGAACAGCGCGACTACGTTTGCAGGCTACAAAAAAGTAATACAGATAAATAATCTCAGGAATCAGAACAACAAAAAAGTAGAGTAGCGGTAAGCTACTCTACTTTTTTTATTCAGTACTACCGGTACCATCATCCGGAGCGGTTGGGTCAGTTGGCGTTGTTGGTGGCTGGCTACCATTATTGTTGCCATTGTTACCTGGCGGGGTACCGCCATTTCCTGCATTGCCGTTGTTACCATTTCCATTGCCGTTCCCATTACCGTTGCCGTTGTTGCCATTGTTGCCGGTATTGCCATTGTTATCATTTCCGTTACCATTGTGGTTACCGTTGTCCTCGGTATTGCCATTTTCGTCCGGTTCCGTTGGTTCCTCAACATCAGGTTCCTCAGGAGTATCTGGCTCTTTATCTTCTTCAGCCGTACCTGTTACTTGGAAAGTAGTTGTACCTGGTTTACTGCGTGTACCATCTACAACTGCTACTACGGAAATCGTGTAGTTGCCATCTTCCAATTTGTTGCTAACTGTTAAACCTTTGCTATCCGCTGTACCAAGAGAAATAGTCTCTCCACCTTCTTTTTTAGCGGATACTTCGAAGGTTGTTGGTAGCGGTTCATTTGAATCCGGATTAAGCATTGCATCATGCTCCCAAGAAATATTAATAGATTGACCTTCTAAATCTAGGCTTGCACTTACATTGTAAGGTGTAGAAAGCTCTGGTGCAGCGTATTTATTTGATTCTTCATTAGGCTCTGAACCACGTACAAATAGCTCTGTTCGACGTAACTCATTCGGAGTAAAACTACTTGCTAATTTAAGTGGCTTTGATCCTACTTCAATTGTAGCTTCAACAACTGAATTTGGCTTTTTGAAACGTGGTGTTTCAACGTTCTCCGAAATATCTTGCATAATTTGTTTAAATAAAATTTGTGGTAAACGACGCTCATCCCAAGTTGTAATTGGATCAAAGTGTTCTTCATAACCACTCCAAATAGCGATTGAATAGTTTGTAGTGTACCCAGCAAACCATGAATCCGGTACACTTGTATCCGGTAAATTATGCTTGCTAAAATCAGCAGCTGCGTAGTTCGTTGTACCTGTTTTACCTGCGATATCTAATCCAGGTACATTGGCGTAAGTACCTGACGCATCGGGCTTATTGCCGACAACATCACGTAACATATCTGTCACCATATAAGCTGTATAATCGCTCATTGCTACATTAGACTCTGGTGTGTAGTCTTTTGTTGTTTTACCGTCACGGTAAACGATTTTTGTAATTGAATAAGGATCAGTGTAAACACCATTATTTCCAAATGCTGCAAAGGAAGCAGCCATTTGCGTAGGAGACATCGTAATATCCCCACCACCGATTGCATCAGATTCATAAACATTTTTAGCATTTATACCTAAACGACCAATAAATTCTTTAGCTTTATCAATACCAACTTCTTGTAATGCTTTAACAGCTGGAACGTTACGTGAAGCATATAAAGCTTTACGTGCTGTTATGGCACCCATATATTTATTATCCCAGTTTGTAATCGTTTGACGCGAATTAGTGTAGTTCATTGGTTCGTCCACAAGTGTTTGACCTGTTGACCATTTTAAATTTTCGATTGCTGGACCATAATCTAGTAATGGTTTCATAGTCGAACCTGGTTGATGTTGTAAGTCATATGCATAGTTCCAACCGCGTTCAGCCCCGTAATTGCGTCCGCCACCGATTGCTTGAATTTGACCAGTTTTCGTATCAATGACAGACACACCCGATTGGATTTCTTCTGTTGGGAAGTTACTGTCATCATTCATAATATTTTCAACAATTTGCTGAGCATTCGGATCAAGTGTTGTGTAAACTTTAATACCTTCTGCCATTGCACTACCATCACCGTTATCCTCTAGTTCATTAATAACGACATCAAGGAAGGCATCGTATTTAGAGCCAGCAAATTTTTGACGTGTCGCATCGTCAGCCAGACCAGCTGTAACTTTTACTTTCTTTGCTTCTTCCATCTCGGCTTTTGTAATTTTTTTATGTTGATACATTAATCCTAGAACGGTATTACGGCGTTTTTCCGCAAGTTCAGGATTTTTTAATGGATTGTAAGCATTTGGGCGCTGTACTAAACCTGCAAGTAATGCTTCTTCAGCTAAATCTAAATCTTTTAGTTCTTTCCCATAGAAATATTGGGCTGCTGTTCCGAAGCCATAAACACGACCTGACATCAGCATTTTATTAAAGTACATTTCAAAAATTTCTTCTTTTGAATATTTACGTTCTAATTGGTAGGCTAGCCAAGCTTCCTGTGCTTTACGTTTTAATTTTTTCTCATTTTGTAAAAATGAGTTTTTAACAACTTGCTGTGTTAATGTAGAGGCCCCTTGTGCCCCGAAGCCATCACGGAAGTTAGCGAGTATTGCTCCACCAAGGCGGTAAAAGTCCATACCACCGTGCTCGAAAAAGCGTACATCTTCCGTTGCAAGGATTGCATTAACCATATCCTTAGGTATATCTTCATATTTTACATATTTACGGTTTTCTGCACCAATTGTGGCAAATAATTCACCGTTTTTATCATAGAACTCAGAAGAAACGGGGTCCTTCAGTAAGCTTTCATCTAATTTAGGTGCGGTACTTGCGTAATAGGCGAATAATCCAGCACCACCAATAAAACATGCAGCCATAATTGCTACAAGTGTTAGCGTAATGCGCTTAAACCATTTTTTCTTCGATGGTTTCGGAGCGCTTTTTTTATTTTTTTGAGCGAGAGCTTTTTGATGCTCACCGCGTGTTGGACGACGTTCAGTCATTCTACTATCTCCTCACTTTCAGAACCATGACTTTGTGCTTCAATGAGCTGTTGGATAATCGGTAAATAATCGATACGTGGATAATAGCTTGTAGGAATTTCAAAAGCTTCCTTTTCTATAGTTGAAAAGGGAATCGATTTACGTTCACCGTTTTCCATCGCTAGCCAGGCCTTTTGTAAAACATCATATGGCACAATAAAATACCGTTCAAAAGCCGAGAAACGAACGATAATAAAGGCCACACCATTTTGTTCCGTCACTTGCTGCATATGTGTCATTTGATGTAAGTGAATATTCTTTAGGGGAAAACTGGTTTTTGAAGCGGTTTCCTTTGCATCAAAATCAATATAACGCCCGTTCCATACACCGTTGTAATCTGTTGTTGACGGTGTTCGAAAATAAGCCTCACGAATAACTGCAGCACTTCGTGATGGGTACTCTACTTTGACGATTTGCACGGGAACAGGTTTCTTATGAATGATAGCAAGTCGTCTTTTTACATAATAATCGTTTGCTTCATCAATTTCATCTTCTAGTGTTTTTCCTCGATTACTAAAAGAAACATCTTTTTCTTTCCCCTTTTTAACCGTTTTTTGAACAGTAGGATTGGGGGAATACAATTTCCCATTCGGATAACGAATTGTCATTTAGTTCACCCTCTATAATACTGCTATTATACAATAGTTTACCACGATTAAGTAGCAGTTCTCTACTTCCATTAATAGTATGATTGACGCTAGATTTTTTATAGTTAAATTTACCCGCAGATGATCAATCTTTGGGCAATTTTCGCCTCTTAAAGTCGAAAAATAGCAAGTAATTTAATTAGCTCTTTCACGCGAATCGCCAAAAAAACTGATGAAATTTTCAAGCGGATTTATAGAAAATACGGTATTCCACGCTAACTTCTCTATTTGATTCCAAGTTTCAAGACAAGGGAATTTAATAGACTAGTTCAACTTTTTATCGAAATACTTCTTCTTTCAGCTAACTTACGCTTATTTTGTCACGCATGAAGGTAATTTTATACATACGAGGAATACATAAATTAAAGCAAAGGAGGCGTTATTTTGAACAAGTTAAAACAATTAGTTGCGCAGTTGGATCTGGTCAATCAATTACTGTTAACAAGAGTGTCTTTGGAAAACAATGCACAGAGTATGCATTTTTTTGAGCAGCTCAAATCTGTTAGCCAGAAAGTAAGCTTAGCAGAAAAGAACTGGCAAGTAAAGAATGCTTGTTCGCCTATTAGTAGTGAAAAATGATAGACTTTGGTACACTTATCTCATATGCAGTGTAACTAACTCAATATGAGCATTTTTCATACATTATTTGTCAATGTTTGATTAGACATTTACTGAAACAGGGGACTCCTTGGTCAAAGGCGTGAGTGGGACGAAGGTTAAAAAGCATACGTTTTGTGATAAAGGCTTCAGGACTGTGGAACGAAAATCAATCCCGAGTTATGATGATGAGCCATAAATAAAGACTTCTATCTATTGTTGGGAGAAATTACTCATATAGCATAAATTATTTTGTAGACGAATTTTAAAATAGCAGGTTCGAAACTAGCTTATAATGAGATTATGCGTTTATATTAATGTAGTTCAATCTTATTTTAAGTAGTACTGACCTAATAATAAAAATATATTTTAACGCTCATCGCCAAAAATTTTGGGAGACATTTTTTAAATGTATGCCTTGTTATAAGGCTTGGAGCACCTATAGAGGAACAAAGTGATGCCCAAATGGCTTATCAAATGTCCTAAGCAAGTGCCCAGTTGGAACGGAAATTCACCCATTTTGGTGATGAGCCTTAATTGAATAAGAAGAGGTGCGAAATTTGTTATTATTACAGCAAACTTCCAAATTAATAGATGAATGTGAAAAATGTGTTTCACGCTTCTGGCAAATGCGTGAGGAGGATCGTACGCCCGACTTTTTTGAGGAGGTTAAACCACACGCAGATATCATTCACCAACTTTTAAAAGAATGGCAACAAGAGGCGAATGTGTGGATTCAAAAAAATCGACCAAAATATATGCATATACAACAAATTGCTTCAGCGGCAGAATCGATGGAGCAATTTGTTGTGCAATCCTTTTATAAAGAAACAAGTAAAAAGCGTTTTTTAGATGCGATTCATTCAACCTCATATACGCTGGAAATTTTAGAACGGGTAGTGAAGGAGACACAACCAGATGTTATCGAAAAAAAGGACCATTAGTGAACTGTTAAGCGAATGGAGATATGATGAGGAATTGAAGGAACGCATAGTACACTGGCAAACACTTGAAGGGCGAGAGGCTAAATATGCACCTTTCCCTGCCAACTTACATCCTTCACTTGTAAAGGCTCTTCAATCAAGAGGAATTGAACAACTGTATACTCATCAACGTCAGGCATTTGATTACGCAATGGAAGGTGTTTCTTTTACTGCTGTAACACCAACTGCATCTGGAAAATCATACTGCTACCATTTACCGGTACTTCAAAAAATATTAGAAGATAAAAATGCGCGCGCTATTTATTTATTTCCTACGAAAGCTTTAGCGCAGGATCAAAAAAATGATTTAAATGAATTAATCGAACAGAGCGGCGAAGAAATTTTAAGTTATACGTATGATGGGGATACTGCGCCAGGCATTCGTCAAAAAGTACGTAAGGTAGGGCATATTGTGATGACAAACCCGGATATGCTTCATTCGGGGATATTGCCACATCATACGAAATGGGTTTCACTATTTGAAAATTTACAGTATATCGTCATTGATGAGTTGCATACATATAAAGGTGTGTTTGGCTCACATGTTGCGCATGTTATTCGAAGGCTGAAGCGTGTTTGTGAGTTTTATGGTAGTAAGCCGATTTTCATTTGTACATCAGCAACCATTAAAAATCCAAAAGAGCTGGCGGAAGCTTTAACAAATGAAAGTCATGCCTTAATTAGTGATTCTGGAGCGCCTGTTGGGAAAAAGACATTTCTTTTTTATAACCCACCGATCGTCCATAAAACATTTGGCGTACGTCGAAGTGCTGTTTTGGAGGTGAGTGACCTCGCTAAAAGATTATATACAGCAGGTATTCAAACCATTATTTTTGCCAAAAGTCGTGTGCGAGTAGAAATGATTGTGACGTATTTAAAGGAGCTTACACGCAATAAGCTTTTAGATGAATCGGTACGAGGTTATCGTGGAGGTTATTTACCCTCTGAGCGACGTGTTATTGAACGAGGGCTTCGCGACGGTACAATTCAAACCGTAGTGAGTACAAATGCGCTAGAATTAGGCGTCGATATTGGCCAATTACAAGCATGTATCATGACAGGGTATCCGGGAAATATCGCAAGTGCGTGGCAGCAAGCGGGTCGTGCTGGCCGTCGTCAGGACGAGGCGCTAATTATTTATGTAGCACAATCAGCCGCACTTGACCAATATGTAGTGAACCATCCACTCTTTTTACTTGGTAGTGCACCTGAGGAAGCGCGTATTTATCCTGAAAATATGTTAATTTTAATGGATCATTTGAAATGTGCAGCGTTTGAGCTACCATTTTCCACGCATGATACGTATGGTGAATATGAGATTCAGGAGTTACTTGACTATTTAGCGGAGGAAGGCGTTATTTTTAAAACGAGTGAGAAGTGGCATTGGATGAGTGACCGTTTTCCAGCACATGATATTAGTCTTCGTTCTGCTTCGCAAGAAAATGTTGTAATCATTGATATGACTGTCCCTGCGCAAACAAAGGTTATTGGTGAAATGGATCGTCATAGTGCGATGACGTTGCTACATGAAGAGGCTATTTATTTGCATCAGGGCATTCAATTTCAAGTAGAAAAGCTTGATTGGGAAGAGAAGAAAGCCTATGTACGAGAAGTAGATGTCGATTATTATACTGACGCTAATCTAGCAGTTGAGATGAAGGTGCTAGAAGAAGATCGGAGCCGAGATTATAAAGGTGGCATTATTGGCTTCGGTGATGTCGGCTTAGTCGCACAGGCAACGATATTTAAAAAAATAAAGTTCAATGGAAATCATGATAATATAGGTTCGGGGCCGATTCATTTACCACCGGACGAAATGCATACAAGCTCGTCTTGGCTATCATTCAAAAATACATCAGAATGGTCGGAAGCGGAGCTTACAGCCGCTATGGCAGGGGCAGCTTATGCAATGAATGCATTCATTCCGATATTCATTCAATGTGACAGCAGCGATGTCGCAGTAGTTCCACAAGTAAAGGCTGCTCATAATGAATTGCCGACGTTCTTTGTTTACGACAAGTATCCTGGGGGTATTGGTCTAAGTGAAAAGGTGTATGATTTATGGGAAGAGCTTTTAATTAAGACATTGGAGCACGTAGCAAATTGTGCTTGTAAATCCGGCTGCCCATCATGTATAGGGGCTCAGGATAGCTTGGAACAAGCGAAGAAAAGAGTAGTAGAGTTACTTCGAATTTTAAATTAGAGATAAAAAGAGGGCATGAGAGGAAAAGTCTAGCACTATTCCTTCAAGCCCTCTTCTTTAATTAATTTATAAATCATTTTACAGTTAATTCCTGTAATTTCTTCTAGTTGACGTCCAGAAGCGTTAGGGTGTTTTTTCAAAGTTGCGCGGAGTAACTTAAGCCTTTTTGTTCTCAACTCGTCACTACCTTTTGCTAGTGCTACATTTTTAAATTTCCCAAATCGACTCTGATCTGATTCAAGAATTGAAACATTTGAATGCATAATTTCGGAAAGTCGATGTAAGTTTTTGTTGAGAATGATGTAGTAATCTATCGATGTCATTGTATATAAATGAACACGCATAAACCAATGACAAAGCCCAGGTACTCAATTAATGGGGGAGCATATCACTCATTCTGTTAGTGATTTTATTTTAGGTTGTATAACTATATGTTCTGTTTTATCAATCTTTTTGGTTTTTATATTTATAAATTCAACTTTAACATTGAAAATACTGCCGTATTCTGATTCAAAGTTCCCCACTCCACTAGTTAAAAAGTAATCGGGATTATTAGTACTTCTTGAAAGAGCTTTAATCTCAGGTATTTCACTATACCCATCTTTTTCTGCTTGCTTGTAGGCATCGTCATAAATAGAACCAAGGCTTACCGAACCTTTTATACCTTCAAATACATGATACATTGTGATTTTATCGGAACCATATACTTCTTTATTCAATCCAATTTCTGAATGAAGGTCCATTTTACCTTTAATTTTTTTTACATCTAATGTTGCCGTTACACGAGCAATTGTTTGTGGTGGAACAATAATTGCTTGAGTTGGGGCTACATACTCTACAGTCTCAGTAGATTCATGCGTCTGAGTACTATTAAAATTATATTCTGCTTTTAAGGTGATTTTTCCTTCTGCTAGAAAGGGTATGCCAGTTGAAAGAGATGTTTCAGTCCCTAGCATAAATCCATGTTCTGTAGAAGAAGTTGTAGTGTTGGTATATGTTTTACGAAATTCTGTTGAATTTAAAGTTTGTTCACGGTCAGTCGCATTTTCTAAATCACTTTGTCCAGCCCAAAGTGGGGTAGTACTTATTACTTGGGGTTCCATTGCTAATTGACCATAAGAATTTTTAACTTCTAAATCTTCCGCAGTTACAACTGGAGCAACACGAAGTAATCCATTCGCTCTTAAATATTTATCGTAATATTGGAAAAGCCACTGAGTGCCTAGTCCTACATTAGGGAAACTATTCTCCCTCTGGTTAATCTGTGTAATCAATTGTTGCTCGTTATTATCCTCTGTTTTGGCGGATACCGCTAAGGGTGTTAAAATACTTATCCCCATAGTCGCACATAATAATGTTTTCGTAATTTTTTTCTTCATATCTTTCCTCCTAGCTTCCTCATATTTTTATTTTCCATTACATTACAATCATACATAACAATATTTTAAAATGCGAATTTTCCAAAAAGTTAGTAAAATTACCAAATATAACATAGTTTATTATTATATATAAGTTTATTTAGGGTATAAATGTTACTAAAATATACGAAAATACTCATAATTCTAATGAGGAGACTCATTTAATTTATATAAAATGTCACAAAAAATATAAAAGATAATATCCCAATATTTAACAAGGTTTAAGTTTAAGATAAATATTTTAATGGTTTAGATTGTATCCGCAAAATTTTGAATAATAAATCCATCTTCTCTTTAGAGAGCTAAAACTTTAATAAATTCCAAATCAACATTAATTAAATGAGGCCTGTTTTTGATTTTTATCCCTTAACTACATTGGAGTATTTTACAAAAATAATGCGATGTTTGTATAGTAAAGCTAGGAGACTGATTAACTGGAAAAGAAATTGCAGTTTTTTGTTTCTTCAACATATCTGGATTTAAAAGATGAAAGGCAAAAAGCAGTTGAAGGGATTTTAATGAGGATAATAGAACTTCTTCGGATCTTAAATCAAATTAATCAAAATTAAATTAAAAAGAGGGCTTAAGGAATAACCAAGTTATTTCCTCAAGCCCACTTTATTTATCAGTTTAAAGATTATCTTACGGTTACGAGATCGCATTGTTGAATAAGACTTACTAGAAAGATATAAAAAATCACCATTAAATAATATGCTGCCCCGTGTGATTCAACCTAATTATTTTGTTGTAATATATACAGCTCCATCAAACGTAATACCTGCACCTAGTGCTTCGCTTACAAAACGTAAAGGCACCATAGTAGTTCCTTTATAAATTTCAGCTGCATGATTTAAATTAATTGTAGTTGTAACGCCGTTTGAATTAACGTATGCTTTTTTATTTCCAATGCCAATGACGATTTTTTTATTATCTTTGTGTGCAGTCACTTTTTTTGTTGCATTGTCATAAGTAACAGTTGCACCAAGTGATACAAAAATAGCTTTCATAGGAACTAAAGTTGTTCCGTTTTTAATATAAGCACTTGGGTTGTAATATTGCTTAACGTTATTGATATATACATCTACAGTTGTAAGCACTGGTTCTGGTGTGCTTTGATGTGTTGGTTTTTTCTGATTTATATTGGTAGAAGGCACAGGCTCGTTGGCTTTATTATGATAATGATAACCTGAGCAAAGACCTTTTTCTTTAGACTTATCAGAACAGTTATGACCACCATTACTATCAAGACGACCCGGGTGTGCATCAGCCGTTAAGGATGTCGCCATAAATAAAGACAACATTGTAATAAATAAAACTAATTTTTTCATAAATATCCTCCTATTAACAAAGTATGTAATTATTATACTAATAGTTTGGTTATATTAACATGGTTTTATAGCAAATATCTTCAAAATACAGATTCTTAATTGATTTGGACCTGGTCATTTTTGTATTTATTCAAGTTGCTTGTATCTCTTAGATAAATGACCGTAATTCAAAATATTGGTTGTAATGGGAAATAGATGGATGGATTAGGTTATCGATATTTACTTGGATATTAATATCCGACTCTATGATAGCATCAATAATTGTGGAAAATATATGTACATAAGAGAGGAAATTGGATACGCAGAAGAAAACGTTAAAAGGCTTTGTTTTAGGATTTACATAGCGATTATATTAGGGGGGGCTACACTAACTGTAAGCGCAGCGAGTGGAACATTTAAGGATATAAAAGCTGGTGCGTGGTACGAAGATGCAGTTATTTGGGCACAAGAAAAGGGAATAGTTAGTGGTTATCCAGATGGTACGTTTAAACCAAATGGCAACGTCGCGCGTGCAGAATTAACAGGTGTTGTACAAAACCTAGCCGAAGAGGGTTATATTGATACTGATGTTCCTTTAGATGGTATTGAGAAGTATGCAGCTATCGAAATTGGAAAAACAACATCAGACGATTCGATTAAGATGTTTGGAAAGTACAGTCCAGGCTCTAATTATGGTGAATATTATATAATTACAAAAGACTTGAGCATAACTGTAACGTTTAACAATGACGACACAGTAAGGTCTAAAGATGCTAGTGGTAATGAATCCTCCAATAAGAAATACCCTCAAGTAACAGAACAGAACTTAAAAAAGTTAGAGTCTGGTATGAGTTATGAACAAGTTAGTTTTTTACTAGGAGGAAAAGGTTTGTTTCAATATGAAACTACGAGTGAAAAATATTATGGTTGGATGGGCACGGAAGCTAAAACTTCTACAGGTGCCAGTTTAGTTTTCGATAAGATCGGAGATGGATTATCTTTAGCGCTTGATCGTAGTGTGATTATCTACAAGTAATAAGCAATGATTTAATCAAACTGTCGTTTTCATATTTGATCTATTAATCATCAACGTCCAGGTACTCAATTAATTTTGAGCCTGAGCTTTTTTATAGTATAGAGGTTTTTAGCCATAAATTTGTGAGGTTTAGTGCCTTTACGGTTAAGCGAACTGTTAATTAGTCGATAGAATATTTTTGGAGAACATCATCTTTAAACTTCTTATCCTCTGAAGATTTTTTTTCTCCCATATCTAAAGCATCTTTATTATCTAAGTTAAATTTACCTAAATTATTATTAATTATTCCGTACTGTCCCTTTGAGTTTTGCTGTAAAAACATAATGTAAGAATTTTTTTCTTTGAGCTCCTCATATTGATTAGTGACTAGCTTTCTCTTCCCTGTACCTCGACCTACAATTCCAACAGGTTCAATAATTTTGATCATATTATTTTTGGAAAGATGAAAGTTGTTAGGTGCTTTAATAACTTTTTCAACTTGGACTTCTGTTAAAGTATAGTAGTCTTGGATTGTATCGTCATCAAAAAATGTTACCTTGTGTTCACGGTCCATAAACTCTTTAGATGGAGATGCGATCATAATGAGATCTGCCGCAGCATCCAGTTCTTCAGGAGTATTAAATGTAATTTCATTTGCGTCTACCTGAACTTCTGGAATCGGTTTTATATTCATTATTAATAACAAAGATAAAAAGATTACGAGTATAACAACGGTTAGTGCGATAGCACGTTTCGAAGAAGTGTTCAGCATACTAAAACCTCCTTAATTTCCCCATTTCTTAATTTATTTTTCATTTTCCTATGCATGTGTGCCGATAATTTGAATATCTTGTTTTTATGTTCCTTGATCCGGTCGCGCGAATTAAGTGTCCAATTTCGCTATATTCAATTATTTATTGTATTATAATACATCCTAACTATACCGTATAACTACATCATCCATAAGGCTTCATATATATATAGCCACTTAAATTTACCTGCGGAGAAAGAAAAGTGGTAAGAACACTCGTCTAACCTTACTACTTTTACCTTCTCTTTGTGCAGAAGCTAAAAGATGAGTTATGATTACAGTAAATGAGAAAAAATACTATAAGTTTTAGCAATATAAAATGTAGAAAATGAGTGAAGGTAATGTCTTACGAAAATAATATTTTACAAATGAAAAAAATGCTCGGTAAAAAAACGACAACAACTATAAAAAAAGAGGCTAAACCCGCTTTTCAAAAACCTGTACCTCCAAGCTATACAGAGCAGTGGGAAAAGGCGGGACTGACAGTTGTTGAAAATGAATTCGGTATTGTTTTTAAACGGCAAGTGCGTTATCCATTTAGTTATCAGCATGGTCATCATAAATTGCAGTCATTTTTTGATGCATTAGTAAAATGGCAAGAGGCAAAGTTCGAACATCCATATGCGTTAGAAATGAATGAAAAAGTATTGTTTTTTGATACGGAAACGACTGGCTTAAAGGGTGTAGGTACACAAATTTTTCTTCTAGGTTTTTTAGAAGTGTCAGAGGAAGATGAAAGTTTTATTTTAACTCAATATCTTTTAGCGGATCCTGCTCATGAAGCAGCGTTACTTTTTGAATCAAAGCTTTGGCAAAAAACTGCGACGGTTATTACTTACAATGGAAAAAGCTTTGACTGGCCACAACTTGAAACACGTTGGACACTCCACCAAAAAGAGTTACCTAAGCTACGTACACAACGTCAAATCGATTTATTGCATAGTTCAAAGCGTTTATGGAAAAATGATATGGAGCGAATGAAATTAAAATCTGTGGAAGAAGAGAAGCTTGGCTTTTCCCGCATTGGAGATATACCTGGATATCTTGCACCTATTATATATTTAGATGCCATTAAAAGCGGTGTTCCTGATGCACTGATGAAAGTCCTTCTTCATAATGAATGGGATTTACTTTCACTGATTACGCTTTATGTCCATTCTACAAATTTGCTATTTGAAGAGACAGGTGAAGAATCGGCCAAAACGTTTACAAATATCGGTAAGTGGTATGCCGATTTAAAAGAGAGTTCGCAGAGTGTAAAGGTTTTAGAGAAAGTTACGACCCAATTTGATGCACTTGAAGCGGGAAATGCACAATATTATTTGGCCATACAGCATAAAAAAAATAAAAAGTTTAGTGAAGCGATCGATGCATTTGTTGCTTCTCTACATTTTGTTGATCAACGAAAAAAGTTGCACGTATTAGAACAGCTAGCTATGATATATGAGCATCAAATGAAAGATTATGACCAAGCCCTTTATTATACGCAAGAGGGTATAAATTTAATTAAGAAGAATGAGCAATGGAGAGTAGAACAAAAGCAAAAATGGGGAATTTCTTGGGAGAAGAGGTTGCTCAGGTTAGGAAATAAGAAATAATTTCCCGGGTAAGCGCAAGAAACGACAAGTTTTGCCTTACATTTGATGTTTTCAGAAGATATAATGTGATGAAGTATGCTATAATGAAACGACGTAGTGTGAGGAAGGGCGATGTAAATGGATATTAAATTAACGTCAAAAATGATCCTTGAAAAGGAATTTAAGAAAAACTTTAAAGGCTACAATGTAGAAGAAGTCGATTCATTTCTTGATGAGATAATACAAGACTATGAAACGTTCGAAAAAGCGGTGGCCCAACTTCGTGAAGAAAATAAACAGTTAAAAGAAGAAATTGATAATACACCTAAGAGACAACCTGTCGCATCGACATCTGGTACGACTAACTTTGATATTTTAAAACGTCTTTCTAATTTAGAGAAACATGTCTTTGGTAGTAAATTGTACGAATAAATTTTTGTCAATAATGTTGTATTTATCATAAAACTCTAGTATAATCTTTTTATCATCATGAAATTCTGGTAATCGCTGCGGCGCTAGACGTCGTAGAGGAAAGTCCATGCTCGCACGGTTCTGAGATGACCGTAGTGTTCGTGCTTACTGAAAAAATAAGGTAAGGCAGCTGTAAAAGCTGACGGCGGAAGGAAAACCTAAGTCTTTATGATATGGTTGAAACTTCCTGAAAGTGCCACAGTGACGTAGCTTGTTTGGAAACATGCAAGGTGGAACGAGGTAAACCCCACGAGTGAGAAACCCAAATTATGGTAGGGGCACTCTCTAAAAGGAATTGAACGGATAGAGGGACAGAGTTCGCTCTGTAGATAGATGATTACTACCCGGTCGTACGAGGCGATAGCTGTTTGAGTACTCGGGAACAAAACATGGCTTATGGAATTTTTTTGATGCTTATTATGAAATGACAAGCGCTCTCCAATTTGGTGGAGAGCTTTTCTTTTGACTATAGTAAGAAAAAATTACTTGTGAAGCATGTCTAAACATGCGCGATATACGTTTGAGAATAAGGCTGTACACTGTTGGTCATGCCTCTGTCGCTACGATTCGAAACAAACATCTAGATCAAACTATTATCGCAACGATGTACATATTGTCTACATACGAGTAGACTGGCGCAAAAGCGCTTTTCTAAAAAATGAGGGTAGTAAAGAGAGATAGGATGGAGCGGAATCATGAGCGGAGTGAACGATAGTCTGGAGAAGCTAAATTCGATTTCCAAATATCCTACTGCCTTATTGACAAAAATCTTCGAAAGTGTATCTGAAGGTATCATGATCACGGATAAAAATAAAAGAATTGAATTGGTCAATCCTGCATTTGAATTTGTAACTGGCTATAAACGTGATGAAGTGATTGGAAAAACACCAGCCGTTCTACAGTCAGGTGTACATGAAATACAATTTTATTTAGATATGTGGCAAATGATACGACAAGAAGGCATTTGGCAGGGGGAAATATGGAATCGTCGTAAAACCGGAGACGTATATCCAGAATGGTTAACAATTGTCGGTGTAGCTAACGATGATGGAGAGATTACAAATTACTGTGGCATTTTCTCAGATTTGTCTGAAAGAAAAATCGTAGAAAATGAACTAGAAAAGCGATTGTTAACGGACTCATTAACGGAAGTATCAAATCGATTTGCTTATATTGAAAGAATGGATAATTTATTAGAATCAACTTCTACTATCTCTCATTCGGTACAGCATGCAGTCTATTTTTTAGACTTAGATCGATTTAAGCAAATTAATGATACGTTAGGAAATGCTGTTGGAGATACCATTTTAGTAGAAGTAGCAAAACGCTTAAAAACATTGTTGAAAAATAAAGATATCATCGCTAGATATGGCGGTGATGAGTTTATTATTACGTTGACAAATGTAAAAAGTGCTAAAGAAGCTGCAAATTTTGCTGAACAAATTATAGGTATTATTGAACAGCCTTTAGATATTAATGGCCAAGATATTTTTATTTCTACAAGTATTGGTATCAGTATGTATCCAATTGATGGTGAAACAACAGAGCAATTGATTCATTGTGCTGACAAGGCGATGACTTATTCAAAAAAGAATGGCCTTAACGACTATGCATTTTATTTTGATGAATTGAAGACGGACTCACAGCGTGTTTTATTATTAGATTCGGAACTACGGAGAGCCATTGAAAGCCGGGATTTTGAGCTGCACTTCCAACCTAAAATATCTATGGAAAATGAAGAGATACAAGGGGTAGAGGCACTTATTCGCTGGAAATGTGAAAGTCTAGGATTTGTCTCTCCAGCAGAATTTATTCCTTATGCGGAGGAAACAGGATTAATCATACCTTTGAGCGAAGTAATTATAGCAAAAGCTTGTGAAGCAGTTATAGAGATGCGTCAATATGGCTATAAGACTCCAGTTGCTATCAATATTTCCAGCATTCACTTTAAGCAACAAAACTTTTTAGACTCTGTTCAAGCGATATTAGAGCGTTATAACACACCTGCTAACAATTTTGAAATCGAAGTTACAGAACGAACAGTGATGAACAGCGCAAATGAAACGGTTAGCAAGCTTGTGCGACTCAAGAACATGGGCTTTAAAATTTCTATTGACGATTTTGGGACGGGCTATTCGTCTCTTAGTTATTTAGTTCGTTTTCCCCTTGATTATTTAAAAATCGATCGGAGCTTTATTCAGCATATTGGCTCGCTCGATGAAAAACAGGCAGTAGTGGATGCGATTATTCAAATGTCGCATCGCTTAAAAATGAAAGTTGTTGCTGAAGGTGTAGAACAAGCACAACAAGTGGATATACTACGTAAAATGAACTGTGATATAATCCAAGGCTATTATTACAGTAAACCTTTACCACTTCACGAACTTATGGAGTTTCTGGAGTATTGGGAAATTGAACATCAAGGAAGGAATTAGTGTATGGCAAACTATAAATTAGTAGCAACTGCTGCAATGGGATTAGAGTCGATTGTGGCACAAGAGGTAAAGGCTCTAGGCTATGAAACAACAGTCGATAACGGTAAAGTGTATTTTGAAGGTGACGAGACGGCCATTGCAAGAACAAACTTATGGCTACGTGTAGCAGACCGAGTAAAAATCGTTGTAGGTCAGTTTCCGGCTAAATCTTTTGAACAATTGTTTGAAAGTGTAAAAGCGTTACCTTGGGAAAAATACTTACCCGTTGATGCAGCTTTCCCAGTATCGGGGAAGTCTGTAAAATCAAAATTATTTAGTGTACCCGATTGTCAAGCTATTACTAAAAAAGCAATAGTAGAGCGCATGAAACAGCATTATAAGCGTTTAGGATTTTTAGATGAATCTGGTGCAACTTATAAAATTGAAGTTTCAATCTTAAAAGATGTGGCTACACTTACTATTGATACATCGGGTGTGGGCTTGCATAAGCGTGGGTATCGTCAAGCACAGGGTGAAGCACCATTAAAAGAAACATTAGCAGCGGCACTCGTACAAATTTCAAAGTGGGATCCAAATCGACCGTTCGTTGATCCATTTTGTGGTTCGGGCACAATTGCTTTAGAAGCAGCAATGTTTGGACAAAATATTGCACCGGGCTATAATCGTGAATTTATTTCAGAGGAATGGCCATGGATGAAGGCAAAAATTTGGGATGCAGTGCGAGATGAAGCTGATAGCTTAGCGAACTATGATCAACCATTAGAAATTTTCGGGTCAGATATCGATCATCGCATGGTGAATATTGCACAAGAAAATGCACTAGAAGCGGGCTTTGGTGATATGATTACGTTCAAGCAAATGCAAGCACGTGATTTTACAACACAGCTAACAGATGGTGTTATGATTGGTAATCCACCATACGGGGAGCGTATTGGGGACATTGAGATCGTGGAGCAGGTAATTCGTGATTTAGGAAAAGTCATGAAAAACAACCCGACTTGGTCTGTGTACATGCTATCTTCAATGAAAAACTTTGAGGAGCTGTACGGTCGTCAATCGACAAAGAAACGTAAATTATTCAATGGCTTTATTGAAACGAATTATTACCAGTTCTGGGGACAAAAGTCTAAAAGAGATTAACGAATGATAACGGAAGATAAGATTTTTTCTTATCTTCCGTTTCGTCGCGTATAATAGGACCAGATAGTTAGAGGGGGAGCGTCAATTGCGTAAATCTTTACCATTTGTATTAACGAAGGACCGCTCATTTTTTGAGTCATTAGGTGACTGGATGGGGGACGTCCTTTACGATGAATTACCTGAAAAGGGCTTTGAATGCCGTGATGAACAAATCTTTATGGCTTATCAAATCGAGCAGGCCCTCAAAGAGAAAAACGTGCTTTTTGCAGAGGCAGGGGTAGGGACTGGTAAAACAATTGCCTATTTACTACCGGCTGTATCTTATGCACGCTATACTGGTAAACCAGCCCTTATCGCATGTGCTGATGAAACCTTAATTGACCAGTTAGTAAAAGAGGGCGGCGATATTTATAAGCTACAAAAAACGTTAGGTCTTGAAATCGATGTCCGCCTAGCAAAGTCACGTGACCAATATTTATGCTTAAAGCGTTTTGAGGAAGCTGAGAAAGTCGAAACTGATGAATGGATTGATGATATTTCGTTTTCTATACCTGATGGAGTGTATGCACAGGGCTCGATGATTGCAATACAACCCTATGGTGAAAGAAGCGATTATCCAACAGTTAGTGATGAAGATTGGCAAAAAGTAAATTACAACTCGATTATGCAGTGTTCAGTATGTGACCTACGTAATCGATGTGGTCAAACATTACATCGTGCACATTATCGTAAATCAGCGGATCTCATTATTTGTTCACAAGATTTTTTGATGGAACATTTAGCTACAAAGGAGTCGCGTGAACGTGAAGGGCAATTAGCTTTATTGCCGGATGTATCAATGATTGTGCTAGACGAAGGTCATTTATTAGAATATGCTGCACAAAAAGCAATGACGTATAAAGTACAGGCGACAACTATTGTTCAATTGTTAGAGCGTTTAATGGTAGATGGTGTGCGAGAACGTACATTATACGCGATGGAAAAATTACAAGATGACCATGAGCTATTTTTTGACCAACTACGAGACGATCTAGTCGCTTCTAAAGAAGAGCGTAAACGTATTAACAAATCGCCAAATCTATTGAAATACGGGAAACAACTTATTCAAGATGTCGAAACATTACTTGAGGAATTTGTCTTTGAATCTGAAATGTATATGATTCCGGAGTATGAATTAAATATGGCAGAGGAGTATTTAGAACAATACGAGGCTTCTTTACGTATTTTTATAGCACAAGGAGATGCAGTAGATTGGTTAGAGGAAACTGATGGGGAAGAAACGCTTGTCATTATGCCGCGTCTTATTACAGAAGTTTTAGCAGAAAAACTATTCTCTAAAAAACTTCCAATCATATTTTCTTCAGCAACTTTATCAGTGAAAAAAGATTTTTCATATATTGCCTATAGTTTAGGAATTCGTGATTATCAATCGTTTTCTGTTCCTTCTCCATTTGATTATGAAGAAGTTATGCGAATTTATTTACATGAACTTTCTCAAAAGGAGAAAACGTCGCGGGTTCAACAGCTATTACGTGACGGTGAAAAAACTTTAATTTTATTTAAATCCAAACAAGCAATGTTAGATTTCAAAGCGGAACTACCTCTTATGGAACGAATGTATGTAGCGTTTGAAGGGGATCGTGAACTGTCAGGAATTGTTCGTGATTTCCAAGAAGGCGCGATCAAAACATTATGCTCCTATCATTTATGGGAAGGTCTAGATTTGCCGGAGGAGGCATTAACACGAGTTATTATTTTTGATTTACCGTTCCCTCCACACGATCCATTATTTGATGCGAAACGTACATTTGCAGAAAATCCATATGAAGAAGTGGAATTACCATTTATGCAACTTCGTTTGCAGCAAGGAATGGGGCGTTTAATTCGTACTTCAAACGACCGCGGAGATATCCATATTTTAATGAATGAAGAAGAGGCAAAGCAGCGGGAAACATTTGAAGATATATTAGCTGTTACCCCAGAAATAAAGTAGAAAAAAGCGAGTTTGCACCTGTTGCATTCTCGCTTTTTTTATATATTAAAATAACATTTTTATCGTGGGATAATGTTGTGTTTGAAAAAAGTGTTGAATATTTCTCTTTTAAGCTATATAGTTCTTTGTAATGCAATGAAATTTAATAAAATAAATTATTTTTTATATTGAAAATAATTTTGCAAAAGGTTTATAATAATGACAAGAAATTTTAGAATAATCAAATTTAATATTTAATTATTCTGTGATAGGGGGCATGAACCTGTCGAACATTCAATCATTGTGTCGAAAATATACGAGCTTATCTGCAACGGATGTAGAGAAGTTAATAGAACTTGAAATTACATTATCGTATTACGCTGAGTTGACAGATTGTTATATGTTCATAGATTGTATGCTGGAAAACTTGCCACATGCAATTGTTGTGGCAGAGGCATTCCCAAAAACAGAAAGAGGCTTATACGAAAAATCTGTAATTGGCAAATTTGTCTTTGAAAGCTTTGAGCCAGCAGTATTTGCTGCTTTTAAAAATAAAGAAAAATCGTCAATGACTAGAGCAATCACTCAGGAAGGCATAACGGTTGAACAAAACGTTGTTCCTCTCTTTAATGACCAACAACAAGTTATTGCTGTGTTAATCCAAGAAAAAAAGGTGGAAATGAAAACAACACCTAAAGATGATTTTCAACAAATGCCTTTTGCATTAATTGAGCATATTGTTGAGCCGAACTCTCAACCGATTCCAGTTGTTTCTGATTTGCTAGTGGAATCGATTATTCTTACAAATCATGAAAACAAAGTCATCTATAGCAATCCTGCAGGCTACCAATTTATATCAGAGCTATCCGGACTTGAGCGTTTTAACAACGTTGCTTTGGATGAAATTTTACCTTTTTTACAGGAAATCTATGATAAAGGCGATGATGTCTTTTTCTTAGAAGTTACGATTGATCGTAAATCTTTTATTGTGAAGAAAATTCCTATTCGTGATCAACGTGATAAAGTGACACTTCTCATAATTCATGATCTTACAGAGCTTAAGCTGAAAGAAAATGAATTAATGATGAAAACATTCGCTATAAGAGAGATTCACCACAGAGTGAAAAATAATTTACAAACAGTCACGAGTCTATTGCGCTTGCAAATGCGAAATGACTTGTCAGCTTCCAGTGCGAGTGCTTTTCAAGAGGCATTAAATCGTATATATAGTATTTCATCTGTTTATGAACTTATTTTAGAAAATGAGGATAACGCTGAAGAGAAAGTAGATGTTATCGCGTTATCTAAAAAGATTGGTCATAAAATGGTTGGCACATCCAACACATCATCTATTCAATTAACCTTTCATCACGATAATATACAGTTATTTTGTCATTCTAAAAAAGCTGTTTCGCTCGCATTAATCATTTGTGAGCTACTGCAAAATGCACTGAAATATGCTTTTATTGGTCGTGAAGAGGGAACAATCGATATCCAATTTCAAAAAGATGCTTCTTCTATTTCACTT
The DNA here is from genome assembly GCF_058791335.1 of Lysinibacillus sp. EB271-A1-10B. Lineage (NCBI taxonomy): Bacteria > Bacillati > Bacillota > Bacilli > Caryophanales > Bacillaceae > Lysinibacillus > Lysinibacillus sp. EB271-A1-10B. Next base: position 377,237 of record NZ_JBYTDL010000002.1, read on the forward strand.
CATATTTCTGACAATGGCGTTGGAATGCAAGAGGTGAAGGCATCGTTTGGAATGGAGATTATAACAAGGCTTGTTGAACATGATTTAGCTGGCATATTTTCAATTATCCCTAGTGAACAAGGTACACATACTCAAATCCAGTTCCCTGTAAGTGAGGAGGTATTTATCCTAAATGACTAGGAAAGTTATGATTGTCGAAGATGAGTCCCTTATTGCAATTGATTTGAAGTTTATGTTAGAGGATAATGGCTACGAAGTGGTAGCGCAAGCAAACAATGGAGAATCAGCAATTGAGTTGGCTTTTACACATAAGCCACAGTTAATCTTAATGGACATTAAAATGCCAAAGCTAGATGGTTTAAAGGCAAGTAAAGTTATTGAACAGCAGCTTGGTATACCAGTGCTATTTATATCAGCTTATAGTGAAAAAGAATTGTTACTGTACATGAAGCAGGATAATATTTTAGGCTATGTTATGAAACCGTTTTCTGAGAAGAATGTCCTTCCGGCGTTGGAAGTAGCATTTCACCAGATTGATAAGTTCAACCGTTTAAACGGGGAATTACTGCATAAACAAACAGAAATAGAAAAGCGAAAAATAATCGAACGAGCAAAAGGTTTGCTCATGAAGTCAGAGAACCTTAGTGAGGACGAAGCTTATAAAAAAATTCGAAGTGAAAGTATGCAGACTCAACAGGAAATGGCGCTTATTGCAAGGCGCATTATCAATACTTTACAAGTAAATAGTTAAAGCAAAGACGCTTTAAAGAGATCTCCTCTTTAAATGCGTCTTTTTTTTATATATAGAAAAATAAAAGGGGTGATGAGAAGGATGGCAATGATAGGAACGGTGATCGTTTATATTATTATGATTTGTGCAGTATTAGGAGCAATTGGAGCAATTCGAGATGCTGAATATGGAATCGGTAAAGAGTTTATGAATGGAATTCATACGGTTGGACATATTTTTGTACCTGCTGCAGGGATCATGGCAGCTATACCTTACTTAACGTGGTTTATAAGTCATTTTATTAGCCCGATTTTTGAATGGATTGGTGCTGATCCAGCGATTGCGGCAACGACAATTTTAGCGTCGGACATGGGGGGATATCAATTAGCAAATGCTTTAAAAGAGTCCTATGAGGGATGGGTCATGGCTCTAGTTGTCGGATTTATGTCAGGTGCAACAATTGTGTTCTCTATTCCAATGGGGCTTGCCATGTTAGATAAGCGAGATCATAAATATATGGCTTTAGGTATTATGGCGGGTGTTTTAACAATTCCGATTGGAGCATTTATTTCTTCTATTTTGATTGTGATGTTCAATACGGAGGTTCGTGAAGTAATTAGTACAACAGCGGCACCAACATATGTTTTTGCCATTTCTGTTTTACAAATATTAATTAATTTATTGCCATTATTTATTTTTGTCGTGTTAATTGCGTTAGGTCTAAAACTAATTCCAAATGGCATGATCAAAGGCTTCATGATTTTTGGACGTGTGATGGATGCTGCTATCAAGCTTGTGCTAGTGTTCTCGATTGTAGAAATTTTCACAGGTATTTTTACGAAGGTTTTTGGTGCATGGGGCTTTGATCCGATCATGGCAGATAAAGTCGATCAATTCCGGGCACTTGAAACAGCTGGATACATCGGTATTATGCTAGCGGGTGCATTCCCAATGGTGTACTTAATAAGAAAATATGCATCGAAGCCTCTAGAGGCAGGAGGTAAAAAATTAGGCCTATCGTCAGTAGGGAGCGCAGGTATTTTAGCGACAATTGCTAATATTTTAGCCATGTTTACACTTGTTCGACATATGCCACCGAAAGATAAGGTCATTAACATTGCCTTTGGAGTTTGTTCAGCATTCCTTCTAGGAGATCATTTATCGTTTACAGCTAACTTCCAACCGACCATTATTTTACCGGTTATTGCAGGTAAGTTTTTAGCGGGTGTTATCGCAATTATATTGGCCTATAAGCTATCTGTTCCTACAGCTCTAAGGCTAGAACAAGAGGATCGTGAGGCAGGCATTATTAAAGAAGGAGAATATTTAACAGATACTAGCCTTGAAAAAACTTGAAAGAGGTGATGACGTGTGAGTGAAGAAAAGAAACGGTTTATTCAGGAGTTTGTGCCAGGAAAGCAGCTAACATTAAGTCATCTAATCGCAAACCCTGACCCTGATATGTTTCAAAAGCTAGGTATTCAAGAAGCAGGTGCACTTGGCATCATGACATGTACACCAAGTGAGACAGTTATTATCGCAGGGGATTTAGCAACAAAGGCAGCGAACGTAAAACTTGGGTTTTTAGATCGCTTTACCGGCAGTCTCGTAATTGTTGGCAGTGTTTCCGAGGTTGAAATGGCGATGTTAGAGATTAATCGTTTTCTATCAGAGAAGCTTGGCTATACGCCATCAAAAATAACGAAGTCATAGGATGTGCCGTATGAAAAATCGAGTAATGATCATAGGTGGTGTGCAAGCAGGGAAGTCGACATTAATGAATGCGTTATTAGGAAAAGATAGACAAGCCAATAAAACACAGGCGCTCGTTTATGATGACTGGATTGTTGATACACCCGGAGAATATATAGAAAATCCAATGTATTACAAAAACATCATGGCAACATCGCTTGAAGTGACACATGTAATTTATTTGCAGGATGCCACGTCATCAAGGAGTGTTTTTCCTCCGCAATTTAGCTTAGGAATTCCTAAAATACAAATTGGTGTTATTACAAAAATTGATGCACCACTTGCAGATGTAGAAAGAGCAACAGCGTTATTACAAAATGTCATGACACATGGTCCTATTGTGAAAACCTCTTCGTGGCAAAAGCTTGGTGTTGAGTTTATAGCGCCACTTATTCAGCTCAATTGTGACGAAGAAATTCGCCAATTTGTGAAGGATCGTGATAGTCCTTATCTCATGTATAGCCCGTAGTGGCGAGAGGGGGGGAGTAAGTTGAAGACCGAAAAAATTTATAGTGCAGGCATTGATATTGGAACAAGTACAACAAAAATGGTCGTCAGTAGTTTTCTGTTGAAAAACGTTGCAGGTGTAACGCATGTGCCTCGAATAGAAATTATTGAAAAAACGGTTTTACATCAAAGCCCGATTATTAAAACACCATTTATCAATAAAGAAATTATCGATATGGAAAAAATCGAGCAATTTATTTTTCAGCAATATCAATTGGCCCAAATTGCACCAGCAGATATTGCAACAGGTGCCATTATTATTACAGGCGAATCTGCAACAAAAGAAAATGCTAGCGAGGTGGTTCATGCGATCGCAGATACAGCTGGACACTTTTTAGTTGCTACTGCCGGACCCGATTTGGAGGGAATCATTGCAGCAAAGGGCGCGGGTACTTTACAACAATCTAAAAATACGGCCAAAGTTATCGCTAATATCGATATCGGTGGTGGTACAGCAAATATTGCGGTAATGCAGTACGGAGAAGTAATCGGTACGTGTACATTGCATGTCGGAGGGAGACTCATAGAATTTCAAAATGGCATTGTCCAATCGATTTCACCACCCATTATGAAACTGATGAAAAAATGGTCAAAGCCATTAAAGGTGGGTGATGCAGCAGAGGATGTACGTGTCACACAACTAATCCAAGAAATGGCGGATATAGTAGCGATGACTCTAAGCGGACAATTGACAGATGAACAACATCCGTTATTGCTAGGACATTTGCCAACTTGGAATAAACCAGTTGAAGCAGTCGTTTTTTCCGGTGGTGTAGCTGCTTGTATTTATGAACAGGAATGTACAAACCGTCAATATGATGATATCGGCGAAAAATTGGCGACATATCTTTTGCAGCACGAACAGTTACAATCCTTTTTATGGCTAAAACCAGAGGAAACAGCACGGGCAACGGTGACTGGTGCAGGTACCCAAACAACTGAGATTAGTGGTGCAACGATTCAAGTAGACGCGGAAATTTTGCCTTTAAAAAATGTGCCTGTTTTCGATTGTCATTTGGATACGAACAGCCAAGAATTCGACTATGCGGTAAAAACAGCGGTTGAACGAGCCGATGCTCTATTTTCTATACAGGAGAATCGCTCTCCGTTTGCACTCTATTTCAGCCAGTTACCCTATTTAAGCTTCCAGGATGTCCGTGCTTTATGTGAGGCTATTTTGAAACACTTAGCGACGATAAGCTCCAAGGAACTACCAATTATCATAGTCATTCAATCAGATTATGCAAAAGTTATTGGGCAAACGTTACAAGCGATTAATCAAACAGTTCCCATCATTTGCATCGATCAAATCAAAGTGGAAACAGGCGATTACATTGACATTGGGGAAGTACTGCCATCTGGAGTTGTCCCAGTCGTTGTAAAAACACTTGCTTTTCACTCAAAGTAAGGAGGATGAATGTGAATCTATCGGTGATATTTGGTGGAGAAAAATATAATTTTAAATCATTGAAGGATGTAATGGCCAAGGCCAATGAAGAAAAATCAGGAGATCAGTTAGCTGGAATTGCTGCTGAATCTGTACAACAAAGAATTGCGGCAAAGGCGGTTCTAAGTGAGCTGTTAGTGAAAGATATAAGAGAAAATCCATTAGTTCCTCCCGAAGAGGATGAAGTGACACGCATTATTGAAGGTGATGTTAATGAGCAAATTTATGGAGAAATTAAAAACTGGAGTATCGAGCAACTTAGAGAATACATTTTATCCAATGACACAGGCGACAGGGAATTAAAACGCTTAAGCAAGGGCATGAATTCAGAAATTATTGCATCCGTTACAAAGCTAATGTCCAACTTAGATCTTGTCCATGCGGCCAATAAAGTGGAAATACTGTCAACTTGTAATAGTACGATCGGACAAAAGGGCACACTTTCCTCAAGATTACAGCCGAATCATCCAACAGACAATATTGACGGTATTATTGCTTCATTAAAAGAAGGCTTGTCCTATGGTATAGGTGATGCGGTCATTGGGATTAACCCAGTAGATGATTCAGTTGAAAGTGTGAAAAAAGTATTGCAAGCAACAAAGGAGTTTATCAATGATCGGTCGATTCCTACACAAAACTGTGTGTTAGCACATATTACAACACAGATGAAGGCTATTAAACAAGGTGCACCTGCCGATATGATTTTCCAAAGTATTGCTGGAACAGAAATTGCTAACCGCTCGTTTGGTATTTCTGCTGACCTAATAAGAGAAGCAGAGGAGCTTGTGAAAAAGCAAGGAACAGGAACTGGACCGAATTTATTCTATTTTGAAACTGGACAAGGCTCGGAGCTATCTGCTGAGGCACATATGGGTATTGACCAAGTAACACTTGAATCGCGCAATTACGGATTTGCTAGACATTTTAATCCGTATATTGTGAACACGGTAGTTGGCTTTATTGGACCTGAGTATTTATACAATAACAAACAGGTTATACGTGCAGGACTAGAAGATCACTTTATGGGCAAAATGCACGGCATTCCAATGGGCGTTGATATTTGTTACACAAACCATATTAAAGCAGACCAAAATGATGTTGAAGATCTAAGTGTTTTATTAACAGCTGCTGGTGTCAACTTTATTATAGCTGCACCAATGGGCGACGATGTCATGCTGAACTATCAGTCAATGAGCTTCCATGATGTCGCTACATTACTTCAAACGTTTGGTAAAAAACCAGCACCTGCATTTCTAGCGTGGTTAGAAAAAATGGGCATTTATGAGAATGGTCGTCTATCTGCAATAGCTGGCGATTTATCTATATTTGAAAGGTAGGTGAGTCCATTGAATGAACAATTAGTATCAATGATTACACAGCTCGTAATAGATAAGATGGGCAATCAAACGCCCGACGAACAATCTCATGATACGGCTGTACCACCAGAAGACCAAAAGGAAATACTTATTAAACTTCAAGCTAAGGAAACTAGTGTAGCTGATATAGTAGCAATTCCGAGCGCAACAGAATGGTCAAATGAACCATTAATAAAACTTTATCAATCTGAATCACATAACCATGAACAATCGTACTACAGCGTAAGTAATGATGAACCAACTGACACTATGGCACCTATTACAGCCTTTAAATTTGAAGAGGATGAAGTGTCTGAAAGTGTTCAAGCTGCTAAAAAGCATACACCTGCAAGAATAGGTGTTGGGAGAGCGGGGACAAGGCCAAAAACCAAAACTTGGCTAAAGTTCCGTCTCGATCATGCAGCGGCAGTAGATGCAGTTTATGGGGAAGTGACAGAAGGGCTCCTACAAAAGCTTGATGTCTTTCAAGTAACAACAAGAGTGACAGATAAGGAGGAATACATTACTAGACCAGATTTAGGTCGTCGTTTATCAGCTGAATCAAAAACGCTTATCCAATCGAAGTGTACAAAAAATCCAAAGGTACAAATCATCATATCTAACGGATTAAGTGCAAGTGCGATTGAAGAAAATGTGCAAGATGTTTATTTAGCGTTACAGCAAAGTCTTAATAATTTAAATATAGAAATAGGAACGACTTTCTATATTGATAAAGGGCGTGTAGCTCTTATGGATGAAATAGGCGAGCTTTTACAAGCAGAAGTGATTGTTTATCTAATCGGTGAGCGTCCGGGACTTGTATCAGCCGAGTCAATGAGTGCTTATATATGCTATCAACCTAGAATTGGCACAGTAGAGGCTGATCGAATGGTCGTTTCGAACATTCATAAAGGTGGTATCCCGCCGTTAGAGGCTGGAGCCTATTTAGGAACAGTCGTGCAAAAAATATTGCATTACAAGGCAAGTGGAGTTGGTCTTGTGGCAAAAGAAGGTTAGGGGGCCAAACGATGAATCCTCAAAAAATTATGGCAGAAATTTTAGCAATGCAAGTCATTCCAAGAGTGAATAGTGAACTAGCGGAGCAATTAGATTTAAAGCCATATCACAATAGCATTGGACTCGTAACACTAACAATAGATGATGTTGGCTATGTAGCTTTGGACGAGGCTACGAAAAAAGCAGATGTTGATGTTGTGTATGCGAAAAGCTTTTATGCTGGAGCGGCTCATGCATCTGGCCCATTATCTGGTGAAGTCATTGGCATCATTGCTGGTAGATCGCCTGATGAAATACGAAGTGGCTTCGATGCGATTCAGCAGAAAATTCAGTTTGATACGTATTTTGAAGCGATCCTTCAAAATGAAAACCACGCTCTTTTTGCACATACTGTAGCAAGCTGTGGCACGTATTTGGCAGAGCTAGCGAACGTTAAGGTTGGGACAGCCCTCGCTTATTTAATCGCACCGCCACTTGAAGCTGTCGTTGGTTTAGATGCTGCATTAAAGGCGGCAGATGTAGAGCTAAAGGTTTTCTTTGGTCCACCATCTGAAACCAATTTCGGTGGCGGTTTAGTAAGTGGTAGTCAATCTTCCTGCCAAGCTGCTGCAAATGCTTTTAGAGAAGCTATTGAAAATTTAACAAGAAATCCAGTTGTTTAGAAAGGTGGGTCTTTATGGCCGCATTTGATAAAGATTTATTAGCCATTCAAGAAATGAGAGACGCTGTGAGACATGCCAATATTGCACAGGCTACGTATATGCAGTATTCACAGCAGCAGGTAGATCATATCGTCAAAGCTGTTGCGGATGCCGCATTTAAAGAGGCAGAACGGTTGGCAAATATGGCCGTTCAGGAAACAGGGATGGGTGTTCCTAATCATAAAAAGATGAAAAATGAGGTTGCCTCTAGAGATGTCTATGAAGATATTAAAGATTTAAAGACTGTCGGTGTCGTAGGTTTCGATCGAATGAAGAAAGTGACAGAGATTGCAAGTCCGTTTGGCGTAATTGCGGGCATTGTCCCAACGACAAATCCGACATCAACAGCAATTTTTAAAACACTTATTTCATTGAAAACTAGAAATGGTCTTGTTCTAAGCCCGCATCCATATGCAGTTGAATGTACAAAGGAAGCTTTAGAGATTTGTAGAGTAGCAGCAGAAAAAGCGGGAGCACCAGAAGGCTTGCTACACTGTTTAACACTGTCTTCCATGGAGGCTACGCAGCAATTAATGAAGCACCCCGATATTCACTTAATATTAGCGACTGGTGGGGGTGCGCTAGTAAAAGCAGCCTATAGTTCGGGCAAACCGGCTTACGGTGTAGGACCAGGAAATATTCCAGCTTATATTGAAAAATCGGCGAATATATCCAAAGCTGTTCGCCAGCTTGTCCAAAGTAAGTCTTTTGATAACGGTACGATTTGTGCTACAGAGCAGTCAATTATTGTAGATAAAGTTATTGCCGAGCAAGTTTTATCAGAGTTAAAGAAAAACGGTGCTTATATTTTGAGTGATGAAGAGAAGGTAAAAATGGAGAAGTTGATTTCTCCAATCCCTGGGAAAGTAAATCCTCAAATTGTAGGTAAGTCAGCGGCTTGCTTAGCAGATTCTATCGGTGTTACTGTGCCGGAAGATACAAAAGTACTTGTTGGTATGGAAACGATGATTGGCAAGAACATTCCATTTTCATTGGAAAAACTGTCCCCGATATTTGCGTTATACACAGTTGAGGACAGTACTGAGGCAAAACAGGTAATGATTGATTTGCTAAACATAGGAGGACGCGGACATACATGCTCGATCCATACAGAAAATACAGCTTTAGCTGAGCAATTTTCTATTGAATTACCAGTGTCCAGAATTGTGATCAATACATTATCATCTATTGGCGCTGTAGGTGGAACTACAGGCTTAGCACCATCTTTCACATTAGGATGTGGCACGTTTGGTGGCAATATTACGTCCGATAACATTACAGCGAGACATTTATTGAATATTAAACGTATGGCTTATGGCATTAAAGATGTAGAGGTACCAAAACCAAAGTTCTTAACAAAACCAGTAGTAGAGAACATTAAGGCACAAGATCCATCGCTGGATACAGCAGTGGTTCAACAAATTGTTGATCAAGTATTAAAACAAATAACATTACAAAATAAATAATTTGGAGGAATGACAAATGAGTACAGCATTAGGAATGGTAGAAACAAAAGGATTAGTAGGAGCAATTGAAGCAGCAGATGCAATGGTGAAGGCTGCTAGCGTTAATTTAGTAGGAAAAGTACATGTTGGTGGCGGGATTGTCACTGTATTAGTTCGTGGTGATGTAGGAGCGGTAAAAGCAGCTACTGATGCAGGTGCAGCAGCGGCACAACGTGTTGGAGAACTCCTATCTGTTCATGTAATCCCACGTCCACACCATGAATTAGAATTAATTTTACCAAAAGCAGAGGCTTAATTTCAGGTTGAGCTGAGCCGTATTAAAGGCGATGGAAAGAAAAGCCGAAGCGACGGATAGAACCATCGAAGCGATGGAAAGACCCGCCGGAACGATGGATAGAGTACGAAGCGACGGAAAGAAAAGCCGAAACGACGGATAGAACATCATAAAGTAAAGGGCAGGATGCTACACATTGCGCTTCATCCTGCTTTCATTTCCTATAACAATATAGCTAATAGATATAGAGGTGGCTAACGTGAAAACAGCAACAAAGATATTTCCTGTGGCCATTTCAGCTCGCCATATACATGTCAGTGAAGAGGATTTACAAGCACTTTTTGGTCCGAATGCAACGCTAACGAAGGATTTTGATCTTTCACAGCCAGGACAGTTTGCAGCCAAAGAGCGTGTCTCTATTGAGGGACCAAAAGGTGTTCTTCACAATGTGCGTGTACTAGGTCCTGTAAGAGCGGCAACACAGGTGGAAATTAGTCGAACAGATGCAATGAAACTAGGATTAACCCCTCCTTTAAGGCAATCGGGAGATATCGAAAGTTCAGCAGGCATCAAATTAATCAATCAAGAACAAGAAATCATAATTAAGCAGGGAGTCATTATTGCACAGGCACATATTCATATGACGGGAGAGGATGCAATAGCATTGGACGTACAAAATAATGAATTTGTATCTGTTGAAGTGGAAAGTGAGCGACCTGTGACGTTTCGTGGAGTTGTAGTTCGTGTGTCAAACGATTTTAGTTTGGAGATGCATATTGATACAGATGAAGCGAATGCAGGCTTTATTGAACAGCAAGCACAGGGGAGAATTATCAGATCATTAACGTAAGGAGGAGGTTAGATGCAGGAAAATTTAGTCCAAAAAATTGTCGAAGAAGTATTGCAACAAGTTTTAAAAAAACAGCCTTCTTCTCTATATGATGGAAAAATCCCTATTGGTGTTTCAGCACGACACGTCCATCTTGCTCAAGCGGAAGTGGAGAAGCTTTTTGGTGAGAACTATCAATTAACACCTAAGTTTGAACTTTCACAGCCAGGACAGTTTGCTGCAGAGGAAACCGTTGTTATTGCTGGTCCTAAGGGTTCCATTGAGCGGGTGCGAATATTAGGCCCAGCTCGTTCATTATCTCAAGTAGAAGTAAGCTGGACAGATGCGATGAAATTAGGGATGAAGCCACCATTAAGAATTTCAGGAGATATTAAAGGTTCCAGTCCTGTCACACTTATCGGTCCAAATGGCAGTGTCGTGCTAAATGAAGGGCTCATTATTGCGCAAGCGCATATTCATATGTCATCAGCTGATAGCGCTCGGTTCCAAGTAGCAGATGGACAATCGGTACAAATTAAAGTAGAAGGTATGAGACCGATTATTTTATCCAATGTAATTATTCGTGTTTCGGATCGTTATCGATTGGAGATGCATATCGACACAGATGAAGCAAATGCAGGATTAATTCAACAAGGTGCACTTGCTGAAATTATCTATGTACAAGCTAACGAACAAATGGATGTCAAAGAAATTCCTCCAGTCTTAAAACAAGCTGAAAGACCATCCAGCTATCAATTTGATAAGAAGCTACTTTCGCAAGTAGAAGTACTTGAAATAGAAGCGCGGGAAATTGTTGTTCCTAAAAACACAATTGTCACGGCATTGGCTTATGACAAAATACGAGAGTTAAATAAGACGTTAACAATTCGCTCGGAGTAATTAGAAAAGTCCATTCAGGATAAAGTAGGTGAAGTTCATGCAAATGGGAAGAGTGATAGGCAGTGTATGGGCAACACGTAAGGAAGAAGGGTTGAATGGCTTAAAACTATTAATTATTCAACCAATTGACTCCAATCAGCAGCCAATTCGTTCAGAGATTGTAGCAGCAGATCGTATCGGGGCAGGAATTGGCGATGATGTGCTTATTACAAGTGGTGGGTCATCACGATATATTATGAAAGAAAATCCGTTGCCTATCGATGCAGTTGTTATAGGTATTATTGATTCTACGGAAGTTATGAGAGGTGAGGAGAATGAGTAGCGCTATTGGAATGATAGAGACAAAAGGATTAGTAGGCTCTTACGAAGCTGCTGATGCAATGATTAAGTCATCAGATGTAACAATCGTCAAGCAAGAGTTCGTTGATGGCGGGATTGTAACAGTTGTCGTGAAAGGTGATGTTGGTTCTGTCCAGGCAGCAGTAGAAGCTGGAAAAGCCGCTGCAATGCGTGTTGGAGAACTATTAGGCGCTCACGTAATTCCGAGACCTGATGAAGATGTTTTTCAAATGATTAAAGGACCAGAAGCACCAAAGAAAAAGCCAGCAACAACATCAACACGTGCTAAAAAAACGACGGAAACAGCTGCAACTGATCAACGAGGTGAGGCATAATGTCTTTTCGGAAAAGTAAAATTGCTGTAATTGGTGCTGGTCATACTGGCGCAACTTTAAGTTTATTTTTGGCACAAAAAGAACTAGGAGATGTTGTCCTGTTAGATATTCCAGAAGCGGAGAATCCGACAAAAGGAAAGGCGCTAGATTTATTACAAACAGGACCAATCGAAAAGTTTAATGTTTCTATTAAAGGAACGAGTAATTATGAGGATATAGCAGGAGCAAATATTGTCATTATTACAGCTGGTATTCCCCGTAAGCCAGGCATGAGCCGGGATGATTTAGTGGCGACGAATGCAAAAATTATTCAACAGGTATCTAGACAAATAAAACATTATGCTCCAAACAGCATCGTTCTTATATTAAGCAATCCGGTTGATGCAATGACTTATGTTTGCTATAAAGAAACAGGCTTTCCGAAAAATCGGATCATTGGCCAATCAGGTGTGTTAGATACAGCACGTTTTAATACATTTGTAGCGCAAGAGCTGCAAATTGCACCCGAGGATGTGTCAGGATTCGTTTTAGGTGGGCATGGCGACGAAATGGTCCCTTTAATTCGATATTCCTATGCTGGAGGGATCCCTTTAGAAAAACTGATTCCTCAAGACAGACTGCAGCAAATCGTAGAGCGTACACGTAAAGGTGGCGGAGAAATTGTTGGTTTGTTAGGGAATGGCAGTGCTTATTATGCGCCAGCTGCTGCCTGTGCACAGATGGTCGAAATCATCATGAAAGATCAACGCAAAATAATTCCTTCTATTGCCCTTTTAGAAGGAGAGTACGGTTACCACGAATTATTTTTAGGTGTACCGACAATATTAGGCGGCAATGGTATAGAATCAGTTATTGAATTGCACCTGACAAATGAAGAAAAAACGGCACTCCACCAATCGGCAGAAGCCGTCAAACAAGTAATAACAATTTGTCAAAACATAGAGTAATCAGACGCTATGCTGCAATAAGATATGTAGGATCCCCAACTATATATCTGTTGTAAAAGCCTTTAGCTCTTAAAAATGTTTGGAAACTAAACATTGCACTTAAAAGCTAGTTAAAATTCCCCTTATTTATATAGAATAAGAAGCTCTCTTTGAACGTGAAAGTTCGAAGAGAGCTTCATTTTGTTGAAGAAGACGCCACAGGATAAAGTTAACTTTACCGTTGACTTTATCCTTAGGGGAAGGTGTATAAATGAATGGTAGCAAGTAACAAATAAATGAGTGAGGTGGTTTTGTGCTATCAATAGGGGAGTTCTCAAAAATATGTGGTGTCTCTACAAAAACACTTCGATACTACAATGAAATTGGATTAATTAACCCAGATGAGATTAATGCGGAAAGCGGTTATAGGTATTATTCCATCGAACAACTAAAAAGGATGCTCTATATCAATCGTTTAAAATCCTATCATTTTTCTCTTGAAGAAGTTAAAACGATGCTGGCATTAGAAGAGGATCAATCCGAAGAAATACTTTGTTCAGCGTTGAACCAGAAAAGAAATGAAATTCAAGAGAAATTAAAGGCTTTTGAATATGTTGTAAAACAACTAAGTCAAGATATTTCAAATCTAGAAAAAGGGGTACCAATCATGTCGTATCTTGACGACTTCGAAGTACAACTAGTAGAAACAAAGCCAATGAATATCCTTTATAAGCGATTAATATTGAGCAGTGATGATTATGCATCGGGATATGGTCGTTATTTTAGCGAGTTATATGAAAGGATTGCGAAGGAGAAGCTCACTTTACTTAGTCAGGCGATGACGATTTACCATAGCCCTGAATTTAATCCTGCTGGCAATGATACCGAGTTCGCCGTTTCAATAGCTGAGTCTGTTAAGGGTACGAGAAATTTGCCTGGTAGCCTCTGTGCTAAATCTGTTTTAAAGGGGGCATATCCAGAATTGACATCCGTCTACGCTAATTTGATGAAGTGGATTGAAAACGAGGGATATGAGCTATTATTGCCACCATATGAAATATATGTAACAGACCCAAATCAAGCAATCGCCCCTGAGGAGTATGTTACTGAAGTATATTTTCCTGTAAAGAAAAAATGATAATTAGGAGGTTCCTATGCAAACAACAATAAATTGGCAAGCCGTAAAACCTGAAAGCATATATATGAACAATGAAAAACTTTCCAAGCTAGAACAGACGATAAAAAGTGATTATCACAATATTAATGGCATTATTATTATTAAAGATGGTCATTTAGCATATGAAAAATATTTTAATGGCAAAGGTTCTGATCATTGTCACCATATAGCATCAGTAACAAAAAGTGTACTTTCTGCACTTATAGGCATCGCAATTGATAAAGGCTATATTAATAGCGTTGAAGAAAAGGTGTTGGATTTTTTCCCAGAGTATATGTTTGCTTCTGATCAGCAGAAACAACAGATTACTATACGACATCTTCTCACGATGACAGTACCTTATCCATTTGAGGATTGGCATGAGCCACTAGATAAGCTATGTCAACAGCAGGATTGGATAAAATATACACTTGATTTAATGGGTGCAAATGGGGGTTTAGGTGCTTTTAAATACTCTACAGCTGGAGCACATGTCTTGTCAGCAATTCTTACTAAAAGTACTGGCAAGAGTGCACGAGCGTTCGCCAATGAACATTTGTTTACACCGCTTGGCATGAAAGAAATTCCGAACTACGAAATGAATGCCTATGGGTTTGATGATTTATTCGGGAAAAACGTCAAGGGGTGGGTCCATGATCCAAACGGTCTTTCAGCAGGTGGGTGGGGACTAACATTAACTACTCGTGATATGGCACGATTTGGCTACCTCTATATAAACAATGGCATGTGGAATAATAATAGGGTCCTCTCAGAAACATGGATTCGAGAATCCACGGAGATAAACTATCACAATTACGGTTATTTATGGTGGCTACGCCAAGAAGATGGATTATTTACATATTCAGCAATAGGGGATGGAGGCAATATGATTTGTTGTATACCGAAATTGAATATGGTTGTGGCAATTAGTTCAGAATTCATCATGAATCCTCGAGATAGATGGCCGTTAATGAAGGAGTATATAATCCCGGCTGTAATAAATAATCAATAATTTTATATTTCAAGTGAGGGGAATAATTCCTTTCCTATTAGGTGGATGCACGCTTGCTTCAAGTTCATCGGTACTATCCCCCAACGTATTTCGTAGTCTCGACCCCAATCAACTTATGACATAGGAAAAATTTTGATCCCATCAAATTAGACAATAGGCTATAATAAATAGTCTATTGTCTAATTTGATGAAGTTATCATTATGAAGAAGCGTATTGAAAGATCCCTTTTCTGAAGGTCGTGCTCACTACATCTTCAGTTTGAGGTTGAATTTTACTTTTAAAATAAAGTGAGGGAAAGAAATGGTTAGCTACTTGGTCGTCTTTATTGTCATTGTCCTTATAATGTTAAAAGAGAAACAAGTTAGACCAGCTCGATTGTGGGTCATACCAGTTTTGTTAATTGGTGTGGTGTTTTCTACTATTTCAAGTATTAAATTAACGCCTTTAAGTATTATGATGTATATCAGTTGTTTAATGGTTGGATTGGGTATAGGAGTATGGAAAGGAAAACTAGAAAAAATTCGTAAGAATCACACTAGAGGAATCGTTACTACAAAAAGCTCTATTGCTGGAATTATTTTGTTTTTCGGGTTTCTTCTTTTAAGGATACTGGTAGGTCATTGGAGTAGAGAGCATGCATTGCTATCATTAACAAATGCTCTTATGTTCATACCACTAGGTAGTATTTGTTCTCGTCGCTATATTATCTACTTGAGATACAAACAACTTATGGGCGAGTAAAGCAATATAAAGTATAGAATTGTTTTAAATCGAAGACTAATCATAGTGATTTATTATTCTGTATTCAGCTTTAATAAAGTCATCTAGTATATTTGGTGAAAAATAGCATATTCTTGCAGGAATGATTTTAACAGAATAATTTGGCCCTAAGTTTGATAGATGCAGCCTTCTATTGTCCATGTTTGGTCAATGTAGACAAAGTTGTATTCTCTTTGTCTACTTCCTCAATAAGTATTTTTCGCCAGATACATAACCACATAATTATGTGACATCGCCACTCATCTAGTATGCAGTGGCATAATAATCTCCTGAACGCATTATAGAAAATCCAATAGTAGAATCTTTATCCCCATGCATCCTTTTTTACATAGCCTTAAATTTTTGTAGAATCAATATTTAATTTAAGTAGAACTAGAAAAATACTAAAAGTCCATAATATACAAAATTTTCGAAAATATGATAAACTAATAGCGTGAAAAGGAGGATGTTAGCAT
This sequence comes from Lysinibacillus sp. EB271-A1-10B, assembly GCF_058791335.1. NCBI lineage: Bacteria > Bacillati > Bacillota > Bacilli > Caryophanales > Bacillaceae > Lysinibacillus > Lysinibacillus sp. EB271-A1-10B. The sequence continues at coordinate 393,219 of NZ_JBYTDL010000002.1, forward strand.
GACTGTACAACAATTTACTGACTATGTAAAAAAAATGCAGCACTACGGAGAAGCACTGAGTGTGGTTTATTGGGATATGCGTACCGGTGCACCTAAGAAGGGGTTAGCTCAACGTTCAGAGGTAGTTGGAACATTATCTGCTTCCTTATTTGAGATGCAAACTAGTGAAGAGTTAGGGAAGTTACTAACGGAACTAGAGGGGCAAAAGGCAGATCTCGATTATGTTACGCTGCGTTTAGTAGAGAAAGTACGTAAAGATTACGATCAAAATAAAAAAATTCCAGCTGATGAATATAAGGAATTTGTCATTCTACAATCTAAAGCAGAAACAGCATGGGAAGAAGCAAAAGCGACGAATAATTTTGCTTTATTCCTACCTTATTTAGAGGAAATTATAAGCTGGCAGAAGAAATTCATTCAATATTGGGGTATTAAAAACGGTTCTCCATACAATACATTACTAGATTTATATGAACCGGATATGACGACTGATGTTTTAGATCAAGTTTATGGTGAGTTACGTGAAACAATCGTTTCTCTTGTGCAAAAAATTGCAGATTCACCAAATAAACCAGATACAAGCATATTATTTAAACATTTCCCTCGTGAATCTCAACGTGCATTATCATTGGAAATGTTAGCACAACTTGGCTATGATTTTGATGCAGGTCGCCTAGACGAAAGTGTGCATCCATTTATGATTGGCTTAAATCATGGAGATAATCGAATTACAACGAAATATGATGAAAATGATTTCCGCTCAGCAATTTTTGGAACAATCCATGAGTGTGGGCATGCTATGTATGAACAAAATATCGATGTGAAGCTTGATGGTTTACCGTTAGCAACGGGTACGTCGATGGGAATACATGAATCTCAATCTTTATTTTATGAAAATTTTGTTGGTAGGAATGAAAAGTTCTGGGAGCATAATTACGAGCGACTGCAAAACCATTCGCCAGCACAATTTGGTGATGTACCATTAACTGATTTCCTGCGAGCAATTAATATGGTGGAACCTTCATTTATTCGCATTGAAGCAGATGAGTTAACATATCCACTACATATTATGATTCGCTATGAAATTGAACGTGACCTATTTAATGGCGATCTTCAAGCGAAAGATCTTCCACAAATATGGAATGATAAATACGAGGAATATTTAGGTATTCGCCCTGAGACAGATGCAAAAGGGGTTTTACAAGATATGCACTGGTCAGGGGGCATGTTTGGTTATTTCCCATCCTATGCTTTAGGAATGATTTACGCTGCACAATGGAAACATGCAATGGATAAAGATATTCCAAACTTTGATGAGTTATTAGAAAAAGGTGAGCTTCTTCCAATTCGTGAGTGGTTAACAGACAAAGTCCATCAATACGGAGCGCTGAAGAAACCGTTCGAATTGTTACAAGAGGCAACAGGGGAAGGCTTAAACGCCAAATATTTAGCAAATTATTTACAAGAAAAGTATACGAAGCTATATCAACTTTAAAGGACAAAGCGATTTCTCTACTATAGAGAAATCGCTTTTTATGAAGATGCAAAATATTGTTACCAGAGCTTATAGCCTTTAGAGCCAGGTGGAGAATTAGAAATAATATCGATAATTGGAATAGTATAAGCAAATAAAATTAATGCAACTAAAATAACTAGCCATACTTTAAAGTTCTCTAAAATAGCTGGTGTCGTACCACCGTTTTCATGTACCTCACCAACAGGGAATTCCTCTTCGCCTTTTGGTGCAAACCATGCTAATTTCACCACAATATAAAGAATGATTATGATGGCGATGAATAGAATTGTGCCACCAACAGCTTGAGCGATTTGATAAGGAATCCAATCATAAGCTTGCTGAGCTCCGCCATACTCAGAGTAATCAGATCGACGCGGTGCACCAATCAGACCAGCAATATGCATAGCAGAAGACATAATTGTCATACCTACCGCCCATAAAATAGCGGCAAAATTACCAAGATTGTTTAAAGATTTAGTCAGCGTACGACCTGTTAAATACGGAATTAACCAAAATGCCGCCCCAAAATAAGTTAATACGGCTGTTGTTGCAATTGTTAAATGGAAATGTCCTGTAACCCAAATAGTATTATGGATTAATTGGTTCATTTGATAAGAAGCATTGATGATACCGCCTGCACCACCAGGAATAAATGCTAACATACCGATAAATGGCACGAAGAAACGAGCATCTTTCCATGGTAATTTTTTAAACCAGCCGAAAAGCCCTTTTCCACCTAATTCTCGACCGCGTAATTCAAACATTGCAAACATCGAGAAGGCGGTCATTAAAGATGGTACGATTACGGCAAATGTTAAAACAACTTGTATGAATTTCCACGTAGCATCAATACCTGGCTCTGTTAATTGGTGATGGATCCCAACTGGTACAGAGAATATTAAAAACAGCATAAATGACAGTCTTGCTAAAGAATCAGAGAAAATTTTTCCGCCAATAACCTTCGGAATAATGACATACCAAACCATGTAAGCTGGTAATAGCCAGAAATACACAAGAGCATGACCAAAATACCAGAATAATGTACGGGAAAGTGCTACATCAACACGTTCGATAAAGCCTAAGGACCATGGAAGTAACTGGAATAGAACAGAAACAGCTACACCTAGAGTTGCTACGAACCACATTAAATTATTGACAACAACCATAAATGAAAGTAATGGGCTTCGTTGTCCGCTACCTTTGTTTTCTTTACGCCACTGAGCATATCGTAAAATTTGACCTGCGCCGCCAACCCAAGAACCAACAACGACTAATGTAAGGCCTAAATAGAAAATCCAGTGAGCTTTCAGTGGAGCATAGAACGTATATAAAACAGATGCTTCGTTCAATAGAACCATTACTGCAGCTGCTGCTGTACCGATAGTCATTAACCAGAAGCCGATCCAGCCAAGGCGACGTTGTCCATTTGAAAAAGTTCCTGATGTACGGCTAACACTGGCAATTTGGAAACCGAAAATAAAGAATGTTGTTAAAATAAGACCGAGTAAAACACCATGTACAGTTAAAACTTGATAGTAACCAATGCCTGCTGGTAATGTAAATTGACCAGAACGAACGAAAACCTGCAATAAACCTGCAAGACCCCCTAATAATAATGCGATGAATGCCACGTATATATGTGCCATTGCTAGCTTCGCATCACGACGATCCACTTTTGTCAAATTATTTTTGAGACTCATTTGGATCCACCACCTTTAGCATAGAGTGCATCATCGTATGTCCTGTACCACAGTATTCATTACATACAATTAAAAACTCTCCTACTTTATTTACTTCTGTCACATATTCAGAAATGTAACCAGGTTCAAGCATCATATTAATATTTGTACCTGCAACTTCAAAACCGTGCATGACATCCGCACTTGTTGCGATAAATTTCACCTTAGCTCCTAGAGGGACTTCTATTTCTGGCGGATTGTAATTAAATGCTGATGCTAAAACAACCACTTCATAGTCCCAATCCTTACCTTCTACTTTGTGAACACCAGGATTATCGAAGGGAGGGAATTCATTTACTTTCTCATAATCTAGTGTTTTTTTACCATTGTTCGGATGTGAGCCTTGATGAAATGCACCGATGCCGAGAATGATAAGGAATGCTACTAAAGTAGTAACTCCAAACACAAGCCAGTATTTCTCATACTTATGTAAGTGCATATGTCTCTGTCCTTTCTTATTCTTAGTAGATTAAAAACGATTGATGAACAAATCGAAGCAGTACACCCAAAGTAAGATAATAATGATTCCTACTCCAAATACCGCATAGAGTGAACCTTTTAAATTTTCATCTGACTTTTTTTTATTTGCCATTTTTGCTCCTCCTTCGCTTTTAGTGTGTCTTTCATATTGCCATGATATATAAATAAAATTCTTTTTGATGTGAAAAAAATCACACATCTTGACGAATAATGTGAAAAAAATGTGAAAAATTGAGGAGGAAATAAAAAAAAGCCATCTCAATAGTCATTGAGATGGCCGCATTTCGGTTGAAAATGAAGTGATTTTTATTGAAATCTATTATTTTTCAAGAAATTTTACTATATGATATTTGGACTTGAGCCTTATGGGGCATTCATCGTTTATTAAAGAGAATGATAAAGCGTGATCATAATTGTTTGATGTAGAGGCATAGGATGTATAAATTGAACAGTTCGATATTCTAGAATTCTATTCTTCTTCAATTGTTAAAAGAACTGTCAGTGGACCGACGCTTGGAATTGTGACAGGTAGTATAAAGGCCTTTTCAAAGCCGTATAATTTTGTGTTACCAACCATCACTGTTGGTGGTGTGATATCAATTTCTAAGCTTTCTTGTCCGACGGTAGTACATAGATTCCCTGCAATCATATTGCCAAATTCCCCTGTAAAGGATTCCAACATTTCTCCTTCGAGAGGCATACCAAACATCGTATTGCCGATGCCACTAAATGTTTCTGGAGACGAATCAATGATTACTCGACCCTTTAAATCTCCTATTAAACCAATTAAAACACCCATTTGCTGTTGTTGAAATGGTTCAGAAATAATACTCGGCGTTTTCACGTCTATCTCCATAGGTAGAATCGATTTTAAAGCGTGGATTGTCCCATTTAAAATAGTTTGAAAGTACTTCGAATTACTCATTTTTACCGCATCCTTTTTCCGACTTTTCTACATCTTACCATGTTAAATGGGTAAGATGAAAGTATGTCTTGACGAATTAATGGGAAATTTATATTATATTAATGAGAATGATTTTCAAAAACATTAAATGGACGATTAAGTTTTTTAAAATACAAATTTTTATAAAAAAGGAGCGGTTAGCGATGACATTCGTATTGATTGGAACGGTAGTGGTTATCTATATTGGAGTAGGGAAACACGTTATGAAACAGGCGACTGCGCATTTAAAATAAGAGAATGAACAATAACGACAATATTATTAAAGTAGAGCATGATCTAAGCAATTTAGAGATCATGCTTTTTTTTACGAAAATATTTATCTTACATACTTTAGAGAAAATAAAGAGGATAATTATTTGTTTTTTTTGAAAAATGTTGAAAATGAGAATTATTTTTTTGTAGTATGGTTACGAGGCTATTAATAAGACATTAACTTCATACAATGTTTATCTGATGCTAATGGTCGTTCTGGCAACTGTGGTATCAAAAAATAAAAATGGATAGGCAATCAAGCGACGTCCTATAGAAAATTAGGTGAAAAAAATGACGAAGATATTATTAACAGGGTTTGTGCCATTTCTTGAATATAAAATAAATCCAACGATGCAAATTGTAGAAAAATTAAATGGAGAAAAGATGGATGGCTATGAAATTGAAGGACGCATATTGTCTGTAGATTTTCAGCAATCCGCTCAGCAGCTGAAACAATATATTGCTGAGATTAAGCCACGAATCATTATTTCATTAGGATTAGCTGGAGGGCGTTTTAAAATAACGCCAGAGCGAATTGCGATTAATATTAAAGATGGGGAAGCAGATAATGATGGTTATACACCAGTAGATGAGAGCATTTATGATGATGGTGTAGATGCCTATATCACGAATCTACCTATTAGAAATATGGTAAATCGATTATGTAAAGAAGGATATCCAGCGGAGATTTCAAATACGGCGGGTACCTATTTATGTAATAATATTATGTATGAAGGGCTTGTTTACGCGAAGCAACATAAAGAGGTCCGTGCTGGATTTATTCATATTCCTGCGTCATTTGATTTGGCGATTCAACATGGGAAAATACCGGGATGGAATATCCAAGATTTAATCACATGTATTAGGCTCTGTATCGAGGAGACAATTCGTGTAACAAATGATTGACTTTCCTCAAACGATGGGGATAAATAAAGAAGTAAAATGGATGGCCTAAAATGATAATCATCATTTTAGGTCATCCATTTTTAGTTAGATAAGTAATGAAACAAATTATTGGATAGTAGGATTGATTTGATATCAACGTACTCCCGTTTATTCTATCACTAATACAGTGTCTAGGCAGATAAAGTACCTATTTCAAGGTTTTATATTACTGTGTTGAAAACCCTATTGATTCTATGATGATTGGAGTACCACTATAAATTGTTGAATTACTTGGACTTAAGGTTAACGTGGTTGGAGTTAAGGTATAAATTCCACCTTCTTGCATGACGGCATTGATATAAAGATTAACGTAGCCATTCGGATTAAAAATGATAAATTCGGTTGCTTGGTTCCCATTATCCTTCCAAAATTGGCTAGCTGATAGAGTCGCCCCATTAGTCAAATCAATATCCGATGTAACAATATTGAAATATCTATTTACTGTTGGAATAATATTTCTACTAGGTTCAACAACTGGGGGAGGGTCTTCCGAAGGAATGGTACTAGCTTTTATACGTGGCCAAATAAATCGATCTTCACACTCACATTCTTGCTCGATTTTCCGTTGGTTCCTAAAGTTCACCATAAGTTTATCACTCCATTTAACTTCGTACTTATCTATTCACTATTAGATTTACAATCGCACACCAATCTTTTTTCTTACTTTAAAATATGAAGAAAATTATTAGTTGAATAGTTGGACATCCATTTTTGCAAATAGAAAATAACATGTGGGTGATTTCTGTTCAGGCTGGGCGTTTTCCTAGTATAAGGTTTTAACAAACATCATTGCCTAGCAATAATGAGCCTATAATGCTTTAATTTTATAAATAAACAGGACGATATGGATGAATATGGCGTCTGAAATCCTGATATATATGCTTTTAATAGTAAATTAGTGTTATACTTTGCTTGTCGAATAAGGTAGAATATTATTTATGACTATCTTCATTCGTAAAAACTGCTTCCTTTGAAGTTGTAAGATGAATACGGATATAGTTCCTTCCCAAACATCACTGATTGAAGATAAAGCCTCCGGCGGATGTCACGGATTTTTAGAGGAGTGAATTGTGCTCCACAATTAAAAATCCGAACGCAATTACGCCAAGGCGAAATTGATTAATATGAATAAAGGGGTTACTGGTTTTTATGAAAGATTTTGAACAACAATTGGAGGCGCTTTTAAAGCAGGCTTCGTTACAATACATAATTTATCAGCATAATGGTGATACAGAGCGTATGGATAAGACATCACTTTTTGCTCGTAAAATACAGCAAAAAGAATACGTTATTGGCTTTGCAGGCCATTTCTCTGCTGGTAAATCGAGTATGATTAACGCATTATCTGGTGAAGATTTACTTGCGGCAAGCCCTATTCCAACGAGTGCAAATATCGTCAAAGTCCATAAATCAGAAGAAGACTTTGCGATTGTCTATATGCATAATGAAAAGCCTGTAAAATTCGAAGCAGGATATGATTTTAAAACAGTTAAAGAACTTAGTAAAAATGGGGACCTAGTGTCACAAATTGAAATTGGTCATAGTACATCGACATTACCACCAGGTGTCACTGTTATGGATACGCCAGGTGTTGACTCGACAGATGATGCACACCGTATGTCAACAGAGTCTGCTCTTCATATTGCTGATATCGTATTTTATACAATGGACTACAATCACGTGCAATCGGAATTGAATTTTCAATTTACAAAGCAATTAATGAAGTACAATCCAAACGTTTATTTAATCGTTAACATGATTGATAAACATAAGGAAAATGAATTAAGCTTTGAGGAATTTAAAGCAACTGTTCACAATTCCTTTGCAGCTTGGGGAGTAGTACCAAAAGGCGTATTTTTCACTTCATTAAGAGAGCCGGAGCACCCTAATAACGATTTTGCGGTTGTAAAGAAAATCGTTATGGATAGTATGAATGATTGGCAGGAGCAGCTTGTACAAACTGCATCAAATACATTGCGTTTATTACAAAGTGAGCATGACAATTATTTAACGGAAGAAAGACAGGATCGTTTAGACATTGATGAAGATGTATTAAGTGCCGATGACTGGGCAAACCATAAGGATATTTTAGAGCAGTACAATAAGCTAAATCGTCAAGTTGAATTGTTCTCAGTTGAGGCATGGAATGAAATGTTCGAAGAGCAACGTAAAGAACTTCTTGCGAATGCAGCAATTATGCCAGCAGATTTACGCGATAAATTACGTCTTTATTTAGAAAGTCAGCAGGAAGGTTTCAAGGTAGGGGGCTTATTTACTGCTAAGAAAAAAACAGTGGAAGAGCGTAACCGCCGTAAAGAGGATGCCTATAGTGCCTATCAAAATGTTGTTCATGCACAAATTACTGGACATTTAAAAGGGCTAATGAAAAAGGTGATAAAGGATGTTGGTGCGTTAAATGAAGAACGTGCTACAACTATTGATGCCTACGCCTTTGATTTACCTTTCTCCCTTATAGAGCAGCAGGTACAAGTTGGCGCAATTTTAACAGGAGATGCTGTGTTGAATTTTGCCAACCGTGTGGCAGAAGCGACTAAGCGCTACTACATCCAGGAAACTGATAAGTGGAAAGATGCGCAAGCAACAACTTTGGAAGCAGTAGCTACAGAAACGGCTGCTCCATCTAAATTAAAAATGGCAGGGATGCAAGAGAAAGTTGATGCCATTCAAGAAGTGCTTGAAATCGAGAGCTATCAGCAATATAGTGCAAGTATTATGCATCAGGCAAGCAATGAAATACGTAAAATAGCAAATCAACAGCTGACAAATTGGGAACATGCCTTTAAGCAAGATTTAGCAGATATTCGATTATTTGACGAATCGATGTTAAAGCCAAAAGAGGAAGCGTTAATTGAGGAAGAGGCACAGCAGGCAGTTAGTGCAACAAGTCTTCCTATTGAAGGTGTAGTGAAGCGTGCACTTCACACGGCAACTGCTGTAAAAGATGTACAGGGCTTTGCGGAGGTAGCAACTTACTTAGAAAATAAAGTAGAACGCTTACAGAAAAAGGATTTCACAATTGCGCTTTTCGGTGCATTTAGTGCAGGGAAATCTTCGTTCTCTAATGCGTTAATGGGTGCCAAGGTTTTACCTGTATCACCAAACCCGACAACAGCGGCTATTAATAAAATTCGTCCTGTGTCACCAGATCATCCGCATGAAACAGCAGATGTACAGTTAAAGACAGCTGACCAAATGCTAGAAGATATTCAAGCTTCATATGCAGCGATTGGTTTATCGGTTTCTTCGTTAGAAGAAGCATTCAATCGTGCAGATGAGGGACTTGCGGTGCAATTATCTGACGAACGCTTAAATGTGCATAAATCATTTATTCGCGCATATAAAGAAGGGTTCCCATCATTTAAGTCTGAGCTTGGAAAAGTATTACGTGTAAACCGTGAAGAGTTCGAAAAATTTGTTGCGCAGGAAAATAAATCATGCTTTGTCGATAATATTGATTTCTATTATGACAGTCCGTTAACACGCATGGGTGTAACACTTGTTGACACACCAGGAGCAGATTCTATAAATGCGCGTCATACAGGTGTGGCATTTGAATATATCCGTAATGCTGATGCAATCTTGTTTATTACTTATTATAATCATGCTTTTGCTAAAGCGGACCGTGAGTTTTTAATCCAGCTTGGTCGTGTGAAGGATGCCTTCGAGCTTGATAAGATGTTCTTTATCGTCAATGCGATTGATTTAGCGACAACAGAAGAAGAACAGGAAGATGTAAAAGGCTATGTGCGTTCAGAATTACAACGCTTTGGCATTCGCTTCCCACGACTTTACGGTGTGTCTAGCTTATTAGCATTAAAGGAAAAAGTAGAGGGTGCGGATTTAACATCTGGTATGCCACCTTTCGAGGATTCTTTCCACACATTCTTAAATGATGAATTAAGTGCATTGGCGGTTCAGGCACTTGCAGAGGAAGTCGATAAAACGGAGCAACGTTTAGGTGACTTAATTGCGCAAACAGAAGAGAACTTAAAACGTAAGGATGAGCGTTTAGAGGAATTAACAACTCTTGAACAACATGTGAAATCGAAATTCAATTCGCTTAATACAAGTATGGTAGAAAGTGAAACGAAGCAAGAGCTTGATGAATTACTGTATTATGTTCTTCAGCGTGTGTACTATCGTTACCCAGAGTTCTTTAAGGAAGGCTACAATCCGTCAACATTTGCAGCAATGCCGGTTCAGCAAGCATTAGAGCATGCTTTAAAGGAAGTAATGCAAAGTTTACGATTTGATTTTACACAAGAAATGCGTGTAACAAACTTCCGTTTATCACAGTTTATTAGTAAAAAAATGCAACTGCGCTTTAAAGATGAAGTGCGTGAGCTTAAAGAATTAAATCGAAGTTTCTCGTTTTTAGCGTTTGAATCTTCTGAGCCAGATTTACTTGATTTTGAAGTGCCATTTACAGGTATCACTAAATATTCAGGTGTGAAATCACACTTCCGTAATCAAAAGGCATTCTTTGAGAAGAATGAAAAAGTGAAGTTAAGTGAGGCGTTAGAGGTCTTAACAAAACCAGATGCGCAAGATTATTTAGATTCACAAAAAGTATCTCTCATGGCATGGGCGATTACCTATATTGCAGAGGAAGCAGAGAAATTACGTCTGCATATTTATCATCAGGCGCTTGAACAAATTGCAACAGAAAGACTTGCACTTCAGGAAGAAAGTCGTTTAGCTTCTTGGAAAGCTATTTATGCTCAATTACAATACGCATGAGGTGATTCATTTGGGAAAAGTATTCAAATCAGTTGAGGAAATTCAGTTTGATGAAGTCCGTTTCGTAGATGCTCGCTTTGATTTACAAAAGAAAGAGGCAGGTAGCAAAACATTTGAAGAAGGACATGCACCAGGAGCAATTTATATCGATCTAGAGCAAGATTTATCTGATATGGGATCCAGTGATGGTCGCCATCCCATGCCGAATAAGGAAAAGCTATCAGCAGTATTTCAAGGATTGGGATTAAACTATGAGGATCAAATTGTCGTTTACGACCAAGGAGCTGCTCCATTTGCCCCACGTGCTTGGTGGATGCTGAATTATGCAGGCTTTCCGAATGTCGTAATTGTGAATGGTGGCGCACCGGCTCTTGAGGAGAAAATACCTTTCACAAAAGACATTATCAAATATCCACCAACTACAATCGAATTTGTTTGGCGAGATGAACTATATGCTCCACGTGAAGCTGTGAAAGCTATTGTAGATGGAGAAGTCGATGCTACGTTATTAGATGCACGTGCCGCAGCTCGCTATCGTGGTGAGATGGAGCCTCTTGATAAGGTAGCAGGGCATATTCCAACTGCGAAAAACTTTGACTGGGAGCAGTTAAAGTCAGACGGTCATTTACAAGCGAATGATGCGTTACGTAGCAAGGTTACTCGTGATGAGCACGTTGTGGTATACTGCGGAAGCGGTGTTACAGCATCACCATTGTATGCAGTGCTAGCAGATGAAGGCTACGAAAATATTCAACTGTATGTAGGTAGCTATAGTGACTGGATTACACAATATGACGTTGAAAAAGGGACAAATGAATAAAAGATTATAGAAGAAACGCTCACTTTGGTGGGCGTTTTTTGCTTTTATTGGAGTGGAAAAGGTGGAAAGCGGTCGAAACGACGGAAAGAAAAGCCGAAGTGAAGGAAAGAAAGGTAAGAGCGGCGGAAAGAAGAGCAAAGGTGATGGATAGAAATTAGAGCGACGGAAAGAAAGGCTGAAGTGATGGATAGAAAGGCAAGAGCGACGGAAAGAAGAGCGGAGGTGACGGATAGAAATCAGAGCGACGGGAAGAAAGGCTGAAGTGATGAAAGAAAGGTCGAAGCGACGGGAAGAAAGGCAAGAGAGACGGAAAGAAGAGCGGAGGTGACGGATAGAAATCAAAGCGACGGAATGAAAAGCCAAAGCCGTGGATAGAACCATCAAAAAGAAGGATAGCCCCGCCCAAATCGTGGATAGAACCGTCAAAAAGATGGATAGCCCCGCCCAAAGCGTGGATAGAACCATCAAAGTCGTGGATAGCCCCGCCCAAATCGTGGATAGCACCGTCAAAAAGAAGGATAGCCCCGCCCAAATCGTGGATAGAACCGTCAAAAAGAAGGATAGCTCCGCCTAAATCGTGGATAGAACCATCAAAGTCGTGGATAGCCCCGCCCAAATCGTGGATAGAACCGTCAAAAAGAAGGATAGCCCCGCCCAAATCGTGGATAGAACCGTCAAAATGAAGGATAGCTCCATCCAAACCGTGGATAGCCCCACCAAAGCGAAATTATACTAACGAACCGAGTTTTCATGTATTAATGAAATGACTGAATATTCATTTTATGCTAAACTCTTTTTACAAAGGGGGAGAAAGGATGTTTGAACGAGAGAAAAGTATAGAAATTCAACAGAATCGTGATGTGCAATGTGCTCATGGGAAAGTGGCGGTTCAGGGTATTGGCATGAGTGTTTTTAGCTTTTTTGTAGATGGGTTATTAATTGATACAGGCTCATACTCACTTTCTCAGGAGTTCCAATCTTTTTTTAAAGAATTACCGATTGAACAATTGGCGCTCACTCATTCTCATGAGGATCATTCGGGAAATGCGGCATGGATTCAGCAACATACGGGTGTACCTATCTATGTTCACTGTGATTCAGTGAGCCTTTGCGCAAAGGATGGGGAGTATCCATTTTATCGACAGGCATTATGGGGTGAGCGACCGGCGTTTATAGCTCAACCGCTTGGCGATACGTTACAAACGAATTCAGCTACTTGGGATGTTATTGAAACGCCAGGGCATACGACAGATCATGTATCATTTTATAATCGGGAAACGGGTGCTATGTTTACAGGCGATTTGTATATACAAACGAAAACTAAGGTTGTCCTTGATGAAGAAAATATCGTACATACCTTAGCGTCTTTGAAAAAAATAGCAAACTATGATTTTGAGGTAGTATATTGTTGTCATGCAGGCTTTATAGCGGATGGTCGAGCGAAAATACAAGAAAAAATTGCTTATTTAGAAGAGATGGAGGCGAATATAAGGCAACTGTTTCATAAAGGTTATTCGGTAGAGGAAATGACAAAATCAATCTTTTCTCGAGAATACCCGATTACAAAAGTATCAGGGGAACAATGGTCTTCCAAGCATATTATCACCGCATTTATAAATCAGTTTACGCAAGAGTCCTTGAAATAAGGGCTCTTTTTTGTTGATTAACGTGACACTGCTAAGGAATGAATATAATAAAAAACTTTGTGAAAAAATGTGGAGAAAATGTGACGAAACTAGATAGAGTAATGGATGCGCTTACATAAGTTTGTGAAAAAATTCTCATTTACATAAGAAAAATACTATGTGAAAAGTTGAGCAGGTTTAATGCCGGTATTTATACATTTATTGAAAGGCTAATAGTTGTAAATTTTATATTGAAATAATTGATTGTGAAGGGGATAACAAGACGATAAATAGGAATGAACGATTAAAAATGGCGCTATTTCGAAGACGAAATATAATTGGCAGAAAATTCGTTGACTTTACTTTCACAAAGTATTATGATTCTGGAATATATAATAAATTGAAAAGAAAAGGATGGGATTGAATGGACATTATGAAAAAGGCTTTAGAAATGCACGAGTATTATACTGGGAAATTAGAGGTGATTTCTAAAGTACCTGTGCAAGATTCATATGATCTAAGTCTTGCGTATTCTCCGGGGGTAGCTGCGCCTTGCGTAGAGATTGAAAGAAATCCATCGCTTGTTTACGACTATACAATGAAGGGAAATATGGTGGCTGTTGTTTCAGATGGTACAGCGGTATTGGGATTAGGAGATATCGGTCCGAAGGCGGCATTACCGGTAATGGAGGGGAAGGCGATTTTATTAAAGCGCTTTGCCAATGTTGATGCTTTTCCTATTTGCTTAGATACGAAGAGTACGGATGAAATCGTCAGCATTGTGAAGGCACTTGCTCCAACTTTTGGTGCTGTAAACTTAGAGGATATTTCAGCACCAAGATGCTTTGAAATTGAAGATCGTCTGCGCCAAGAATGTGATATTCCTGTATTTCATGATGATCAGCATGGGACAGCGATTGTAGTAGGTGCAGGGATGATTAATGCCAATCGTATTGTGAAGAAAGATGTGGCAACGATGAAGGTTGTGATTAATGGTGCAGGAGCAGCGGGTATTGCTATTTTGCGTATTCTTGTGCAAATGGGCTATAAAAATATTTTTATGTGTGATACAAAGGGACTCATCTATGAAGGCCGCGCTGAAGGTATGAATCCGATTAAAGAAACGGTTGCCCATTTAACAAATCCAGAAAAAATACATGGTACATTGGAGGATGCCATTAAAGGTTCTGACGTCTTTATCGGCGTATCGGTTGCCAATTTATTAACAGAAGCACATATTGCTTCAATGAATGAAGATCCGGTCGTGTTTGCACTTGCGAATCCAAATCCTGAAATTACGTATGAAAACGCCAAGGCATGGGGAGTGCGTGTTATGGGGACAGGACGCTCGGATTATCCGAACCAAATTAACAATGTACTCGCTTTCCCTGGTATTTTCCGAGGGGCATTGGATGTTCGAGCGACAGATATTAATGAAGCGATGAAGATAGCGGCAGTGGAAGCGATAGCGGCTCTTGTTAGTGATGAGGAATTAACCGAAGAATATATTGTACCTAAATCATTAGATGAGCGGGTTGTTGAAATTGTTTCGCAAGCTGTAAGTGGTGCAGCTGTTGAGTCAGGTGTGTCGGAGCTCTTCCAACAAAATACAGTGCTTTCAGTTTAACATTTACGTATACAGGTGAACCTAAAAAATCTCCCACTCTCATAGAGAGGGGAGATTTTTTTACATCATTCCGATAAAAATGCCGAAAATGAAAAATAGAACAATAATAAGAATAATGAATAGTATACCGAAAATAATGGTTGGAATTAAGAGCGTTAAGAAGGCCATCCAATTTGGAATTTGATGTGCTTCGGCAACAATTCCTACTGTAATAACGAGGGACCAAATTACAACCACAAGGGTTAATAAAAGTGCTGGCCAAATAACCCAAGGATAAGTTCCAGCGAAGTCAGAATTCATTAAAGACTCAGGTGATGTAAATAACCAAATTAAATAAAAAGGAATAAGTACTATAAATGGGATAGAAGTTAAACTTAGCCCTTTGAATAAGTGTGAGTACGTACCTGTTCCTTTAAAAAGTTTACCGAACAGCCAAGTGATTAGTGCAGAAAAAGCCGTACCAATTAGCCCTAAAATCGGTGCTGCAATAACACAAAAAATGACGATAAACCAAGGAGACACGTCTGACAAAAATGTGCTATCAATAAGGTCTGTAAGTGTAACGCCAATATAACCAATTGACATGAGAAGAATCGCAAAACCTATTGATTTTTCTTCAATCATGTAACGGGTTGTTTTCTTTGGATGCAACCAAATAGACAAAAATGGATTAACCTTTGGCCTTTCTTGTGATGATTCATTATAGTTATCCATCAAATTACCTCCAAAATAATAGGATAAATTTATGCGTATAATGAGTATACGGAATGACCTAGTGAAAAGTTTCAAAAGAAATCATTTTATTAACAAAAAGAGCCGCAAAAAAAGCGACTCTTTTGATTACTCGTAACTAGTCTTACATAGCATATTAATAGAATGGTTTTTTTATTCAGCTAACATAATTTTTTCAAGCTCTAATGGTTCTATGTATTGTTCACCTTTGTAAGCGCGCATATTACCACCTGAAATTTCATCTATTAATAAAATTTCATTTGTTTGAGCATCACGGCCAAATTCTAATTTAATATCGTAAAGAGTTAACCCTTTTTTGGCAAGTTCTGCAGCAACAAATTTAGCAATTTCAATTGTACGTTGTTTTAAAATTGCATATTCTTCGTGTGTTAACAGGTCTAACATTGCTAAAGCATCTTCAGAAATAGGAGGATCTAGTCGATCATCATCTTTGATGGTAACTTCTACGAAAGAATCTAAGTCTTGACCTTCTTTCACGTAAGCACCATAGCGACGTAGGAAAGAACCTACTGCCTTGAAGCGGCAAATGACCTCTAACCCTTTACCGAAAACAGTTGCAGGTTTTACCGTCATTGTTGCATCGTTGAAGTTTGCATCAACATAGTGAGTAGGAACACCTTGTTCGTTTAGTTTTGAGTAGAAATAAGAAGTTAAGCGAAGACCAGCCAAACCAGCACCGTCGATTGTTAATCCAACAGTATTAGCACCTGGGTCGAATACGCCGTTTTCACCAGTTACATCATCTTTAAATTTTAATAAGTAATGACCATCTTCTAACTTGAACACATTTTTCGTTTTACCTGTATACAATAATTCCACAAAAAACCCTCCAATATGTTGTAGTACTCCAATATTATAACACGAATGTTTTGATTATTTAATAGTAAAATCGTTCGTTTTAATGTAAATTTTAAGCGTATTTCAACGCTTTTTTTATTAAAAAATAAGATGATAACGAATATTCGTTATCATCTTAGGGTGAGGTAAAGTTATTAATATACGCCTTCAGCAAGCATACCATCAGCAACTTTTACGAAGCCAGCTATGTTCGCGCCAACTACAAGGTTCCCAGGGTAACCATATTTTTCAGCAGCCGCTTTACTATCTGCGTAAATATTTTTCATAATTTCGTGTAATTTAGCATCTACTTTTTCAAATGACCAGAATACGCGACTTGAATCTTGCGCCATTTCAAGAGCAGATACAGCAACACCTCCGGCATTAGCCGCTTTTGCAGGACCAAATAATACGCCCGCATTTAAAAATTCATTAATTGCTTCTAAGTCTGATGGCATGTTTGCACCTTCACCAATAGCTTTTACGCCGTTTTCAATTAAAGTACGAGCCGAATCGCCATTGATTTCATTTTGAGTAGCACATGGAAGCGCGATGTCACAAGGAATCGTCCAGATACCTGTGCAGCCTTCTTTAAATGTAGCATTTGGACGATGGTTTAAATAAGTGGAGATACGATTGCCTTTTACTTCTTTAATTTCTTTAATTGCATCAAGGTCTAAACCTTCTGGATCGTAAATATAGCCTGAAGAGTCAGAGCAAGCAACAACTTTTGCACCATAGGATTGTGCTTTTTCAATTGCATATGTTGAAACGTTACCAGAACCAGAAACTACAACTGTTTTACCCTCGAAAGAATCGTTGGCATCTTTTAGCATTTCATTTACAAAATAAACAGTACCATAACCAGTTGCCTCTTTACGGGCTAAAGAACCACCATAGCCAGGAATTTTTCCAGTTAATACACCAGATTCACTTGCTTTTGTTATGCGCTTATATTGGCCCCATAAATAGCCAACTTCACGAGCGCCTACACCAATATCACCTGCTGGAACATCGACATCAGGACCAATATGGCGGTATAATTCAGTCATGAACGCTTGACAGAAACGCATGATTTCTGAATCTGACTTACCTTTAGGGTCGAAGTTTGAGCCGCCTTTACCACCACCGATTGGTTGGCCAGTTAAAGCATTTTTAAAAATTTGTTCAAAGCCTAAGAATTTGATAATGGATTCATTTACGGAAGGGTGGAAGCGAAGGCCGCCTTTGTATGGCCCCATTACGTTATTGTATTGTACACGGTAACCACGGTTTACTTGAACTTGATTGTTATCATCTTGCCAAGCAACACGGAAGGAAATGATTCGATCTGGCTCAACGATACGAGATAAGATATTGGCTTTTATATATTCAGGGTGTTGTGCAAATACAGGCACTAATGAAATAAAAATTTCTTCAGCTGCTTGTAAGAACTCTGCTTGATAGCTATTTTGGTTTTTTAGTTGCTCAAATACGCCATCAACGTATTCTTTTGCTAATTGTTCGTTGCTTACAGTTAAAGTTGTCATAGTAAAAAACCTCCAGTAAGTTGATAGGTGTATCGTATATCTATTTTTCGCACTATTCAATAAAATACTTTTTTTAACAGTCTTAAGTTTGTGAAAAATTTAACAAACGGGGGCGAGAATTTGTTATATTAAAATAATAATAATGTGATTGATCTATCTAATTATGAGAAAGGAATGATGCTTTATTGTGAAGGTTTTAATTGACGCTGATGCTTGTCCAGTCGTGGATTTAGCACTATCTATATCATCTGAGTTTGAGATTGAAACAATCTTGTTTTGCGATACATCCCACCGTGTTGAACGTGATAATGTAATAACAATTACTGTTCCTAAGGGACCAGATTCGGTTGATTTTACGCTAGTGAATGCGCTTTCAAAGCATGATATTGTCATTACACAGGATTACGGATTAGCAGCAATGGTTTTGGCAAGAGGTGGTTATCCAATCGATCAAAATGGAAGAGAGATGTCCGATGAAAATATCGAACGTTTGCTCGATATGCGCCATGTTGGACAAAAAATTAGACGTGCAGGTGGACGTACGAGAGGGCCTAAAAAACGAACACAAGAAAACAATATTTCGTTCGAATTGAAATTTCGACAAATTTGTGAACGAGCAATTTTAGCTAAAAAAGTGGAGGAATCTAATGGTGAAAAATGAACTTAAACACGAACTATTTAATCGATTTCCGAGATTAGAAGAGCTAGCGAATCATGAAACTGTGCTATGGGAAAATACAAATCGAAAAAAAGGGGGGGGAACCAATCTTTTTTCAATGGAAGAGGTTGAGGAAGCAGAAGAAACACTTAAACGTTTTTCTTCCTATTTGATTATTGCATTTCCTGAGCTTTTGGAAAGTAAAGGACTTATTGAATCATCTATAAAAGACATAGCTTTGATAAAGAAAGCTCTTGAAAAGGAATTTGACGTTTTCATACCAGGTCAATTGATCTTAAAATGTGATCATACTTTGCCAATTTCAGGCTCTATTAAAGCTCGTGGGGGTATTTTTGAAGTATTAAGGCATGCAGAGCGCCTTGCCATCGCTAGTGGCAAACTAACAAAAGAGGACAATTATGCTGTATTGGCAACAGATGATTTTCAGTCATTCTTCCAGCAATACACAATTGCCGTAGGTTCTACAGGTAATTTAGGATTAAGTATCGGCATTATGGGCAAAAAACTCGGCTTTAATGTCGTTGTACATATGTCGAGTGATGCAAAAGAGTGGAAAAAAGCATTGTTGCGTGAAAAAGGTGCGACAGTTATTGAATATGAAGCAGATTATAGCGTTGCTGTGGAACAAGGGCGTCGAGAAGCTGAACTTGACCCTATGTGCCATTTCATTGATGATGAGAATTCGAAGGACTTATTTGCTGGCTATGCAGTGGCGGCGAAGCGTTTAAAAGTACAGTTTGAAAAGACGAATATTACAGTGGATCAAGCCCATCCATTGTTCGTGTATTTGCCGTGTGGTGTAGGTGGTGGACCAGGCGGTGTTGCATACGGTATACGTGAAATTTTTGGAGAACATGCCCATGTTTTCTTCGCTGAGCCCGTAGCTTCTCCTTGTATGACAATGGGCTTGATGACGGGTTTACATGACGCCATCAGTGTAGAAGATATTGGTCTTGATAATAAAACAGAAGCAGATGGCCTTGCTGTTGGTCGCGCTTCTAAGTTTGTTGGGAAAGTAATGGAAACTTATATTAGTGGCTGCTACACGGTAAAAGATGAGCAATTATTTAAATCGCTTGCATTAGCGATGGAAGTAGAAGGTTTATTTTTAGAGCCATCTGCACATGCAGGGATGTTCGGACCAATTCAGTTAATGAAAAAAGGACAAAGTTATTTAGAAAAGCATGATTTAGTTAATAAGATGGAGCAAGCTACCCATCTTATTTGGGCAACAGGTGGAAGTATGGTGCCGGTGGAAATGCGTGAGGAATACATGACAAAGGTAGTGTAAGTAGCAAGGATTGATGATTAAAGTATTTAATAAGAAAACGCAAGAATGCGATCGGAATCAACATTCTTGCGTTTATTACTTTTAAACAATTGATTTGAAATTATTAAAAGTGTATTTGCTCATTGAGGTTATTTATATAAATAGTCCAACGCTTGATAATCTTGCTGATAGCGTCCACCGTCCGCTACTTCAGCGTGATATAGAGCTTTTAAAGCATAATTTTTTTGTAAATCCATTTCGGCCATTAATTCTTTTAGGCGATCATGTAATTCACGGTTTTCTTTCACAAGTTGCTGCATTTGTGGTTTAAAATATTTCATTCTGTCTAACTCCTCATTTTATAACGTGCTTATAAGTATAACACTTTTAGCTTTTGAAAATGCACTCATATTCATAATTCTAGCTTTAAAAGATTATTCAGTCGCTGCCATGAAATATTGGCCTAAATTGCAATTTTACTTAGGTGTATCGTTCTCTTACGCAGTCCAACTTTTTCAAATCAGCCAGTAGGGGAGAGGGCTTCATTTGAAGTTAAGGTTATCCGATATTAAGAATGAAGAGCGCGTGCCATGACATCTAAATAATTCTGACTAGCTCGTCGACTTACTTCTGCATCTGGCACAAAGACTTCAAAGCAATGGAAGCTACCAGGGTAGAGTTGGAATTCAACATCTACTCCTGCTTGGGCAAGACGTGTCACGTAATCAATGGTTTCATCTCGAAATAAATCGAGTTGACCTATACATGTATAAGTTGAAGGTAATCCTGCTAAGTTATCTGCTCTTGAAGGGACCGCATACGGAGATAGCTCATGGGTGTCCTTTTCCTCACCTAAGTACATACCCCAAGCGGTCAAATTATTAGTTCTATTCCATGTTGCATGGTCCTCAGTAATCTCATAGCTGGAAGGTGTTTCATTTCGGTTATCAAGCATTGGATACAGTGGCATCTGGAATATAATTGAAGGTCCTCCTTTATCGCGAGCCAATAATGCTAGAGCTGCTGTTAGTCCTCCGCCACCACTTGCGCCTGCAATCGCCACCCGTTTGACATCGATGCCGAGGGATGGTGCCTCGGTTGTCATCCATACTAACCCTGCATAACAATCTTCTATAGCCGCCGGGTAGGGATGCTCAGGAGCAAGTCGATAATCAACCGAAACGACAACGCAATTAGCAGTTTGAACAAAGCGTTCACATAAAATATCATCCATATCAAGGTGTCCCATAACGAAACCACCGCCATGAATCCAAAGCATCGCTGGAAGTTGATTAATATTTCGTTCAACTGGTTCATAAATTTTAACCAACATCTCGTCTCTATCCCCCCTGGGAATCATACGGTTTGATGTGTGGACAAGTTCTGACTTCTCCGAAGGTGGGGTGGACAAGAGACTTCGACTCCACTCTAAATCTTTCTCCAACCGAAAGCCTGGAAATTGGGAGTAAGCCTGTCTTAATTCTGGCAAGACTCGATTATTGATCGACATATAATTTCCTCCTGTTAAATAATGATATCTTAAAGAAATGGATGTCCTTCTAGTGCTATTTTCGCCTCCCATTTGGCAACTTCCTCACGTACACGAGGAGCAACTTTTGTTCCGAGCAATTCTATAGCTTGCATAACTTGATCATGTGGCATTGTACTTAATGGTACGTACAGCATAAAACGTGTAATCCCTACGTGTTTACGAAGATGGATGATTTTTTCAGCAACTGTATCTTCATCACCTACATATAACGCACCTTCGAAACTTCGTGCAGCATCATAGCTAGTGCGATCATAATATCGCCAACCCCGTTCTTTGCCCAATTTATTCATACCTGCCTTTGTTGATGGGAAAAACGTATCCGCTGCCCATTCAGTATTCGGGCCAACAAAACCTATCGAATGAGATCCCACCTGAAGTTTTGATAGATCATGCCCTGCTTGAGCAGCTGCCTTTTTATAGAGCTGTACGATAGGTGCAAACTGCATTGGATTGCCACCGATGATTGCTAGCATAAGTGGTAATCCTAAAAGTCCAGCACGGATGGCAGATTGTTGATTTCCTCCGCTACCAACCCATATTGGTAAGGAGTTTTGAACGGGTCTTGGATACACACCTAAATTATTGATTGCTGGTCGATGTCTACCTTCCCATACTACTTTTTCTGACTCGCGAATTTTGAGGAGTAAGTCCAAATGTTCCTCAAATAGTTCATCATAATCATTTAAATTGTAGCCAAACAAGGGGAAGGATTCGATAAAGGAACCACGACCTGCCATAATCTCAGCACGCCCATTCGATAGTCCATCTAATGTGGAAAAATCCTGAAAGACACGTACAGGATCAGCTGAAGATAGAACTGTTACCGCACTTGTAAGCCGAATCTTTTTTGTTTGTGGAGCTGCAGCAGATAGCACCATTGCTGGAGAGGATGCAGCATAATCTTCTCGATGGTGCTCGCCAACACCAAACACATCCAGCCCCACTTGATCTGCAAGAATGATTTCTTCAACCACTTCACGCAAACGTTGTGCATGACTAATCACTTCACCACTATGAACATCTGGTTTTGTTTCTACAAAAGAGGTAATTCCTATTTCCATTTGTTATCTCTCCTAGTCAAATCTAATATTTTGTAAACCGTTTAGTCGTAACCCAAAAAATTAGAGCAATTGCACTGATTAAAGCTCCGAGGAAACAAACCCCTTCCCAACCAAAGTGTGCATACATCTGTGTAGAAGCAAATGAGCCGCCAGCACTGCCGATGGAATAAAACATCATATATCCCGCGGTAAGTCGACTCCGTGCCTCTGTACGTAATGGAAGAATCATCGTCTGATTAGTGACATGTACTGCCTGTACGGCCAAATCAAGCAACACAATACCTACAATTAATGCCAATAACGACTGTTCTAGATAGTCGATAAACAACCATGAAATGAGTAATAGAATTAAAGCAATACCTGTCGTTCTTTGTCCGTAACCTCGATCGGCCAGTTTCCCAGCCTGTGCTGCAGCTAGTGCACCAGCCACTCCAACGAGACCAAATGCGCCAATTACACTATGTGAAAGAGCGAATGGTGGCGCACTAAGTGGCAGAACAAGTGAAGTCCACAAAATACTGAAATCAGCAAAAATTAGCATGGCTAAAACTGAGCGGATGCGTAATGTTCTTTCTTGCATAAACAGAGTGAAAACGGATTTAATTAGCTGATGATAGGGGAGTGATTTTACTTCACGCTCCACCTTTGGTAACACCTTCAGAAACATACAAACCATTACAAACATGAGGGCGGCAGAGACTAGATAGACGGAACGCCATCCTGTAAGGTCTGTTAATAGACCAGCAAAGGTTCGAGCGAGAAGAATGCCAATGACGATCCCGCTTGTAACAATACCAACAACACGTCCGCGTTCTGTAGGGGAGGCCATAGTTGCTGCAAACGCCACAAGTGTCTGCGTCACAACTGCAAGTAGACCAACTAAGGCCATACCTGTAAAAAGTACCACGCTAAAAGAAGCGGTACTAACTATAACCAAAGCCGTTGTGGATAATAGCATCTGTCCGATAATCAAGCGTCGCTGGTTTAGTAAATCTCCAAGAGGCACTAGAAATAATAAGCCCAACCCATAAAAGATCTGCGTGATGGTAATTACAACACCTATTGTCGAGTGATCAATATTAAATTCATTAGACAATTGATCAAGTAACGGCTGTGCGAAATAAATATTGGCGACAGACATTCCACAGGCTGTAGCGAATAATAAAGTTACAGTTCTAGACATAGAGGGTTGTAGAATCATCACAGAAGCATCCACTTCTGGCCTCAGATCATTGTCCATACCCTATCCTCCATTCAATATTGGATTTTAATTATAACATACCGTTCGGTACAATATAATTATTGGTAAATATATCTTAGTGCTGTTTATAATGTCAAGTGTTTATTTAAAATTATTTTACTCCGTATTTACCTAACACAATGAAAATTGACAATAAAAGCAGCTGATTATACAATATTTACATACTGTTTGGTATTTAAAAATTTAAAGTGACAAACTCACTAACTCTTAAACAATGGAGGTGGATTTTTTATGGCAAGAACCCGTGAATTTGATGAGGAAAAAGTTTTAGAGGCTGCCATGCAGTTATTTTGGGAGAAGGGCTATGAAGCTACTTCTTTAAGTGATCTCACTGCTAGAATGGGGATTCAACGTCCGAGTATATATTCAACGTTTGGTGATAAAAAAGAACTATTCGAAGCAGCACTTCGTAGATATACGACATCTCGTGCAGCTGATATACGAGCTAGACTTCAAGGTCATACCTCTGTAAAACAGACATTTGCTATTTTTTTTGAAGAAGTGATTGCTGCTGAATATACGAAAGATCTTAGTAACGGCTGTTTTTGCATCAATACAATGGTTGAACTAGCTCCTCATGATGAGAGATTTGAAATCTTAACGAGAGAACATCAACTTTATCTAGCAGTCATTTTTCAGGAGACAATTGAACGAGGAATCCAATCAGGTGAATTAGAGGAAGGCACGGATGCAAAGTCTATAGCACAGGCTCTAATTGTAGCGTTAATTGGATTAACGGTCATGATGAAATCTCAACCACAAAAATCATTTGTTGACAATGCAATCGCAACAACTCTCACATTACTTAAATAAATTTTGTAAACTATTACGAATAAAATTAAATGGTACATGTAGAGGCTGAGACAAAATAAATTTCTGAAATAGCCGTGAATATTCGAAAATATAAGACAAGGTGGCAAAGCCTTGTCTGCCTCTTTCAAAAATAATAAAAAAAGTGAAATCGACGACGTGATTTCACTTTTTTTTATTCCTTCTCGAGACTAATTATGTCCCAGCCTCAATATAAAAAGCAGTAACGAAAAATTTGTTTCGGGCCCATTGAAACTAGAGGGATTAAATTTATGAAATTAACTCAAATAAATAAACAAACCTCCAAATCCATATATAGATTTGGAGGTTTAAAGCTTTATCCCACGTTACAAGCAGTAAGAATGAAAACAACAAGCTAGATGGGAGATTAACTGCTCGTATAAGCCCAATTGGTGAAGACTAATCTCTGGGAATACAGAAGACCTCACTGATTAAAGTCTCGCTTTTTCGTGGCATTGTTTTCGCTGGGCGGTTAAAAATACTTCTTGTGCTGCCCGTACACCTGCGCCTGGCTCAAAGTCATATTCAAAGTCTTGAAGTGCTGCTTCCATTAAAGAAACGGCCTGTAAAATATCACTTGGGAAACAATAGCCCATATGACCGAATCTGAAAATTTTACCCTGCAAATGACCAAGTCCTCCAGCGAAATCTAAATGATATTGCTGCTTTAAATGTGACAAGAAGTCACCGAGAGTTATTCCTTTTGGTGCCATAATCGCTGTAATGGTCGGAGAAGCCTGCTCATCAGTAGTGAGAAGTTCAATATTAAGGGCGTTCATTGCATGACGAACCATGTTTTTCATAAGTTCATGGCGGTCAATTGTTTGTTCAATGCCTCCTTCTTCCTTTATAAGCTTACATACCTCATGAAGTCCATATATTAGTGTGACAGTAGGCGTATTCGGAGTCATTCCTTTTTCTGCCCAGCTACGATAGCTCAATAAGTTTAAATAATAGGATGGTGCTTTATTTTCTTCAATAACTTTCCAAGCTCTTTCGCTTACACTGACTAAAGAAAGTCCAGGAGGTAGCATCATGGCTTTTTGAGAGCCAGTAACAAGAATATCGATGCCCCAAGCATCCATTTCAGCAGGAGCTCCACCAAGGCAACTTACACCATCGACAATACATAATGCATCCGTTTCTTCACGAACAACTTGTGCTAATTCAGCAATTGGGTTTATGATCCCAGTCGAAGTTTCATTGTAAGTGATAAAAACAGCTTTAATCTCTTGTAACGGCTGCAAAAATTCTCGTAGCTCTTTCGCTGTGCAAGCTTGTCCCCATTCTTTTTCAAGCTTATGTACATGAAAACCGTATTTCTCACAAATCGAAACGAAATAGTCTCCGAACGCTCCAACAGTGATTACAACAACATTTTCACCAGCAGAAACAGTGTTAATCGCAGCAGCTTCTAAAGCGGCCGTACCACCTGATGGAAGGAGTAAAATATCCTGTTTTGTCCCGAAGACAGGTTTTACTAATTCAATTGTTTCACGGTAAAGCTCCACAAACTCATTGCTTCGATGACTAATAATATCACGATTCATCGCAAGCTGAACCTTTTTTGGGATAGGAGTAGGCCCAGGATGTCTTAAAATATTTTCGTACACTATCATAACCCCTTTGCGCTAAAATTTGTAGATTCTAAATATTCTAATTATATTATAACATACTTTTTGATAGCTAACTTCTTTTTCAAAAATACAGTGGTAATTGATAAGGAAAATAGTTGAAGAATGTAAAAACATAATTGGTAAAATTGGTATAATGATTTTGGGAATTATTGCCTTTATGGAGTAAAAAAATTATAAGATAGGGGGATTTATGTTGCTAATTATTTTCTTTGTATTGATAGTTTTAAGCTTTTACCTCATGGACAAAAATTATCGGAAAAGTGTCTATTATAAACTGACAAAAAATAATTTCTTTGCAGTTAAATTCAATAAAGGGAGAAATGGTGAGTACTTAACATCGAAAATTATTGAGAAGCATGCTTTACAGAGTCATAGGCAATTATTAAATGTATATGTTCCAAAGAGAAATTCAGATGAATTAACGGAAGTTGACCTTCTATTTATTGATCGAACGGGACTATATGTGATTGAGTCAAAAAACTATAGTGGTTGGATTTTTGGTAATGAAGCACAACAGCAATGGACACAAACGATGCCGAATAAGAAAAAATATAAATTTTTCAATCCGATCCGTCAAAATGCTACGCACATACGTGCAATTCAAGATTTCCTGGAGCTTCCGATAGAATCAATTCATTCAGTCATTGTGTTTAGTGAGCGCTGTACATTGAAAAAAGTGGCTGTAACTTCCCAAAATGTACATATTGTAAAACGAGAGAATTTAAGGCGTTTTATCCAAACACAAAAGCAAACTGCAAGACAGCTTTTCTCTCAAGACGATATTCAAGCAATTTACAATAAGCTTGTGCCTCAAATGCAAGTATCAGATGAAGTCAAAAAACAACATATTCAAATGATTCAGCAGAAGTATGGTGAAAAATAAGATGTTAAAAGGGAGACTGGGGACATGCCAATATACAATAAATTAGTACGTGATTTAATTCCACAAGTAATTGAGGCGAGAGGTAAAACATGTAACATAAGAATACTAGAGCAGAGTGAACATTTAGAAGAAATAAAAGTGAAAATGCAAGAAGAAGCATTAGAATTTCAAAAGGCAACCTCTCCAAAAGAAGCCATTGAGGAACTTGCAGATATTTTAGAACTAGTACATACAGCTATACAAATGTACGATGTTTCCTACAAACAATTAAAAGAAATACGGACTCAGAAGAAGAGGCAACGAGGAGGGTTTTCAAAAGGTATATATTTAATTGAAGTAAAGGATGAGGAGGGAAGCTAAAATTATAATGATATACATTTACATAGGATACTGAAGAACATTTACTATGATCGATTCTATAATTTTATTTATAGGGGTGATTGGAATGAAAAAAATAATTTTATCCATTTTGATTGTACCTCTTTTGAGTGGATGTAACGGTTTTCCAAACGGTACTGTTAGTCAGCCTGGAGGCAAAGTTATTGTGAATGGAGAACAATATACAATGATTTCTCAAGTAATTTCGAATAACTACAATGGTAGGATAGAGGAATCAAAAATTCAAAAGTTAAAACGTGAGATAAGGTCTTCCCTAAAAATCAGGAGATTCTATAGTAAAAATAAGTTCAAAACCTCTTATACCCTTTTAAAGGTGTAAAGAGGTTTTTGTACTTGCATATGTATTTATGCAACGAAAGGTTTATTCATTTTCATTAAGCCGTAAATATAATAGAATAGTCCGAATGTAATGAATGATAAAATGATATAAAGTATAGCTTTGCCAGTTTCACCAGTCCAACGATAGAAGAGACGATAAGTGAAATATAAAGTAAAGCCCAAAAGACCTAATGAAGCAATAATACCTATAAGCGGAACAAATGAAACAATTATTAATCCAACGTAAATAAGAGCATTCTTTTTCGCTGCACCACGGACAGTTGCGTTATCTTCACCCTTTGCAGTTAATAGGAAAAGGCTATAAACGTTAATAATTGGAATCCATGCAATATAAGCTAAATCGCTAAAACCATTTATTTTTGAAGCCTTATAATAAATGAGTGAACTAATAACATAGCTTACAATACTCAGCACAAGCCCAATTAACATAATAATGATAAATATACCTCCGAGAGCCGCATCAAAATCATCGTAATAATAAGAATCGTACACAAGATAACCTCCTTTCTAAAAAATACTTTTTTATGATAACAGTGCTAAAGTAATAAATCTACAGTTAAAAATATCCGGAACTTAATGGTAAAAACATATTTATATTATTTTCTTGGAATTATATTTGATAATAATAATGTGTTTTTGCTACCGGATTATAAGACAAACCATGAATTAGTGATTGAACCAAAAAAGGAAGTAATGACAAAGGATGGCTTAGCCTTGTCGTTACTTCCTAGTTCGGTAGTAATGTTGCTGCCGCTACGTTGGAACTAGGCTTTAGCACAAAAGAATATCTGTTGTCCTAAAGCCTTCGGTGATGTTATTTTAAAAATGAATGTTGTTTTTATCCTTTATTTTACAGTAGAAGAGAGTACATGTTATATTGCATGTAGCACGTGTAAAATAATAGGCGGAAGGGGCGCATAGAAATTGAAAAAAGAAATTGGAATATTGATGTTGTTGAGTATTTTTACACTATCTGGATGCAGTTTAGATAAGTCAACAGCAAGTACAGTAAAGGCTTCTGGTGAACAGGAAACAACGCAGTCGGAGCAACAGAAAGATGAAAAGTTGATTGAGACTTCAGATGATAAAAAAGTTAAACTTTACGCACTTAATGAAGAAAACAATGAAATAAAAAGCGTAGTTTTGGATATTGATGGTAAACGAAAAAACTTTGATTGGGAAATCCCTAATACAGGAACTAAACCCCAGCTTTTCTATACAGATCTTACAAATGATGATAAGGAAGAAGCCGTAGTTATAATCCAAACTGGACGAGGAACAGGATTAGATAACTATGATATTCATGTTATTAATGTTGAGGATTTATCAGAGTTTAAAGTACAAAGTTATGAAGACATTGTGGCTAATGAAATTAGATCAAAAGTTGTTAAAAATAATGATGGTACATTAACGATTACAGCTACAGCGCAAGGAAAAGAATCTAAATTTGATTATGATTTTGATCCAGCGCCAAATCTAGATCAAGATGAACTTGCTTTCGGCGGTGTAGTTGTTTATACATTGGAAAATCAAAAAATAAAATTAAATATGCCTGGGTCTGTAGGAGTATCTCCAGTATATGGAGGTGATTTCAACATCACATATAAATTCGATAGTGCCAAGAATGAATTCATTGTTGATCAAATTGAAATGATTCCTACAAAATAATAAAAAGAAAAACTAACAATAATATAATTTGTGTCCTTTGTAAAAGACAATACGCTTTAGGTAACTTAAAAAAGATGATGACTGTATCGTGCAGGCGTTATCTTTTTTTATGAGCATTGAAGGAATTTCAATGGGGCAAAGACTAAATTGGGAAGGTTGTTGCCATTAGTACTTGAAGTATAGAAACCAAAGAAAGTACACAAATTGAAGTAATAATTTGATTACTTTAAGGAAGACCATAGAAAAGTCCAGATTTCGCGATCTAATTTCTATACAATTCCATTATTTCATGCTTTGTCACGTTTGATAATCCTATTATTTCAAGATATAGTTCTTATTACAGATGCATTAAGGAGGAATACATATGGCAGAAATTAAGTACGAAATTATTGAAACGATTGCGGTGTTATCGGAGGGCAATAAAGGCTGGAAAAAAGAATTGAATTTAATTAGTTGGAATGATCGTGAACCGAAATACGATATTAGAGATTGGTCGGAGGATCATACAAAGATGGGAAAGGGTGTTACGTTATCAATGCCCGAACTGCAGCTTTTGAAAGAGTCGTTAGCTAAATTGTCAGAATAACAAAGGAATCTTTTCGTGTTTATTAGGCACAACGTAAGTCGGGATTCGTGCTCCTGAAGCGGCAAATGAGAATATAGCCTTTCCTGACTATCTGCGAGGAAAACATAAATCTTCTGAGGATTTTCCGTAGAATATATTTCAAAAAATTGGTAGACTATCAATAGCAACAATTCATAAAGCAGGTGGCGGCTGAACTCCCTTTTGAAAGGGGGTGAGGCGGATGACAGTATTTGAAGCATTCAGTTTGATTGTACAAAGTAGCATTTTGCTAATTGCAGTACTTACACTGATGCTTAGCATTATTGTCTCTCAAAATAAAAAGAAATAGCCACCCTGCCGGCTAAGTAAGGTGGCGATTGCTATAACTTTCACTTGGTCAGCCGCTATGGTTGCGGCATGATTGTTGCTTTTGGCTGGATGTTAACGCATCCAGTCTTTTTTATTCTATAGTCAGTGTATCATATTTATTCTAAAAAGAACATTTTGTATAGTCTTAAATGAATTTGGCAATGTCATTTAACGCTAAACGAGATGAGCCGTAAGCTGGTGCTGCTGCTTTTCCGATGGCGATTAAGACGATTGGCACTAGATTATCTGTTAATTCGAAGTGTTTCGCAAAAGCCTCTTTATTGAAGCCACCCATTGGTACTGTATCATAGCCCATATCTTTTGCTAAAAGCATGATTTGCATAGAAATTAAGCCTGCATCAAATGTAGCAATATTTTTTAGAACCTCTTTAGGAAGGTTTGAATAAAGCTTTAATGAATTTTCAATCATCATATTCGATGTTGCTTCATCCATATAGCCAAGTTCGAAATTTTTTGTATAGACTTCTTCTACATTATTGTACATTTCAGTATCGCCTAATACCGCAATGATGGCAGAAGCAGTTTCAACTTGCTCCTGGTTATTAGCAATCAAACGTAGTTCTTTTTTTACTGCTTCATCTTGGATGACTAAAAAGCGCCAAGGTTGTAAATTGCTTGATGATGGAGCGGTTGTTGCCTCAACAAGCAAGTCCTCTAATTCAGATTGTGGAATTTTAAAATTTGCCTCATATTTACGAACAGATTTACGATCGTGCATTACTTTATTTAAATAACTTTTAGTTGTAGTCATGTTAAAAAATCTCCTTTAAATTTGATGAGATTTTTACTATACGATATCCTTTTTAATATTCCAAGTAAATTGCTCGAATTAGAGAGTTTTGACTTCTTTTAGCGGGTATCCAAACATCTGCTGAAATAGTGGAACTCAGTCTAAGAACGCCACGCCCTGTGGCAACGGCTGAGTGACCAACATCGTGTTGGCCTAAAGCCTCCGGCGGATGTCACGGAATCGGAAAGGAGTTCACTTAGGATGTTAGCCTAAAATCATCGCATCCATGCGATAACGGCTAACTGACCTGCATCGGTAAAAATGCCACGTCCTGTGGCATTACCGAAATGACCGACATCGTGTCGGCCCTCGTGTAGGCCTAAGCACAAAGCCGATTCCGGACATTGATTAATTACTTAAATTTAAATGCTTCGAAGTGAATGCTTAGATCTTTATTGCAGGTTTTCAATTGCTTTGCAAAACGTTTAAGCATCTTTTGGGGGCCACACATAAAAATACTCGTATGCGCGGGCACTGAAATATTTTCAAAAGAAAGCCTGTCCATTTGGGCAGTATCAATAAAATTCACGCTAAATTGTTGATTTGTTTGTGCATACTCCTGTAAAAATTCCTTATAGATTGCGTTGTCTTCGCCATGATAAGTGTAAAATAACTCGATATTACGATCGACGGGCTGTGATTGCAAATAAGATAAAAATGGAGTAATGCCTATGCCACCTGCTATCCAAACTTGTTGTTGTGAGGCATTTTCAAAATTAAAATGACCATATGGACCATCAAGTGTGACTGGTGTGTTCAGTTGCACGGAATCATATACTTTTTTTGTGAAATCACCAAGTACCTTCATAGAGATAAATACTTTTTTTTCATCGCCACCTGAAATAGAAAATGGATGAGGCGCCTTTTCTATGCCATCTTGCAAAATCTTGATAAAAATAAATTGTCCATGTCGATACGGTAATGTTTTATCAAGTGTGAGTTCCAGCTCAATAACATTTGGCCCCAATTTTTTGATCCCCGTAATGTTGCCATTATATTTAAAAAACATATCCTGATACATCGTCAACATATATAATGCTGACATAAATCCAATAGTAGCCGTTATTACGGTGAAAATTCCTAAAGGTGTAGGCTGTAATAAATCGTATCTGCTTGAAAAATAAGCATGATAAATTCCAAATGTATAAGGGATAAGCAATAACCGATGAAAGATCCGCCAATGTTCATATTTTAGAAATTTAGCTAAAAGTGCAATTAAAATAAGCGCAATGAACCCATATTGGCCAAGTGACCCTAGTTCTTTCGCAAATTCACTGAATGAAGTTCTTTCTACTTTATCGAAGCGGGGGACTAGATCTTGTAATTGCCCATGGATAATCACCAATACTAGTGAAAATATTGCTAAATATTTATGATAAAAATAAACATTCTCTAGCCCATAGAACCAACGCTCAAAAATTTTTATTCTTGTTGCTAAAAAGAAGACAAGAAAGAAGCCTGTAATGGCCATGCCTCCAATGATATGACTAAGCCTGTTAATAGCATGGATAGGTTCTATAGGTGTAGCAAAATACCACAGGTAAGCACTACTACTCATTATTAGTATAATAAACAAAATTCCTTTGATAGATTTCATATATAACCTCCAATACTCATTTTTATCTCTAATCATCTTATATATACAATAAGAACGTGAAATGTTTCTGATTTTTATGAGAGTTTTTTACGAGTAAATATAAAAAAGGGGGATTGTTTGTTCGGAATATATGTTCCCTTTTGGGCTGGGGTGTGATAAATTAAGAAAGGTAAAAATATAGAGACATAAGGAGTGGAAGTAAATATGCAAGGGAATACACATATTATCGGAGGCATCACGGCAAGCCTTGCTTTTGCACAAATTTCTAATGATAATCCTCTTGTTTTAGTAGGAGCAGGAGTTATCGGTGCATTACTTCCAGATATTTGCCATGGCGGCAGTAAAATTGGGAGGAAGCTTCCCATTATTTCAAAGATTGTCAATACTATGTTTGGACATCGTTCCTTTACACATAGTTTGCTTTTTTTATTTCTAGTTGGAATGCTACTACATACATTTATACCTTACAAATCCATTTCACTAGGTATTTTATTAGGGATGGCCAGTCATATACTTCTTGATATGGGGACGAAGAAGGGTGTTAAACTGTTCTTCCCAGTTTCCATTTCAGTGCGTCTACCCATTACTACAAAAACGGGTAGTAAAGCTGAAAAGGTAGTGTTTATGTTGTTAACAATACTTTCAGTCTTTTTTAGCTATGAAATTATGATTAAGCTAATACAGACAGTATAAAAAAGAAGCCCTGTACGAAATTTTTGAACTGAACCCTATAAAGTAGACAGTTTAATAAAAGACCATTTGCTACATTAAACAGCGATTAAATGACTTCGGTATGCTGCCGGAGTCATTTTTTTTAACGTCCATTGCTTTCTTGTATTGTTGTAGTGCTCCATATAATCATCTATCATATATTTTAATTCTGATAAGCTTCCAGCTTCTTTATATTCTATTTCATCTTTAAAATGCCCAAAGAATGACTCC
Source organism: Lysinibacillus sp. EB271-A1-10B (assembly GCF_058791335.1). Lineage (NCBI taxonomy): Bacteria > Bacillati > Bacillota > Bacilli > Caryophanales > Bacillaceae > Lysinibacillus > Lysinibacillus sp. EB271-A1-10B. Next base: position 426,931 of record NZ_JBYTDL010000002.1, read on the forward strand.
ATTGGCGAATTATCTAGGCAGTTTCCTCGGCGAGACATTGACTGAAGTAATCCCATTTCTTTGACGCATTTTTGAAATGCTGGGTGTGTATAGTGGAAACCTTGATCTGAATGAATCATCGCTTCAGGATGTAAATTGTCATTGATATGTTCTTCTAATTTCTTTAGCGTACGATAAACAAACTCCATGCGTAAACTTGTCGATACCTCATATGCAACGATTTCTCGTGTTGCAACATCCTTTATACACGATAGATACGCTGTTTGTCCGCCACGATATTGTAAATACGTAATATCTGTTAAAAACACTTTGCCTGGCTCTGTTTGATGAAAATTACGATTTAGATGATTAGGTACTTGACGATGGATTTTTGTAGCTTTGGCAAGATTTCGATAAGGGTTTGCACGTCTTACTTTCGAATATAGATTGAATTTACGCATTAATCGTA